>NZ_JBSHDX010000007.1:0-219635 GCF_053616535.1 Brevundimonas sp. NPDC055812 | reverse complement strand
TCCGGCACGAAGACGTCGTTCAGGCCGATGTCGCCCGTCACCGAGGCGCGCAAGCTGAGCTTGTCGCCGATCTTGCCCGTGGTGAAGCCGTCGAAATCGCGCTCGACGATGAAGCCCCTGATCTTGCCGTCCAGCTTGGCCCAGACGATGGCCAGGTCGGCGATGGGCGAGTTGGTGATCCAGTATTTGCCGCCGTTCAGACGATAGCCGCCGTCGACCGCGACCGCCGTGGTCTTCATCGAGGCCGGGTCCGACCCGCCGTCGGCCTCGGTCAGGCCGAAGCAGCCGACCAGTTCGCCCGCCGCCATCTTGGGCAGGAACTTCGCCTTCTGCTCGTCCGAGCCGAAGGCGTAGATCGGATACATGGCCAGCGACGACTGCACGCTCATGGCCGAGCGATAGCCGCTGTCGACCGCCTCGACCTCGCGCGCGATCAGGCCATAGGCGACGTGCGATGCTTCGGAGCCGCCGTACTGCTCGGGCAGCATGGCGCCGAGGAAGCCCATCTCGCCCATCTCGGTCATGATGGCGCGATCGAAGACCTCGTCGCGGAAGGCGGCGACCACGCGCGGCAGCAGGGCCTCGCGCGCATAGGACCGCGCCGCGTCCTGAACCATCCGCTCCTCGTCCGTCAGGCGCCCCGTCAGGTCGAACGGGTCGTCCCAGCGGAAGGTTTGGGCGGAAGAAGCGGCGGAGTTCGACATGATGGGCGTTCCTGATGGACTGGAAGGTGCGGGAAGGCGCTTGCCAAGGCTGCGCGTTTAGATGATATAAAGCTATATCATTTGATCCAGCAATGCCCTTGTGCGGCGTATCATCGGGAGAAGGCATGGGCCGGGGCTCCACCCTCGTTGAAAAGATCATCGCCCGAGCCGCCGGTCTGGACCGGGTCGCGCCCGGCCAACTGGTGACGGCTCAGGTTGATCTGGCCTTTGCGCACGACAGTTCGGGGCCGCGTCGCTGGGCGCCGATGCTGCGCGAGCTGGGTGTGGGGCTATGGGATCCGCAGAAGGTCGCCATCGTTTCGGACCACTATGTCCCGGCGGTGGACGCCGAATCCGCGCGCATCCTGAAGCTGGCGCGAGAGTTCGCGGCCGAGCATCAGGTCGGCGCCTTCTTCGACATGGTGGGCATCTGTCATCTGGTCCTGCCCGAGCATGGCCTGATCCGGCCGGGCGCCTTCGTGGCGGGCGGCGACAGCCATTCGCCGACGGCGGGCGCGTTCGGCGCCTATGCGGCGGGCTATGGCGCCACCGACATGGCCGCCATCGTCGCCACGGGCGAGACCTGGCTGGCGGTGCCCGAGACGATCCGCGTCGAGTGGTCGGGCCGGTTCGGCGCGGGCGTGGCGGCCAAGGACATCATGCTGTTCCTGTGCCGCGAACTGGGCATGGACAACGCCTTCAAGGCGATCGAGTACGGCGGCGACACGGTCGAGGGCCTGTCGATGGCCGAGCGTATGGTCCTGTGCAACATGGCCGCCGAACTGGGCTGCGAGGCCGGGGTCGTGGCGCCGGACCGGACCACGTTCGACTATCTTCGCGCGGCCGGGCGTCCGGTCGAGGATGAGGCGGCGGCTCTGGCGCTGGCGTCGGACCGCGATGCCGCCTACGCCGCCGTCCACTGCTTCGATGCGGCGACGCTGCAGCCCCAGATCGCCGCGCCGCATGATCCGTCGCGCACTCAGGACGTGACCGAACACGCCGGGATCAAGGTGGATCAGTGCTATATCGGCGCCTGCGTCGGAGCCAAGATCGAAGACCTGCGCATGGCCGCCGCCGTGCTGAAGGGCCGCAAGGTGTCGCCGGACACCCGACTGTTGATCGCCCCGGCGTCGCAGAAGACCACGACGACAGCGACGCAGGACGGCACCTTGCAGACGCTGATGGAGGCGGGGGCGGTCCTGCTGCCGTCCGGCTGCGGCGCCTGCGCTGGCTATGGCGCCGGGGTGCTGGCGGATGGCGAGGTCTGCATCTCTTCGACCAACCGCAACTTCAAGGGGCGCATGGGGTCCAAGGAGGCGCAGGTCTATCTCGGCTCGCCCTATTCCGTGGCCGCCGCTGCCGTTGAAGGCCGCATCGCCGATCCGCGTCAGTTCCTGGGAGAGGCGGCATGAGCGGTCGGGCCTTCGTCTTCGGCGACAATATCGACACCGACGTCATGGCGCCTGGCACGCTGATGAAGCTGCCGCCCGAGGAACTGGCGCAGCATTGTCTGGCGGCTGTCGATCCTGACTTCGCCCGCACGGTGGCCAAGGGCGACTTCGTCGTCGGCGGCCGCAGCTTCGGCATCGGCTCGTCGCGCGAGCAGGCGGCGGTGTCGTTGAGCCTGCTGGGCGTGCGCGCCGTGATCGCGCGCTCTTTCGCTCGTATCTTCTGGCGCAATGCGATCAATCTGGGGGTGCCCTGCATCACCCTTGAACAAGCGGGCGAGATTTCCGCAGGCGACCGGCTGGAGGTCGATCTGGCGGCCGGGCGTCTGACGAATCTGACGACGGGGCAGGGCTATGATTTCGCGCCCCTGCCGCCGCACCTTATGGCCATGATGGATGACGGGGGGCTGATGTCGCACCTGAAGAAGAAGCTGGGGGGCGCCGCATGAGCGAGCGGTTGAACCTGCGTCGCCGGCTCAAACAGTCGCACGCCCTGCTGGCGCCGGGATGTTATGACGCCCTGTCCGGCCTGTTGATCCAGCAGGCGGGGTTCGAGGCGGCCTATTTGTCGGGCGCCTCGGTCGCCTATACCCAGCTGGGGCGGCCTGATATCGGCTTGGTCAGTCTGGATCACGTCGTTGACGTGGCGGCGCGCATCACCGAGCGTATCGACATCCCTCTGATCGTCGACGCCGATACCGGCTTCGGCAACGCCCTGAACATGGGCCGGACGGTGAGGCTTTTCGAGCGCGCGGGCGCCCGCGCGATCCAGATCGAGGACCAGACCTTCCCCAAGCGGTGCGGCCATCTGCGCGGCAAGGGCGTGATTTCGGGGCAGGAGATGGCGGGCAAGGTCCGCGCCGCCGTCGATGCGCGCCACGACGACGACACCCTGATCATCGCCCGCACCGACGCTATCGCGGTCGAAGGCTTTGAAGCGGCGATGGATCGCGCCGAACTGTTCCTTGAGGCCGGGGCCGACGTCCTGTTCGTCGAGGCGCCGCGTGATCTGGATCAGATGCGCGCGGTGGCCCAACGCTTCGCCGCCCGCGTTCCCCTGCTGGCCAATATGGTCGAGGGCGGAGACACGCCGCTGAGTTCGGCCGACAGTCTGTCCGAGCTGGGTTATCGTCTGGTGATCGCGCCGGGGGCCATGGTGCGCGCCGTCATTCCGGCTGTCGAAGCCTTCCTGTCGGTGCTGAAGCGCGACGGCGGCACGGCGGCGCACCGGGCGCACATGACCGACCTGATGGGGGTCAACGCCCGCATCGGCCTGGATGAGATGATGGCGCTGGGACAGCGATACGAAGCGCAGGAAGAGGAGAAGGCATGACCGTCGCGGACCCCAACCTCTACGACTACTGGCCCTATCGGGACCGGCCGAAGATCGTCTGGCCCGGCGGCAAGAAACTGGCCTTCTGGGTCGCGCCGAACATCGAGTTCTATGAGTTCGATCCCGCGAAGAACCCCGGCCGCGCCGGCTGGCCCAAGCCTGCGCCCGATGTCGTCGCCTATTCCCAGCGCGACTGGGGCAACCGCGTCGGTCACTGGCGACTGATGGAACTGCTGGACAAATACGGCCTGCGCGGCTCGGTGTCGCTGAACGTCGCCCTTTGCGACCACCATCCCGAGATCATCGAGGCCTGCGTCGAGCGGAACTGGGAGTTCTTTTCGCACGGCGTCTACAACACCCGCTATTCCTACGGCATGGACGAGGCGCAGGAGCGCGCCATCATCGAAGACGCCATCCGTACGGTCGAAAAGGCCAGCGGCCAGCGTATCCGCGGCTATCTGGCACCAGCGTTGACGCACACCGAGCGGACGCTGGACCTGATCGCCGAGAACGACTTCTGGTACACCTGCGACCTGTTCCAGGACGACCAGCCGCAGCCGGTGAAGACGGCGTCAGGCAAGTTGATTTCGCTGCCCTATTCGCTGGAGGTGAACGACGTCATCACCTACGGCGCACTGGGGATGAGCCCGGCGCGCTACACCGACATCCTGAAGCGGCACTTCGACCAGTTGCTGGAAGAGGGCGAGCAGAGCGGCACGGTCATGTGCATTCCCCTGCACGCCTATCTGGTCAGCCAGCCGCACCGCATCGGCCCGTTCGAAGAGGCGCTGAAACACATTATGGGCCACGCAGACGACGTGTGGTTCGCCACCGGCGCCGAGATCGCGGGCTACTATCGCGACCACTGCTGGGACCAGACGCAGGCCGATATCGCGGCAAGAGGCTGCGCGACCGGAGGAAAGGGGTTCGGCCATGGCGCTGCCTGAGGACTATCTGACCTATCCGCACCGCTCCTACGGCATGGATCAGACGCTGTATCCGTGGCGTCCGGCGACCGAGCGGTCGAAGATCGTCTGGCCGGACGGCAAGACGGCCGCCGCGATGATCGTGGTCCCGCTGGAGTTCCATCGCCTGAACCCGCAGGGCAAGCCGTTCAAGCACCCCGGCGCCATGCAGACGACCTATCCGGATCTGCGCCACTTCACGACGCGCGACTACGGCAATCGTGTGGGCGTTTTCCGCATTCTGGATGCGCTGAAGGCGAGGGGGCTGAAGGCGGTGTTTCCGACCAATGGGGTCCTGCTGGAACGCGTTCAGCCCTTGGTTGAGGCCATCCTCGCCGACGGGCACGAGATCGCCGCCTATGGCTGGGAGGCGGACTGCATCCACTGGAGCGGGCTTGAGCCGGGCGTCGAAGCGGAATGGATCGGCTGCACGCGCGACGCCTTCGACAGGGCGGGGCTGAAGCCGCGCGCCTGGATGAGCCCGGCGCGGCAGCAGTCGTTCCAGACGCTGGCGCTGATCGCCGAGGCAGGCTTCGATATCTGCCTGGACTGGGAGCAGGACACGGTTCCCGTGCCGATGCAGACGGAAAAGGGCGTGGTCTGGGCGGCGCCTTTATCGAATGAACTGGATGACCGCACCCTGCTGACCGTGCGCCTTCAGACCGAGGACGAATGGGCCGATCAGGTGCTTGAGGCGATCCGCCTGCACAAGGCCGAGGCCGACCGTTTCGGCGGCCAGGTCGTCGGCTTCACCCTGACACCCTACGTCAGCGGCCTGCCGTTCCGGATGAAGCCTGTCCGCAGCGTGCTGGACGGTCTGGCGCAGGACGACGCCGTATGGACCGCCGGCGTCTCAGAGATTGTCGAGGCGGCGCGCGCCTGAGGCCGCCGTCGTCCCGGCTCCAGACTCGGTCGTCGCCCCCAACCTTCGGCCGGGAAGCGTAAAAGCGTAAAAGGAAGGGCGGCGGATTTCGGTCCGCCGCCCTTCAATTCTTCAGGCTGCCGTCGGCTCAGCGCGAGGAAAGCCAGTCCAGCACGTCCTGCGCCGACACCACGTCGGCGTACTTCAGTTGAAGGTCCGTCAGATTGGCGTAGTGGTAGCTCTCGTGCTTGTCCGCCACGCACTCCTCGGCGACGATGGTGCGGAAACCATAGGACAGGCTGTCCACCGCCGTGGCGCGCACGCAGCCCGAGGTCGAGCCGCCCGTCACCAGCACCGTATCCACCTTGTGCCAGCGCAGGTAGGAGTTCAGCGGCGTCTCGAAGAAGGCCGAGGGCATCCGCTTGGTGTAGATCAGGTCCACAGCCTCATCGATCCGGCAGCGCGGATCGAGGGCGTGGCGCTCGGACCCGTATTTGATGTTCTGCAGGCTGTCGGGCGTGTCGGTGCGCGTGCCCCAGACCCCGGCGTCGCCGGCGTCGGCCTTATAGGCGACATGGCTCCAGATCACCGGCATCCCCTTGGCGCGCGCGGCGGCCGAGATGCGATTGGTGAAGCCGATCTGGTCAGGGTGGGTCACATAGGCCGTCTTTGGAAACAGATCGGGGCGGGTGTAGGATTGCTGGAAATCGACGTTCACCACGGCCAGTTTCTCGCCGAATCCAAAACGAGCGCGGGCGGGATTGGCCTTGACCGCTTCGAACAACTCGCGCGCTGTCTTGTTCTCGCGGATCATGGTCGGTTCGAAGACAAGGTCGCTCACAGTCGGTCTGTCCTTAATGGTATAAAGATAGGTCAACTATAGCCCGTCCTGCGGCGGGCGCCAGCCGATCCTGAAGCGGCGCAGCGGAAATCAGGCGCCGTCCTGCCAGTTTCCTTCCTCGCGGCGGCTGAGCAGGTGATAGCGGAATCGGTCAGCGTGATAATGGGCGTGAATGTACTGGACCGGCGTCCCGTCGGACCGGCGCATGATCCGTTCGATCCTGAGCAGGGGCGATCCGATCGCTACCTCAAGCGCCGAGGCTGCGGAGGTGTCCGCCCCCACGGCTGAAATCCACAGCTCGGCTTCATGCGGGGTCGCGCCGGCTCGCTCCAGAAGATCCAGCATGGACTGTTCGGCAAAGGCGGCGTCATCGCAGCTGCTGGCGACGAAATCCGGCAGCCACGACACCAGATAGGAAAAGGGCGTCTCGCCCAGTCGGCGAAGGCGGATGATGCGTTGGACCGGCGCGCCGGGGTCGACCGCCAAGGCGCGCGCGACATCGGCGTCGGCCGCCTCGACCCGGCTCTCCAGTAGTTCGACCTGGGTCTCGTGTCCCATGGTCTTGAGCGAATCCATCAGGGTGGAAAACGAACCCGTCACCACAGGCAGTTCGACCTGCGGCGTCACCACCGTGCCGCGCCCGCGATGACGTGTCACCAGACCAGCCTCGGCCAACTCATTGAGCGCCCGCTTGACCGTGATGCGCGAGGCGCCCAGCATTTCCGATATCTGGTGTTCGCCGGGCAGAAGGGAGCCAGCCGGAAACGCGCCGCGCCGGATGCGCTCGGCCAGCAGCAGACGGATCTGGTGGTAAAGGGGGACGGGCAGCTGATCGTCCAGAAGGTCGGGACGAAGATCCAGGGCGGCGTCTGTCGGCGAAGCGGATGTCATGCCGTCTTGTGTGGCTTGCCGCGGCGACGGAGACAACCCGCAGTAGCCAAGCCGCTAAGGTCTGATAATAAGAACAAGTTCGCTAATTGACGACGCAGGCGCAGACGCCGGCGTGTGGAGGATAAGCTTGGCCAGACAGGGCGCTGGGGCAGGAGCCGACATCGGTCGGCGCAGCCTCAAGGCGGACGGCGGATCCAGCAGTCTGCCGATCTACCACCAACTGACCACTATCCTGCGCCAGCAGATCAAGGACAGCGCCTTTGCGCCGGAACAGCCGCTGCCGTCCGAAATGCAGCTGGCGGCGGCCTATGACGTGTCGCGGGTAACCGTGCGGCGCGCGCTTGATCTGTTGGAGCGCGAAGGCTGGATCCGGCGCAAGCATGGCGTCGGCACCTTTGTCGCCCCTCGCGCCGACGAGGCGCAGCGAGAGGAGAGCCGAGTGTCCGGCCTGGTCGAGAACCTCATCACCCTGGGGCTTGAGACGACCGCGCGGTTGCTGGCCTATGAACCGGAGGCGCCGACTCCTGCCGCCGTGCTTCAGGCGCTGGATCTTCCGGCTGACGATCGCGCGCTGCGCATCGAGCGGCTGCGTTTCTTCAAGGACAAGCCGTTGTCGGTGACGACGGTGTGGCTGCCTCGCTCCGTCGCCCAACTGACGCCCAGGAGCGTTATCGATGACCGCCCGATCATGCGTATTCTTGAAGGCGGCGGGATTCGCGCGCAGCGCGCCGAACAGACCATCAGCGCCATTCCAGCCGACGATGCGGCGGCCAATAAGCTGAATGTGGCTATCGGGGCGCCGCTGCTGCGCCTGCGCCGGACGGTGTTCGACGGCGACGGCCGCCCGTTCGAGCATCAGGTCGGCCTCTATAATCCCGATCAATATGAATACCACATGCTGCTGACGCGCGATAACAGCTCGGCCCGTCCGCAGTGGCGCCACATCGGTTGACGCGAAGCGCGGCGGGACAGGCCCGCCGCAACCCCGTCGGGATCAGACGCCGAATTTGCGCAGCGGGACGTCGGCCAGAGGAAGGGTCGTCGTCTTCTCTTCGGTGAAGAAGGCCATGGAGGCGGCGGCCCCGTCGCGGCCGAGGCCCGAATCCTTCACGCCTCCGAAGGGCGCGCGCAGTTCACGCACCATCGGGGTGTTGACCCACATCAGACCGGTCCGCACCGCCTGGCTGACGCGCAGGGCCTTGTCGATGTTCTGCGTCCAGCAATAGCCGACCAGGCCGAACTGGCTTTCATTGGCCATGCGGACGGCGTCTTCCATGTCGCTGAATTTCACGAAGGCGGCGAAGGGGCCGAAGATTTCCTCCTGGCAGACGCGGTCGCTGTTGCTGGGGGCCAGGACGGCGGTCGGCTCGATGAAATAGCCCGGCTGGTCCAGCGCCTTGCCTCCGGTCAGCAGCGTCGCGCCCTGGCTCTGTGCGATGTCGACATAGGACAGGATATGCTGGCGGTGACGGGCTGAGGCGATCGGCCCGATTTCGGTGGCGTCGTCCAGAGGGTCGCCGACACGGATTTTCTGCGCTCGTTCGACGAAGCGGCCGACGAACTCGTCGAAGATGGAATCCTGGACAAGGATGCGCGACCCGGCCAGACACTGCTGGCCGTTGTTCGAGAAGATGGAGATCAGGGCGCCGTCCAAGGCCCGTTCCTGATCGGCGTCGGCGAAGATGATGTTGGCCGATTTTCCACCCAGTTCCATCGCGGCCGGCTTCAGCCGACGCCCGGCCGCCTGCATGATATGGCGGCCTGTCTCGGTGCCGCCAGTGAAGGCGATCAGGTCGACCTCGGGGTGATCCACCAGGGCGGCGCCTGTCGCCGCGCCGCGCCCGTTCACCAGGTTGACCACGCCCGGCGGTGTGACGGTGTTGATGATCTCGACCATCCGGGCCAGCGACAGCGGCGTCTGCTCCGACGGCTTCAGCACGCAGGTGTTGCCGAAGGCGATGGCCGAGGCGACCTTCATCGAGGCCAGCGCCAGCGGCGAGTTCCACGGCGCGATCAGGGCGGCCACCCCGACGGGGTGGCGGGTGACGAAGGTCAGGTGATCCTTGATCTGCTGCCAGACCTGACCCGGTTGTTGGCTGATCGCCTCGGCGAAGAAGCGGAAGTTGTAGGCGGCGCGCACAACCTGACGGCTGAGCACGTCGCGGCGGACGATCCCCGCATTCAGCGTCTCCAGCGTCGCGAGTTCCAGGGCGTTTGCGTCGATGGCGTCGGCGATCTGGTAAAGCACCGCTTGGCGGGCCTCCACCGACATGTCGCGCCACGCCGGGTCGTTGAAGGCCCGTCGGGCAGAGCGGACTGCGCGATCGACTTCCTCGGCGTCAGCCTCCTGCAGTTCGGAGATGATCTCGCCGTTGCCGGGGTAATAGGCGGGCAGGCGTTGGCCGCCGCGCTCACCGACATAGGCGCCGTCAATCAGGCTGGTGACGAGTTGGGGAGCCCAGTCGAAAGGAGAAGCGGGGAGAGCCATGAGCGGGCGTCCTGATACTGTGGCGACTTGTGTTGTGTTTAAGCTAATACGTGATGGGGGCGGATCGCAAGGCGAGACGATGCGGCGGTGTCAAAGCAGCAGTGCGTCTGATTGGACTGCCTACTGTTCGGAAGTCGAACCCCGTCCGCACATGAGGTTGCAACTGCCCTCTTGTCGGATCGGCGAACAAATGTATTAAGTCAGATACAAGTAGGCATGAGGTCGCCAGTATGCAGCAATGGGACGCCCAAGTGGTCATCGTCGGCGCCGGCCCGGTCGGGCTGAGCGCGGCCTTGCGGCTGGAAGCTTTCGGGATTTCGGCCGTCGTCCTTGAGGCAGAAGCGGAGTTGCCGGAAGACCTGCGGGCCTCGACGTTTCACCCGCCGACGCTGGACATGCTGGCCCAGTACGGCCTGGCCGATCCGTTGATCGCACAGGGTCTGAAGTGCGAGCAGTGGCAGATCCGCCAGCATGAGACGGGCGAGCGCGCCGTATTCGACCTGTCCTACCTGAAGGGCGAGACCCAGCATCCCTTCCGGCTTCAGTGCGAACAATTCCGTCTGTGCCGCATCCTGGCCGACCATCTGGCGGACGCCCGTCACGTCGATATCCGCATGGGCGCGACGGTGTCCGGCGTGACGCAGGACGAGGACGGCGTCAGCGTGCTCTATGAGCAGGATGGCCAGACGCAGGCGTTACGCTGCCGCTATCTGATCGGCGCCGATGGCGCCCGCAGCGCGGTGCGGACCCTGCTGGGCTGGGATCTGGACGGCAAGACCTATCCCGAGACGACCATTCTGGCGATTACCGACTTCCCCTTCGAGGACCACCTTGAGGGCCTGTCGAACGTCAACTACTGCTGGACCGAGGGCGGGACATTCTCTCTGCTCAAGCTCAAGGATTTCTGGCGCTGCAGCCTCTATCCGCGCGGCGAGGAGTCCATTGCGGACGCGCTGGACTGCGCCAGCATCGAGCGCAAGCTTCAGGCCATCGTCGCTCGGGATGAGCCCTATAGAGTGCTGGAGATCCGCCCCTATCGCGTGCATATGCGGATCGCGCCTGATTACCGCAGCGGCCGGGTCGTCCTGGCGGGCGACGCCGCCCACATCAACAGTCCTTCGGGCGGCATGGGCATGAACGGCGGCGTCCACGACGCCTTCAATCTGACCGAGAAGCTCAAGGCGGTTCTGGAGGGCGCCGATGAAGGTCTGCTGGACCTCTACACCCGGCAGCGCCGTCCCATCGCGGAGCAGGAGATTCTGGCGCAGGCGGATCGCAACCGTGGGCGGATGCAGGAGCGCGACCCGGAACGTCGCAAGGTCATGATGGCCGAGATGCAGGCCATGTTGGCCGATCCCGTGCGGCACAAGGACTATGTGATGCGTTCGTCGATGATCGATGGCCTGCGCAAGGCGGCGACGCTGACCTGAGGCGAGCTCCTCCGCGCGCCGCTGCTTGAGGGAGCGTCGGCGAAAGCGGAGCGGGGCGAGGGGCCGCGGGCCGGGATGCAGGGCGTCCCGGCCCGTTTTCATATCAGGCGCCCAACTGCCCCTTGAGGGCGTCGACCTCTTCCTGAAGCACATAGAAGACGCGGTCGGTCAGCGCCGCGTGGCGCGCGCGACGGGCCGTCTGCTGCGCCTCGGTCAGAATATGATGATCGACCGCGTCGGCTGTCAGGACGCCCTGGGCGGCCAACAGGTCCTCAAGCGTGGCGACTCGGTCGCTCAGGCCCGCGACCTCGGTGACGAGGGCGGTGATGATGGCGGTCAGGCGGTCGTTGGCCGTGTCCTCGAAGAAGGTGGGGCGGGGCGGTTTGGGCGTGGACATCAGAAAACTCCTCGAAACGAAATCAAAATAGGATGTCAGGCGCTCATCAAGCGGTCGCGAACGGCGGGAAAGCGGCTCCATAGCCGTTCGCGCCAGGGCGCATCGGGCGTCAGCCAGTCCGTGATCGACGGGCGGTCTTCAATTCCCAGGTTGCGCGCGACGGACCAGGCTGTGGCCAGGTTGGATGACAGGATCGGGACGTCGGTCTCGTCGCTGACGACGGCCAGGGCGGCCAGGCTGGGGGCGCCGGTGCCCATGGCGACGACGGCGTCGGCGACGCCGGCCTTCGCGCCCTGGCGCAGTCCCGTCAGCAGGGTGGAGGCCGTCTGGCCGTAAATCGGGTGGGCTGCGCCGGGCGCCAGGGGCGACTGGACGACGGCGACGACATCATAGCCGGCGGCGCGCCAATGAATCTCGGCGGCTGACGTCAGGGCTGACGGATAGGGGCTGACCAGAATGATGCGGCGCGCGCCGAGAGACTGCAGCGCGTCTTTCAGGGCGTCGGCGGCGCAGACGACGGGGCAGGGACCATCGAGACGTTCCAGCGCCTGTGGTCGACGTCGCGAGGGGCCAAGCAGATAGGTCGAGCCCGTGCAGGCGAAGGCGACGGCGTCTAGCGGCGCCTCGCTGAATGGCGTGAGCCATTCCTCCAGCCGTGTTTCGTAAGCCTTGAGCCTGACGGTCATCTCGGCGTTCGGTGCGTACATGCGCGCGGTCAGCAGATTGATGTCGGGGGGTAGCAGGACCGACAGTTCAGGCTCGGCTGTCGGGTTCTCGGCCGGGGTCAGCAAGGCGACGACGCCGCGCGCGCCTAGATCCGGTCGATGGCGATCCGTCGAGCGGATGGCACGAGCAGGAAGCGACGTTGAGGGCATGATCCGGTCCGACGAAGAGACTTCCGCACAAGAGGTATTTGAGATAATACATCATGAAGGACTGAACGCCAGTCGAACATGGAGGAGAGCGCATGATCATCGACCGTACGGCCACCCATGAGCTTCTGGCTCGGCCGCTTCACGACGAGGCGGCGCGCACTCAGTACATCGTCCAACTGAAGAACCGACTGCGCCGCTACGAGGCCGCCAACAGGACTGCGCTCGACGCCCGCGCCGGCCCTGCCTACGCCGCGATGTCCGGCAAGGCGCCTGAAACGGTCGAGGAGATCACGGCCGCCATGGTCGGCGATCCCTTCTACCAGATCTGGAGCGCCTTCAGCCGCAGCGCCCAGGATGTCATGTGGAACTCGGTCGGCGAGACCATCCAGCGCGAACTGCCGCGCATGAAGGCGGTCGCTGCCGGCTTGGCCAATGCGCCGGCCGGCGGCAGTTGCGAGACCAGCCCGACCTTTGTCGCGCCCTCGGACGCCTATGCGGGCCATATCCACGGCCAGCCGGGCGGCTACATGCTGGGCGAAGGTTCGGCGGACGATTTTGTCGCGGGCGCCTTCTATGAGAGCGGGGGCAACGCCTATTCGCTGGGCGTAGGCATCGGTACGCGCGACTCCAAGTCGGCGGCTGTCATCGAATTCCTGGCTGAGCGCTATCCCGGCTTCAAGCCGCGTCGCATCCTGGATCTGGCCTGTTCTTCGGGCGGCGCCACGGTCGGCTATGCGGCGGCTTTCCCCGAGGCGGAGATCTATGGCGTCGACGTGGCGCCGGGCCTGCTGCGCTACGCTCACCTCCGCGCTGAGGCGATGGGATTGAAGGCGCATTTCCGTCAGATGGATGCGGGCGACATGCCCTTCGAAGACGAAAGCTTCGATCTGGTCGTGTCGCACAACATGATGCACGAGGTCTCGCGCGACTCGCTCGGTCGCATTTTCAACGAGGCGCGCCGCGTGCTGCGCCCCGGCGGCGTGGTGGTGCATCAAGATGTGCCGATGAAGGGCGCCGATTTCAGCGCCTTCGAGAAGTTCATCTTCGCCTGGCAGACCAAGAACAATGACGAGCCCTTCTGGGACGAGTTCCTGGCGACCCAGGCGCCCGAAGTCATGCTCGAGGCGGGGTTCGCTCCCGACGAGGTGCTGGAGACGACGGTGCGGATGCGGGATGGGCCGCGCGCCTGGTACGTCGTGCTCGGCGAAAAGCCCGATGCCGAAGGGCGTCGGGGTTCGGCCCTTATCGGCTGACCAACTGCGGTCTGGTCCTAACAGGCCCCGGATGCATAGGCGTCCGGGGTCTTTTTGCATCCGCGCCCGCTTGGCTCGCCTTCAGTCTGCAAAGAAAAAGGCCCGCGGCGTGAACCGCGGGCACTGGGCCGGCTTCTGGGAGGAAGGTCAGAAGTTGGCTTCGTAGGTCAGTCCGATCTGGCGACCGCGAGGCAGGGAGCCTACGAAACCGCGACGGTTGGTGGTGAAGTCCGAGTAGCGAACGATGCCGACCGGATCGATGTTGTCGAAGATGTTGCGGCCGAACAGGATCACCCGGTGCGGCCCGCGCTCCCAGCCAAGCTGCACGTTGGCGGTGTCGCGGCCGTCGACCCAGGCCAGGTTGGCGACCTGATCATACTTCTTGGAGCGGAAGGAATAGGTGCCGTCGACGAAGAAGCGGTTCTCGCCGACGTACCAGGCGTAGTTGCTGCCCAAAGAATACTGGATCTTGGGCGCGTTGGGGATCGCCTTGCCGCGCACGTCGCCATCGCCGCCGGTCAGGGTGGCGAAATCCGGGTCCGTGGCGTTGGTGTATTCGGAGTCTGCATAGGCGAATGTGCCGCGCACAGACCAGTCGGAGGTGATCTTGGTTTGGGCCTCGACCTCGACGCCCTTGACCTCGACCTCGCCGACGTTGCGGATGAAGGACACGGTCTCGGTCGCCGACAGGTTGGCCACCTGCGTCATCTGCTGGTTCGACCAGTCGATGTAGTAGCCGGCCACGTTCAGGCGGACGCGGCGGTCAAACAGATCGCTCTTGAAGCCCAGTTCATAGTTCCAGGCGGTTTCCTCGCCGTAGGAACGATCGGCCGAGCTCAAGCGCACGTCGGTGTTGAATCCGCCCGGCTTGTTGCCGCGCGCTGCCAGGCCGTAGAACATCAGGTCGTCGGTGGCCTTGTACGACAGGGTGAAGCGAGGATTGGTCGAGCGGTAGGTCGCCTCATAGTCGAAGTTGGAGTCGCCGCCGGTCAGGTGCAGTTTCTCCTCGGCGACGCGCACCTCGGCCGTGCCCGACAACTTGTCGGTGAAGTCGAAGCCGACCAGGCCGAAAGCCGCCAGGTTTTCGGTTTCGATCGTGCCGTTGTTCTGCAGAGCGCGTGACACATAGCGATAGCGTCCGTCCCAGCGATCGCTGTTGAAGTAGTAGGCGCCCGCCATCCAGTGCAGGCGTTCGGCGCGCGGCGAGGCGATACGGAACTCCTGACTGAAGCCCTTGATGTTCACCCGATCATCGACATGCAGCGAGCCGCCCAGCAGACGCTGGGGCAGGTAATCGAGGTCGGCCTTACGGTGCTCTTCGGAGTCGTTGTAGGCGCTGATCGAGGTCAGGGTGTAGCCGCCATGATCGTATTCAGCGGTCAGGCTCAGTCGTCCGGTCTTGCGTTCGACGCCGCCGCCGCCGACTTCGTCCAGATTCAGGCCGATCATGTCGGGAGTGACGTTGATGGCGCCGCAGTAGTACTGGGTGCGGGTATCCAGGTAGCAGTTGTTGGCGGTCGAGCGCTGGATCGCCATCGGCTCATGGCCATCGTTGTTGTGGGCGTACGACCCGCGCAGGATGAAGCTCAACTCCGATGTCGGCGTGTACATCAGCGCAAGGGTGCCGCCGACGGTCTTTTCCTGACCGATGGTCTTGCCGTCACTGGGCGTGCCGGGCGCATTGTTCCGATACTCGCCGCCATAGGTGTAATAGTTGACCGAGGCCTGGGCGGACAGCACGTCCTTCACCAGCGGCCCGCTCAGACCCATCAGGAAGTTGTATTCGTCATGCTCGGCTGCGGTCGCGCGGATCAGGCCCTCGACCTCCTGCGAGGGTTTTCGCGTCGTATAGCTGATGGCGCCCGAGAACGTCTGACGGCCATACAGAGCCGACTGCGGTCCTTTGATCACTTCGACCTGGTCGACAAAGGCCATTTCGGTCGCGAACAGGCTGTCGGGGATATAGACGCCATCGATGAAGGAAGCGGCGTTGGGCGAGCCGAAGACGTTGGCCTGGCCGCGAATGACCGGGCGCTCGAAGCGGCGACCCTGATCCTTTTCGATGTTCAAGCCGGGCGCGATCGAAGACAGGTCCGTGACTTCGCGAATCCCGCGGCGCTGCATCTCTTCGGCGTTCAGCGCGGTGATGGCCAGGGGCACTTCTTGCAGGCGTTCGCTGGTCTTACGCGCCGTGACGATGATCTCATCGACCTGGACGGCGTCCTGTGCGGAGGCGGCGCTCGCCAGGACGGAAAGGCCGGCCGCGACGGCGGTCACGGCCAAGGCGTGGGTATGATGTCTCACGGTCACTCCCCTTTCATGCCCTTATTGCTGAGCATGTATCTTTATGAATACGAGCGATGTCGCCACAACCCGAGCTCTCTGTCAATCATTCGACGATTTTGCCCTGCAAGTTGGGGCAGGAGCGTGGGGCGCTGAACCAATGCGTCTGGCGTGAGGTATTCAAACTAACGCTTCGTGGCCCAGATTTTCGACTAGCGTCGGCAAGCGCCGCGAACCGATGAGCGAGGTGTTGGCGCCCTGCCGCACTGCCCCACTTACGGGATCATCAAAGTTGGAAGGGTGGAGCGCTGCCCGGCGTGGTCGACGCAGCTATGAACCACATCGCTTGATGCGTGGAACCTACATTGCTTCTGTCTGGCCTTCCGGCCAGCAGAGAGGGTAGTACTGGAAGAAATAGAGTCCTACGGCCGTTCTTTCGAAAAAGACGAAACAGGCAAATCGCTAAACTCCGCAACTCCAGACCTGCCAGAGACTGGACGCCAAAGGCCCTCAGAGCCGGGCCCAGAAGGCCAGAAATCAGGGCTAAGCAGGCGGTTTTGCGAGGAAGAAGGCGGGGATACGGAAGGCTGGCCCTCGGCCCCGCAGCCAGAGACGAGCTATGCGGGAAGTGTGGCGGACAGGGTGGGATTCGAACCCACGGTAGGCTTCCACCTACGGCGGTTTTCAAGACCGCTGCCTTAAACCACTCGGCCACCTGTCCCACGCGACTCGACTCGCGCTCGCCCGTGCATAGCGGCAAGCCGAGCGCGACCCAAGCGGAAAGCGTCAGGCGATCTTGCCGTTCGGCGGCGCATTCGGGCGGGTGACGAGCCAGATGCCGGCGCAAACCAGAATGAGGGCGATCAGGTAGCTCCAGCGCAGCATGGATTCTCCCAGAAAAACCGCCGACAGCGAGACGCCGAAGACCGGGATCAGAAAGTTGAAGGCGGCGATCATCCCCACCGGGTTGTGCTTCAGGAGCAGGCTCCACACCGCGAAGGCCACCGACGAGAGCAGGGCCAGATACAGGAGCAAAGTCCCCGATGTCAGGTCCAGTCCCTGAATCCGTCCGCCCATCGCCATGCCTGCGGCCGTCAGAATCAAGCCGCCGATGGCCAGTTGCCAGCCTGTCATGACCATGGGGTCCAGATTGCGCGACAGTCGCTTGCCATAGATGGAGGCGGCAGCCAGGACAAAGGCCGCGATCACGATGAAACCTTCGCCCAACAGGGTGAAGTCGAAGCCGAATTCACCCCCGCCGCCGAGGTTGACCACGACGACGCCCAGGAATCCGATCAGGCAGCCCAGCGCCTTGCGGCCGCTCAACCGATCATCCGCATAGATGAAGTGGGCCAGAACGACGCTGAAGAAGACGCTGGTCGCGTTCATGATGGAGGACTTCACGCCCGTGGCGTGCGCCAGGCCGATGTAGAAGAAAACGTACTGAATGGCCGTCTGGGTCAGCCCGAGCAGGGCGACTTGCCCGGCCTGACGGCCGCTCATGGCCAGAACCGGCTTCTTCATGCCCACGGCCACGATCAGCAGGATCACGCCGGCCAGGGCGAAACGCCAGCCCGCGAACAACAGTTGGCTCGCGATGTCGGTCGGCGCGACCTGCAACAGGGCGTAGCCGCTCTTGATGGCGGGAAATGCGCTGCCCCACAGGGCGCAACACAGGATCGCAAGAAGGAAGACCCCGGTTCGGGTCTTGTAGAGGGAAGTGTTCAAGGCGCTCAGTTCTGACGTCCAGCCGGGGAGGGGCTTTGACGCAAGGCCATACGCGCAAACTGAGCGTTAACCAAACTGGAAACCTCTGCCTCTATTCTCGCTCCGATTTCCTGTCGGCTGGAGTGCAGAGCGTTATGTGGGCGAGATTGTTGAAAGGGGCGATTATTCTCGCCGCCTTCTCAACCCTGGCGGCCTGCGCCAGCCTGGGCGGCAAGGGCGATGCGCCCATCAGCGCGCCCGTGGTGACCGACCCCGCTCCGTTCGTTTCGGGCACCATGCGTCCGTATCAGGTTCGCGGCCGCTGGTATCACCCCAAGGAACAGCCGAACTACGACGAGGTGGGCCAGGCGTCCTGGTACGGCAGCTATCATCACGGACGCTCCACCTCCACCGGCGAGCGCTTCGACATGAACGCCCTGACCGCCGCTCACAAGACCCTGCCGTTGCCTAGCCTGGTCGAGGTGACCAACCGCGCCAACGGCCGTCGGGTCATCCTTCGCGTCAATGATCGCGGTCCATTTGTCGACGGCCGCATCATCGACCTGTCGCGCGGGGCGGCTGAAGAACTGGGTCTCCTGCAGCAAGGCGTCGGGGACGTGCGGGTCCGCTATGTCGGGCGGGCGCCGCGTCAGGGCGGAGGAACCTCTCTTCGCCGAGCCGAGGTCGATAACGCGCCTCAGCCTCGAGCCCAGGTTCAGGCGCAAGCGACGCCTCAGTCCTCGGGACCGCGTCCCTATTATGAAAGCGTGACGGCCTCGAGCCCGCCCGCGCCGGTGTATGCGGCGGCGCAGCCAGCGGCCTTGAACGCCTATTGGGTGCAGGCGGGGGCCTATTCGGATCGTCGCGGCGCAGATCGGGTGGCGCGACGTCTCGGCGACAAGGCTGTGGTCCAGAACATCGACCGGGACGGCCGCGCGCTGTTCCGCGTCGTGGTCGGTCCCTGGCCCGATGCGGGGGCCGCTGAGCGGGCGCGTCAGGCTGTCGTCGCACGCGGGTTTGGCGACGCCCTGTTGATAGGCGGCTGAACGGGCTTGCTTCCCGCGCCTCGCTCGCCATTGTGCGCAGGTGCAGCGAGGCAGATTCATCACTTTCGAAGGCGGCGAGGGCGCCGGCAAGACGACCCAGGCGCGCCTGTTGGTCGAACGCTTGCGTGCGCGCGGGCTCGACGTGCTTCAGACGCGCGAGCCTGGCGGGTCGCCGGGCGCCGAGGAAATCCGCGGTATCGCCGTTTCGGGCGAGGCGGATCGATGGTCCGCGCGGACAGAGACCCTGCTGATGTATGCGGCGCGCTCGGACCATCTGGAACGGACCATTCTCCCCGCCCTGGCGGCTGGACGCTGGGTGGTCTGCGACCGCTTCGCCGATTCCAGCCGCGTCTATCAGGGCGCTGGCGGGGGAACGCCCGAAAGCCTGATCGAGGCCTTGGACGACGCCGTGGTCAATGGCGATCAACCCGACCTGACTCTAGTGTTCGACCTTCCGGTTGAAGTCGGACTGGATCGAGCCTTCGGGCGCGGCCTGTTCGAGACCCGTTTCGAATCCAAGGGATTGGCCTTCCACCAGAAACTGCGTGACGGCTTCCTCCAGGTGGCTGACCGTCACCCCGAACGGTGCGTCGTCCTCGATGCGACTGGAGAGGTGGAAGCGGTCTCGGCCCGTCTCTGGGCCGTGGTGGAGGAGCGGCTGCTTTGAGCGAGCATCCGCGCGACCGTTTCGATCTGATCGCCGATGCCCAGGCTGAGGAAGCCTTTCTGGACGCCCTGAACCGCGGCCGGTTGCACCACGCCTGGCTGCTGTGCGGAGTCGAGGGATCGGGCAAGGCCAGCTTCGCCTATCGCGCCGCGCGCCGCCTGTTGGGGGCCGCGCCGGACCCGTCGCGCGGGCCGCTGGGCGCCGCGCCGCATGACCCCGTCAGCCGCCTGGTGTCCGCCCAGGCCCATCCGGATCTTCTGGTGCTGGAACGCGCGGTGGAGGGCGGCAAGCTGAAGCGCGCCATTTCGGTCGATCAGGCCCGCGACCTGCCCGAATTCTTTGCCAAGAGCCCTTCGCAAGCCCGAAGCCGCGTCGCCATCATCGACGCGGCGGACGACCTGAATGTCAACGCCGCCAACGCCTTGCTCAAGATTCTTGAGGAACCGCCTGAAAACGGCGTGCTCTTCCTGGTCACCCATGCGCCGGGTCGGTTGCTGGCCACCATCCGATCGCGCTGTCGGCGGCTGACCTTTCCCATCTGGCCGGAAGCGCGCCTGGCGGAACTGGTCGAGCGGCGCACCGGCGTATCCCGCGATGAAGCGGTCGCGGCGGCGAGCATGGCGGGCGGTTCGCCCGGCGCAGCCCTGGATCTGGCCTCCGGAGCCATGACCGAAGTCGACCGTCTGGCTCGCGCCTGGGTCGAGGGGCCGGACGTGGACCGCGCAGAGCAATTGGCGATCGCCGACGGTTTCCGGGGCGCCGAAGGACAGGCGCGTTTCGAAGCCCTGATGGACCGCCTAATCGCCGCTGTGAAGCGTCGGGCCGTCGAATCCGAGGGGCGAGAAGGCGCGCGCTGGGCCGAGCTGTGGGGACGTCTGTCCGAGCTGCCCGATCGCGCCGCCGGGCTGAATCTTGATAAGGGAGACGTCCTGGCCGGAGCCCTGGCCGATATCGCCCGCACGAAAGCCGCCGCCTGATATGCTCATCGACAGTCACGTCAACCTTCACGCGCCTCAGTTCGATGAGGATCGCGAGGCGGTGATCGACCGTGCGCGCCAGTCGGGCGTGCGGCTGATGGTCGAGATTTCGGACAAGCTGTCGACCTTTGAGGCGACCCACGCCCTGGCGATGAACAATGCCGACATCTGGTGCACGGTCGGCGTCCATCCGCACGAGGCCAAGGACTATGCCGATCTGACCGCCGATCGCCTGATCGAACTGGCGGATCGTCCGCGCGTCATCGGCATCGGCGAATGCGGCCTGGACTTCCACTATGATCTCAGCCCGCGCGATGTTCAGGCCAAGGTCTTCCGCCAGCATATCGAAGCGGCGCGGCGCACCGAGCTTCCGTTGGTCATCCACACGCGCGAGGCCGATGAAGTCATGGCAGACATTCTGCGCGAGGAGCACGCCCGCGCGCCCTTCAAGTTCTTGATGCATTGCTACACAAGCGGCCTGGAACTGGCTGAAACAGCTATGGAACTCGGCGCCTGGTTCTCCGTTTCCGGCATCGCCACCTTCAAGGCGGCCGAAGAGGTGAGGGAGGTCATCCGCCGGATGCCTGAGGATCGCATCATCGTCGAAACCGACTGTCCCTATCTGGCGCCGATCCCACATCGCGGCCGCCGAAACGAGCCGGCCTACGTCGGCCTGGTGCTCGAAAAATTGGCCGAGGTCCGCGGCTGGACGCTCGAGCAGGCGGATCAACGAACAACCGACGCCTTCTTCAACCTGTTCGACCGCATTCCGAGGCCCGCGGAATGAACGGGCAGGACGAGCTGGAGGTCGTCATTCTCGGCTGCGGCTCGTCCGGCGGCGTGCCGCGCGGCGATGGCGACTGGGGCGACTGCGATCCTGCCGAGCCGCGCAACCGGCGCACCCGCTGCTCCATGCTGGCGCGACGCCATGGTCCGGACGGCGTGACTAGCGTGGTGATCGACACGTCTCCGGACTTTCGCCAGCAGATGCTGAGCGCCGGGACACGCCACATCGATGCGGTTCTCTACACCCACGATCACGCGGACCAGACCCACGGCATCGACGATCTGCGCGTCTTCGCCGTTCATGCCCGGCGACGAATTCCCGCCTGGATGGATGCGGCTACCCATCAGGCCCTGACACGGCGTTTCGACTACATCTTCGAAAGCCATCATGGCTATCCGGCCATTATCGAAGCCCAGCGGATCCCGCCGCACGGGCAACACTGGCGGATCGAGGGGCCTGGCGGCCCGATCCCCGTCAGGACCTTCGATCAGGCCCACGGACCGATACGCTCGGTGGGTTATCGTCTTGGGCCGATTGCTTATTCAAGCGATGTTTCCGGCCTGGACGACGCCGCCCTCGAGGCCGTTCGCGGCGCTGAACTCTGGATTATCGACGCGCTACGCTACACGCCGCATCCGACCCACGCCCACGTTGATCGGGCGCTGGAATGGATCGCGCGCGCAGAGGTGTCGAAAGCCGTGCTGACCAACCTGCATATCGATCTGGACTACAACGTCCTGTCGCGGTCTGTGCCTGCGAACGTCGAAGTTGCGTTCGACGGCTGGCGGGGAAGCTTTGGCGTCTGACGGCACGGGTCAGATCGATATCCGATATTTCGCAGACTGCTCGAGGTCTTGGTACCCAAACTCCGCTGGAGCTTGAAACAGATCGAGCGTTCCCCATCAAATGGGTCTTAAGCCTAGCTCGAGTGGCGAGGAAATTCTATAAAATGGGGCGCATAATCTGATTGATATCGATGTTCTGTCCACGTGAAGTAGGGGCCTATGTATAGTTTGCTGGAAAGTATTATTCCGTCCGCGAAAAACGTCTTGTTCGTTGTTGTTTTCCTGCTTTGGATAAGGACGATATTCGTCATCACTCCACAGCAACACGTCAGAGTGCTTGAAACTTTCGGTCGGTACAGCGGTTCCCGGGCGGCCGGTTTGTCGATCAAGGCGCCATGGCCTCTTCAAGTCGCGCGCCGGCCCTTCTCGCTTCAGACGAGGCAGATCGCCCTTCAATTGGGAGTGAAATCGAAGGACAACGCCTTCGTGACCATGCCGATCAGCTTGCAGTATCGCGCTATCCCGAACGCCGTGCAGGCGGCCTTCTACGAACTTCAGGACGCGGAAAAGCAGATCGAATCCTATGTCGCGACCGAGGCCCGGGCAGTCGCTGCGGCCAAGACCTTTGACCAGCTCTACACGGATCGGGACGAGTTTACGCAGACGGTGCGGGAGTCGCTTGATGAGGCCATGAATGGCTATGGATACGAGATCCGGGCCGTGCTGATCGACGATCCGCGACCGACGGAAGAAATGATCTCCGCCTTTAACGAGGTGCTCGCATCCCAAAGACGGCTTGAGGCTGCTGAGAATGACGGCGAGGCCGAGAAAATCAAACGAACCAAAAGCGCTGAAGCTTCGGCGGCGGCCATGACCATCACCGCCAGAGGGATCGCGGACAGTCGAAGCATCATCGCCGAAGGCAACGCCAAGGCCCTGGCGGCCTTTCGAGAGGATACGACGCTAACCGACATTGATGCGATGACCTTCATGATGGAGATCAACCGCCTCGAGGCGCTCAGGGATGCTGCCGCCCATGGAGGACGCACCGTTCTTGTCACGGGCGACGGCCCTGGCGCAGGTGCGGCGTCACCGGCGCTGTTTGGTGCGCTTGCAACCGAACAGGCGGCCAGTCCGGCTACGAAGAAACAGGCGACTGCATCCAGGCCTGCGTCGGCGTCTGGGTCATCCGATCCAGAGCCTGCGACCTAGACCCGAGGCGGTCGCTGGTCAGAGCCGCTGTGATGCTTGGCAGAGGCGTGGGGCCGCCTTCCTCGCCTTGACGGCGACCACCTTCGCGTGATGGGACGCGAACGTCTGCCTAGCGCGGGCGACCCATCTCCCGCCTCCGGACGGGGATGTCGTCGGCAGGCGAAAGCTCCATGTGTGAGAGCGTGACGTTCAGGTGCGTGCGTACCCGGTTGTGCTTCAAGCCTCGTCAGCGGTCGTGCTTGAACCTGATTGATCCTACTCCGGCCACAGCTCTCGCATCCGCTGCACCAGATCGTGAGAGGGCGGGCGGCCGCCCTGGGCGCCTGGGGGAGGCCATCGCCCGGCGAGAACGTCGGCGCGGACCGCCTGCGCTGAGGGCGGAGGAAAGCGCCAGCCGGCGGCGGTCAGGCGGGCTTTGACCTGCGATTCGGCTTGGGATTCGATGGGTTCAGCGGGGCGGACGGGAGCGTTCAGGGCGGAGGCGATGGTGTCGCCGTTGACGCCGACCGCCCAGGGATCGGCTCCGCGCTCCAGCAGCAGTTCGGCGATCCGGTAATTCCGCATGGCCACGGCGGCTTCCAGCGGCGTGCCCCCGGTGCGGTCGGCGCGGTTCACGTCGGCGCCGTGATCCAGCAGGAGCCGCACCGCGCCCAGGGAGTTCAGCGCGATGGCTTCGTCCAGCGGCCAAAAGGCGTCGGGTGCGACCGGGTCGGGCGATGCGCCTGCCTGAAGCAGGGCTTGGGCATGCCAGGGCTCGCGGGCGCGCAGGGCCAGGCTGAGCGAGGTCTCGCCGTTCGGACCGTCAGGCGGTGCGCCCTTTTCCAGCAGCAGGCTGACCATGGCCCGGTCGTCGCGCGCGACGGCCAGGGTCAGCAGGTCCAGATTCTGTCCGTCGCCGATGCGGGCAAGTGAAGGATCGGCGTCCAACAGACGGCGGGCCTTCGCCAGGTCGCCGTCGCGGACCGCCTCGACCATGTCGCGGGTGGAATGGCCGTCCCGGCCTAGCGCGGCCACGCTGGCCGGGGAGGGCAGGACGGTGCCGACGACGAAACCGTCGGCGCGGGCGTCGCAACCGCTCATCAGAACTCCAGCGAGAAGGATCGGCGTGAAGAGGCGCATCTTGGCGTTGAACGGCCTGCGGGTCGAGGCCGTTCCGCCGCCTTATCGCATGGCGTCCAGGCTGGACTGGAACCATTCGACGCCGTGTAGGGCGCCGGGCGTCCAGTTCCACCAGGACTTGTCCTCGGGCGGGGTCGGGGATACGGCGATGCGGTCGCCTACGGCCCCGGGCGCGTCGCCCGCCCATCCGCCGACCACGCCGCCGAGCGGGCCGAGCAGAGCCGACCCCAGACCGCCCAAGATGATCCGATCGCCGCCGTCCTGCAGCAGGCTGAGCGGATCGCCCTTGAGATAGAAGGCGTCGATGTCGGGCGTGGGGCGTCCGCCCGCCTGCGCGCTCTCGATCGTCGAGGCGTGCAGGCCGGAGGCGTTGAAGGTGTCTGCGTCGTGGCCCGACGCCAGGGACGCCGCCGAGGCCATGCCGCCGCCCAGCGAATGGCCGGTCAGGGTGACGTCCGCCTCGACGGCGGCCAGTCTCTGGCCGATGCGCAGGGCCTTGTCATAGTGCTCCGAGGACAGCCCCAGCGCCTGCTGGCCGTTGTTGAGCCAGTCCTCGCCCGCCTGGGAGCCGCGGAAGGCGACGACGTAGCGGGCCTGGCCGCCCTCGTCGCTGACATAGACGCGGGCGCGGAATTCGGAATCGGCGCGCTCCAGCAGGTCGGGCGTCAACCGCAAGCGGTCCAGGTCGTCCGGTCCGGCTACGCGCCAGCCGTCAGGCGGCGAAGGCGTGTCGTTGTAGACGTCGGCCGACAGCGCCAGATGCGTCCGCGCCGCGTCCAGGTCGACGACATTGTCCGAGCGGGCGGGGGCGGCGACGGCCTGGGTCTGCACCGGCATGGCGGGCGGCGGCGCCCAGTCCAGGGCGACGCGCGGATCATCGTCGAAGCGCGCTGTCGCGGGCGTCGTCTGAGGTTGGAACGATGTCGCGCCGATCCGGTCGATCTGCATGGTCGCCTCCCGATCCTATGCAGTCACCCTATCGCTGCTCGCCGAACCGCGCTGCTAGGGTCTTCCCTAGAGGTCTTCCCTCGACTGGGGGCCTTAGCGCACCGCGCCTGCGTGCAGGGCCTGGTCGAAGGCGGCGCGGGCGGGGCGAGGCAAGGCGTCGATGCGCGCTGACAGCCATTCGGAGACGTCCTGGCCGGGAGCGGGCGGGGCGACGCCTGCGCCTTGAGCGAAGTCGGGTAGGGCCTTGGGGTTGTGCGACAGCGCGGCGGCGATCCCGCCGGTGAAGAAGCCGGCGTCCTCGGCGCGAGGATGCCAGACGCCTCCGTCCTTCTGTTCTGAGGCGGACAGGGCGGGGACATCGGCCGTCAGCGCCGCCCATTGCCGCCCCAGATGCGCCGCCTCGCCGTTCTCCAGCATGGCGGCGGCGTAGGCCTGCAAGGCGCGGCGACCGCCCAGGCTGCTCTGAAGCTGGTTCGCCACGCCCGAAGGGTCGGCGTCCACGGCGGCGGCCAGGGCGGGCAGGGACGTCGCGTCGATCCGTGCGGCGGCCGCGATGAAGCTTTCGGCTGTGACGGCGGCCGAGGGCGTGGTTTCAGGCGTCTCGGGGGAGGAGTCGCAGGCGGTCAGCATGGTCAGGGTCGCCAGGATCGGAAGCCAACGGGGGGCAGGCAAGGCCGCGTCCTTTCCGTCCGGGCGCGGCCAGACTCTGAGGATCAGTTCAGCGGGATCCGCGTCACGGACTCCCAGCCCTCGTTGTAGCTGACTTCAGCCGGGCCGTCATAGGGGCGGCGGCCGTCCGCGCTGGTCGGGGTGGTCAGGGCCACGATGCTCTCGAACAGATCGGCCTGGCCGCTCTGATACTGGCTCAGGGCCGTGTCGAAGACCTGGTCGCTCAGCCAGCCAGTCGCATCGCTGACGCCCGGCCCCGGCAGCTTGCCGGTGGCGAAGCCGAAGATGGTCTTCAGAGTCTCGACATTCTCGGCGGCGCCCTTGTTCACGCCCTCGAAGGCTTCATGCAGGGCGCCGGAGAAGTAGCCCATGCGCTCGGCGGCCGGATAGAAGACGCCGCCGTCCTGCTGTGTCGGGGCGGTGAAGCGTTGCAGCATGTCGCCCTTCAGATCATTGCCGCGCGCCAGCTGGTCGACCAGGCCGCGGATCGTGTCGGCGCCGCCGTCCTGGCCCAGGGTCTCCTGCAGGAAGGCGGTCATGCCCTTGCCGGCCTGATAGTCCTGCTCCAGCGCCTCGACCACGCCGTTGACGTCGGATTTCAGCAGACCCTCCATGCTGGCGCGAATTTCGTCGGCGGCGTCGCCGGTTCCGATCGACGGCGTCAGCACGCCGTTGGCGCCCGAGACGCTGGCCATCTGGCGCCCCGCCAGTTCGAACACCCGCGCCTTCAGCTCGGCGTCGGGACTGGTGGCGGCGGCGTCGACGGCGGCGGCCAGCGGTCCGGCGTCATAGCTGTAGGTCGGCACGCCTCCCTGCATGTTCGTGTACATGGTCTGCTGGGTCCCGGCCTCGAAGACGGCCGACAGCTGGGTGTCGCTCAACGATCCATAAGCGGTGCTCAGCGCCGAGGCGTTGCCGCCCAGGCTGCCCAGCACATGGGCCACGGCCAGGCCTTCGGTGTCGCCCTGATCGGAGATCATCACGCCGCCCATGCCGTCGGCCTCGGTCGTCTGGGGCGCCAGGGCGGCGATGAAGCCGGTCTTCACGTCGGATGTCGCGTGGGCGGCGACGCCTTGCGCCAGCTCAAGCTTCTGCTCGCGGTTGTCATAGGCGTTGTAGACGCGCTCCAGCTGGGTGGCGTCCAGCGAGCCGCCCAGCGTCGTGTGCAGGTCGCGGCGCTCGTCCACGTTCAGCCCGCCGCCCATGCCGAGGAAGCCGGAGTTGTCGAGCTCGTCAGTCCACTTGTTCAGCTCGTCGTCGGACAGTTCGGAGACGACGGCGTTGCGCTCGTCCGCCGTCAGGCCGTTCAGCGTGGCGTTGATGTCTCGTAGGTCGCCCTGGGAGACGTCGTTGAAGAAGCCTTCGTCCAGGCGGTCGCGGATCGTGTTCAGCGCCTGATCGACCCGGCTGGTCGAGGGCGATCCAGCGACGGGGCCGCTGACGGGCGAAGCCAGGGCGCGGGTGTCGACGGACGGCGAAAGAGGCGTGACGGTCATGACCGGCTCCTGCACGATACGAGCGAATACTGGGGCGAGCCTATGGCCGGGACGGCGGCGGCATAAGCTGGGGGCGTCCTTAGCTAGGGACATCCCCTATGCCGGGCCGCCTGCGAACGGCGCCGCTAGGGAAAGCCCCCAGATTTCAGGCGCGCGGACAGACAGCAGAATGGCTGCACGGATCACCGCGTCTTCTGGAGCCGACCCATGTCTCTCGCCGCTTCTTCCGCCGCCAGTCAGTCAGCCGCCGCCGGCGTCCAAGGCTCAGCGCCCGCCCACACCGTCCGCTCGGGCGAGACCCTGTCCGCCATTGCTGAACGCTATGGCGTCAGCGTGGGCGACCTCTTGGCGGCGAACCGCCAGATCACCAATCCGAACCTGATCCATCCCGGCCAGACCGTCACCCTGCCGGCCGGCGCGGCGGAAGGCCGGGGCGCCGTACAGGCCGAGGCGGCCGCCTCCCATACGGTGCGCGGCGGGGACACCCTGTCGGGTATCGCCCAGCAATACGGGATGAGTTGGCGCGAGCTGGCGGCGGACAACGGCATCGCCAATCCGTCGCGGATCCAGGTTGGTCAGCAGATTCGTCTGAACGGCGCGGCGCCCGAGATGGCGACGCCGGCTTCCGAACCCGCCGCTGAAGCGACGGCGGCTGGGCAGGAAGGCGTCAATCCGAACCTGGGCGCCCTGTCGGCGCGCTATGAGACCGGCGGGCGAGGTCCCGGCACGGTGTCTTCCGGCTCGGGCGATCCGGGCGGGGTGTCCTACGGCTCCTATCAGCTGGCGGTGAACCGCAACCGGCCGCAGGAGTTCCTGGCCGCTGACGGCGCGCGCTGGGCCGATGAGTTCGGCGGGGCGGCGGCGGGCACGCGCGCCTTTTCCGACACCTGGCGCGCCATCGCCGCGCGCGAACCGGAAGCCTTCCAGGCCGCCCAGCACGCCTTCATCGAACGCACCCACTATGACGTGCAGTCCGCCCGGATCGAGAATGCGGGCCTCGACATCTCCAACCGCTCGCACGCGCTTCAGGACGTGGTGTGGTCGACCTCGGTCCATCACGGTCCGAACACGGCGGTCGTCACCCGCGCCATGGCGGCGGTCGAGCGCCAGGGGATCGACGCCTCCAGCCCCGACTATGACCGCGCGTTGATCAACGCCGTCTATGACGAGCGCGGCCGTCGCGACGGCAACGGCGAACTGGCCTATTTCTCCAGCTCGCGCGCCGATGTCCAGGCGGGGGTGGCCCAGCGGTTCGAGGACGAGCGCCGCGACGCCCTGAACATGCTGGACGGCCGCTGATTGCATGACTGAAACCAGCGCCATCTCTGGCGCGTCCGGCGCCTCGGCGGTCTCCGCCGGGGCGTCTTCTGCCGACAGCCGCTCATTGGCGGTCGGCGCCGCTGTTCACGCCATGGCCGAACTGGCCGGCGCGGTCCTGCCTGATCCGGCGGACAGTCTGGATCGCGGCGTGGCCCTGTCTCAGGTCTGGGCCGAGCAGGGCCAGCAGGGCGGGGCGGTGGTCGGCGACGACATGCGCGTGCTGGCCGCACAGACCGGCCAGGCGGTCGCGGCGCGGCTGAGCGCCGTCTCTCCGATCGAAACGGGCCGCATCGACCGCGCCCTGACCGATTTCGTGCGCGCGGTTCAGGATCACGCCCGCGCGACGCCGCACCTGACCGCGCCCTCCATGGTCGAGCCGATGCTGCGCGCCCTGGCGGCGGGCCTGGCGCGTGAAGAAGGCCCCGCCGCCGCCCGCGACAGCGCCGTCGAGCAGTTCGCCCGCATGGTGGACGCTGCGACCGCTTCACTGGAGCGGCGCTGAGGCAGATCCCTTGAAAAGCAAACCCCGCGGACCGAAGTCCGCGGGGTTCCACACTGAACCGCAGGTGAAGTTCAGCGCGTCGGCGTTGGGCCGAGGGCGATGCGCGGGCTGCCGGGCTCGCTGGTTTCAGAGGCGCCGCCCAGGGCTTCAGCCAATCCGCTCAACACGCCGGTCAGCAGCCAGGCGCCCAGGACGCCGCGCAGAGCGTCGCTGAAGGCCTGAAGCGCCTCGGGCAGGCCGGCGTTGCCGATCTTGGTCAGGTTGAAGTCTTCCTGGCTGACGGCGTCGCCGGTGATGCCGCTGGTCCAGCCCGATCTGACGGCGTCGTCCTCGCGGATGGTCAGGCCGTCGCGATAGGCGGCGTCGATGGCGTAGCCGTTGTTGCTCATGCTGATGTTCAGGTCGCCCAGCTGGTTCTGGCTGACGCCGTCGATGATCATGGCCTGGTCGCCGCGCGTGATGACCAGCTGGCTGGTGACGGTGGCGTTGGGGTTGTTGCCGAAGGGCTCGGTGTTGACGGTGATCTTAGTCCCGTTCTCGAGCTCCAGGGTCATGGTGTCCCAGAAGTCGCCGACGTGCTGGCCGTTGTAGTTGAAGTGCGGATCGCCCCAGATCTGGGTGACGTTGCCGTCGGCGTCGCGCACCACGAACTCGGAGTTGGCCTCGTTGATCTCCAGCGTATAGCCGTCGCCCAGGTCCACCGTGGCCTTGCCGTCCTGTGGCATGGAGGCCGAGAAGGCGGGGGCGGCGGGCTGGAAGGCGCCGTTGAGCATCACGCCCAACTGGAAGCCCATCTGGGCGAAGTTGGCCGCCGTGGCCATACGGTCGGCCACCGCGCCGAGCGCGAGCGTCCCGACGGCGGTGGAGAAGGCGGTGTTGATGTTGGTCATCGCGTGCAGCCCCGAGGTTGATCTTGCTGATCGGCATCGGACCACGCGGGGGCGGGGCTTCACAGTCAGGACGGTCCCCATCAGGGACGACCCTAGCTTCCTAACTCGAGCGCCGCCCCATCGCCTTCAACACCTCCAGAACCGTGTCGTGGCGGCCCATGATCTCGTTCAGCAGGGTCTGCACCAGGCCGGTCATCATGATCAGGATGATCAGGGTCGCCAGCCACGCCTTGATCGACAGCGACAGGGAGAAGACGTTCAGCTGCGGCGCATAGCGGTTGACCAGGCCCAGGGCGCCGTCGGTGACGAACAGCACCACCAGAACCGGCGAGGCAAACAGCACGGCCAGCGTCATCAGCCGCGTGAACTCGCCCTCGAACAGGCTGAGGCTGCTCATGGTCAGCACCGGCGTCAGGCTGCCGATGGGCCAGATGACGAAGCTGTCCAGGATTGTGCCGACCAGCAGCAGCAGGCCGCCGGAGAACATGAAGACGAAGTTGGCCAGCCGCCCCAGGAACTCGCCGTTCAGCGAGGTCTGATGGCCGCTGAGCGGGTCCACCACCTGGGCCATGGTGGCGCCGACCTTGGTGTCGATGATCTGGCCGGCGGCCTCGAACGCCCACAGCATGGTGGCGAAGAAGGAGCCGATGACCACCCCGACCAGGGCCTCCTTGCCGAACAGCAGGATCCACTGGACCGTCGGCAGGGTCATCTGGGCCACCTGCGGCTGCATGGTCAGCACCGCCAGGCCGAAGACCAGGAAGATGGAGTTGCGAACCATCGCCGGCACCGTCTGCGGCGACAGCAGCGGCATCAGCAGGAAGGTCGTCGCCACCCGCGTGGTCGACACCGCCACCAGGATGGCGTTGTCGAACAGACTGTCCAGACCCTCGAACACCTAGCGGCGCACCAGGGCCGGGAACTCGGTGAATATGCGGTCGCTGAACTGATACAGCGAGCCGCCGATCAGCGCCGCCGTGGCGAACAGGGTCAGCACGATGGCGAAGAATTTGGCCGTATACTGCAGGGTCTGTTCCTGAAGCTGCGTCGCCGACTGGATCACCGCCACGATCAGGCCGACGATGGAGGCGGCGATGATCGGCGGGGCCGACAGGAACAGGACGAGCCAGAGCGCCTGATTGACGAGCTCGATGGCCTGGGCGTTCATCATGGGCGTTCTCCTAGACGTAACTGAGCACAAGGCCGTGAGACAGCTTCACCCACCCGTCGATCAGCACGAACAGCAACAGCTTGAACGGTAAGGAGACTGTGGTCGGCGACAGCATCATCATCCCCATCGCCAGCAGTATGTTGGACACCACCAGGTCTATGATCAGGAAGGGCAGGAAGATCAGGAAGCCGATCTGAAAGGCCGTCGCCAGCTCCGACACGGTGAAGGCGGGCACGACGACCAGGAAGTCGCGCGCGGTGATCTCGGCGCGTTTTTCAGGCGTCGAGATGCGCTGGGCGGTGCGCAGGAAGAAGGCGCGCTCGCGCTCGGAGGAGTGCTTGATCAGAAAGTCGCGCAAGGGCTCCTTGGCGCTGTCGGCATAGGCGAACAACTGCTGGGTGTCGCTGAGGGCGGCGGTGGGCGGCATGTGGTTGGTGGCTTCGGCCATGCGCTGGCCGACCGGGAACATGACGTAGAGCGTCAGGATCAGCGCCATGCCGTTCAGCACGATGTTCGGCGGCACCTGCTGCAGGCCCAGGGCGTTGCGCAACAGGGACAGCACCACCACGATCTTGGTGAAGGACGTCACCATCACCGCCACGAAGGGCGCGAGCGCCAGCAGGATGACGGTGACGAGCGCCGAACCCGGCGAGAACTGGGACAGGTCCATGTCAGACGGCCTCCTTCGGGTCGGCGACGACGTCGATCAGCACGGCGTAGGCCTCGCCCAGCGACACCAGGCGACCGCGCGCGAAGGCCTGGCCGGCGCTGCGCAGGGTGACGCGCATCTCGGCGTCCAGTCCGGTCAAGGGTAGGACGGCGCCGGGGCGCAGGTCGGCCAGCGTCTTCAGCGGCACGACGGTCTCGCCCAGATCGACGGTCAAGGCGATCGGCGTGTCGGCCCCCGGCGTCAGTCCGTGCTCGTTCTCGGCAGGCGGGGCGGCGGCCTCGGTCATGCGGCTTTCCTTGCGTTGATGGGTGAAGTTTCGGGACGCGGGGGCGAACAGGCCGACGGCCGTCCCGCCGGGAATCGACAGGCGCGCGGACCAGGCGCTCTCCAGAGCGGGGATCAGCAACAGGTCGCCCGCGCGCAGGCTCGACAGATCAGCCGGAGACAATCGCGGCCCTTCGACGAGCAGTCGGGCGGGCAGGGGCAGGTTCAGTCCCGACGCTGCGTCTCCGGCGCGGCGCAGGCGCAAGGCCACGCCGGGCGGCAGGGACAGGCGCGCCTCATGCAACGTGCGCTCGCCGTCGCCGAGGCGGACCTCGACGTGCGCCGCATCGAACGTGTCGGAACGCACGCCGACAGGCGTCAGCGCCTCGGCGCCTGCGTCTTCCAGCGCCGCTAGCAGCGGCTCCAGCGTCGAGACGGCGGCTAGCAGGGCGGCGTGGTCGCCATTCTCGAAGGCCGCGCCGTCGATCGTCAGGGGCGCGACGCGGACGGGCCCGTGCGGCGTGGCGAAGACGGCCTGTTCGCCGACAAAGGCCTCGTCCTGATCGGGGATCAGAATGCTGACGCGCAGTTCATCCAGCGTCAGGCCGTCCAGGGCGGCGACGACGGCCGCGCGGGCGCGCACGGTCGGCTCGTCCAGCCGAAGCGGGCGCGCGGGCGCGAGCGAGGGAGGCAGGGCGTCCAGGGCCACGCTCACGCCTCCTCGACCTGGCCGGACACGGCCATGCGGACCAGATGAGTCAGGGTCGGCGCCTCCATCTTGGTCATGATGCGGGCGCGGTGCAGCTCGACCGTCTTGGGGCTGATGCCCAGGTCATAGGCGATGACCTTGTTGTAGGAACCGGCCACGACCAGATCCATGACCTCGCGTTCGCGCGCGGTCAGGCGTGACAACCTTTCCTGATAGGCGAGGGAAAGCGGAGAAGCGGTTGTTTCATATTCTGTTTCCGGTTGCGTGACGCGGAAGGCCAGGGCGATGGCCTCTTCCAGCGCCTTCTCCTGAAAGGGCTTTTCCAGAAAGGTGACGGCGCCGCGCCGCATGGCCTCGACCGCCAGGGGCACGTCGCCGTGGCCGGTCATGAAAATCACCGGCTGATCCAGCCCGCGCTCGCGCGCCGCCTCCATCAACTCCAGCCCCGACATCCCCGGCATCCGCACGTCCAGTAGGAAGCAGGCGGGTTCGGCCGGGCGCTCGGTCATGGCCTCCAGAAAGGCGACGGGCTCTTCCCAGCACTCGACCTCATAGCCCAGGCTTTCAAGCCACCAGGCGGCGGATTGGCGGAACTCGGCGTGGTCGTCGACCAGGCAAATGCGGCCGGACGGTCCTTCTGCCGGCGTTGCGACGGCGCTCATGGGCGGGCCTCCTCGGTCGGGATTTCGGCCGCGGCCAGCGGCAGGGCGATGTGAAAGACGCTGCCGCCCGTCTCGCCGGGCGTGAACCACAGGCGGCCGCGATGCAGTTCGATGATCGAGCGGCAGATGCCCAGGCCGACGCCCATGCCTCCGCTGCGCGTGCTGAAGAAGGGCGAGAAGACGCGGGCGCTTGCCTCTTCGGGCACGCCCGGCCCGGTGTCGGTCAGGGTCAGCTCGATCTGGCGCGCGTCGAGGCTGTGACGCGCCTCTATGGTCAGTTCACGCTGGGGCAGGTCGACGCCGCGCATGGCGTCCAGGGCGTTGCGCGCCAGGTTGACCAGCACCTGCTGGATCATGACCGGGTCGCCCAGGACGGCGGGCAGGTCCGGCGGCGTGGCGGCGCGCGCCGTCACCCGGTCGCGGGTGATCTCCCAGTCCAGCAGGTCCAGGGTGTTGCGGGCCAGCCGCGCCAGATCCAGCCGCTGCACCTGGGGCTGGCGCTGATCGACGAAGGTGCGGACGCGCTGGATCACGCCCGAGGCGTAGAGCGCCTGCTCGGTCGCGCGGTCCAGGGCCTCGGCGCCGGTCTCGACCGTCAGGGCGCCGCGCTGCAGCCGCGCCTTCAGCCCGCGCAGGATGTTGGCGATGGAGCCGATCGGCTGGTTCAGTTCATGGGCGATCATGGTGGCCATCTCGCCTACCGACAGCACGCGCGAGGTGGTCAGCAGCTCCTCGCGGTCGGCCAGGTGGCGCTGCTGGGCCTCCTGCCGCTCGGCGGCGTCGGACAGCTCCAGGAAGACCAGGCCGTCGGACAGGGCCAGGCGCGCGTCATGCACCCGGCGGCCGCCTAACTGGACGATCAGCGCGTCCGAGGCGCCCTCGCGCCGCGCCGCCGCGATCGCCTCGGTCAAGCCGGGCAGGCGGGCTTCGACGACCGACAGGGCCTCGCCCTCGCGCCATTCGGGGAAGGCGGCGGCGAAGGCGCTGGAGCGCCACGTCAGGCCGCGCGCGTCGAAGGCGGCGGCGCAGATGTTCAGCGCCGACAGGGCGGCGTCGGTCCATTGCGGCGCGTCGAGCGGGCGAAGGGCGGCGGTCATCGGCGCGCCTCCGGGCCGCAGGCGGCTAGGGAAGTCCCGCATGGCGGGGGCGCGCCGATGCGCCTAGATTGGCGGCCTAGCGTGGAGCGTTCCACGTCGAGGAGGCCGCCATGACCACGATCCGCACCGATAACGCGCCCCTTTCCGGCGTCTGGTCGCGCGATCTGTCGGCCTCGACGCCGCTGGGCGCAGAGGCGCGGGCTCACGGTCGCGGCGGCCAGGCCTTCGGCGATTTCTCCGCCTTCGCCGGCGACGACGTGCGCGTGCGGGTGTCGGATCGGCTGGATATGGACGCGGCCGCCCGCGCCATCGCAGATCATCTGACCGAAACCCGCGACAACGGCTTCGGCTGAGGCTATGCCTCGGTCATCGTGACCGATCTCGTTCTCAAGGCTGAACCCGACTGGGCCGGCGCGGCCCAGGCTCTGATCGACGGCTTGCATGGTCAGTCGACGCCCGATGCGCGCGTCACCGTGCTGCAGCGCGTCTGCGACGGTCTGGGCGAGGCCCTCTATCCCGGCTTCGTCAAGCTGCTGGCCGCCGTGGCGCGCTTCGGCGACGAGGAGGCGCGGCGTCTGGCCGCCGACGCCCTGGCGCGGGCCCTGACGACCGATCGCCTGCCCGCCACGCGCCTGCCCGCCTGGGGCGCGGCGGCCTTTTCGAGCCTGTCCGGGCCCGGCGGGGGGCTGATGACCAACGCCCGCAGCGTGGGGCCGCTGGAGTTCCTGTGCGTCTGGCTGACCCGCGACGTGGTGGGCCAGCCGCTGGAGGACGAGGCGTTCGAGCGCGCGGCCGCCCTGGTGCTGACCCTGATCCAGACCTCGCCCGAGGCGACGCGCCTCTATGCCGGAAAGTTGGCGGCGGACGCCGACAGCCCGACCGAGGGATTGCACAACCGCCAGAGCCGTCGCCTGGTGCGGCTGACCGCTGAAGGGTTGGCGGCGGGCCGCGCTCCGGCCGAGACGGCGCGCGCCGTGCTGGACGCCGCCCGCGCCGATCGCGACCAGGGCCGCTGGGATTTCACGCCGCGTTGAGATCATGGCTCACCGCACCCCGTCCGGCGGGCGATGCTCGCTGTCGGGATCGGCGGGGGCGACGCGCACCTCGGACACGGCCACGCCGCGCGCCTCCAGCCGACGGCGCATCAGCTCCAGCGCGCGCTCCAGCTCGGGCGTCGGCCGCTGGTGGGCGGCCAGTTGCAGCGTCAGGCCGCCGTCGGCCAGCCGCATGACCCCGAACCCGGCCAGGGCCAGGGTCCGGTCGGTGAACTGCACCTGCATGCCCTTGGCGGCGTCGGCCTGGGCCGCCAGCCAGGCCTTCTCCATCATCGACGCCATGGCCTCGACGTCGCCGGTGAAGCCCGCCGCTGCGGCGGGACCGCCCTGGACGGCGTTCAGGCCGGTCGCCCCTGCAATGTTCAACTGGCCCTCGGCCTTGTCCGCCTTGTCGTCGGCCTTGGCCTCTTCGCGCCGCGCGTCGTCGGGGCGGTCGCGGACGGGTTCGGCGTCTTCGTCGCGGCGGGCGAAGCGGGGCTGGCGCTCTCCCGCTTCGAGCGCATGGCGGCGCGCGGCGGCCTGATCCAGGGCGGCCTCGAAGGCGCCGCCGCTCCAAGCCGAGGGGGCGGGGCTGGCGGACCGTGCGGCGGGCGCGGACCGGGCGGGGGCGGAGTTGTTCACGGCGTCGGCCATCAGGCGCGGCCTCCCATAAGCAGTTGCAGGCGCGGGCGGCCCCGTTCCTCAAAATCGAGCTGTTCCTGGTCCTCGCGACGTCCGGCGCGCAGGGCCACGGCGCGACAAAGTTGGCCGTCGACGGCGTCGTGGCGGGCCGTGGCGCGCATCAGGGCGCGCAGGGCCTGATCCCGCTCGGCCTGGGCGGCCTCGACTGTGCGTTGGTCCTCGGCGCGGGCTTTGATCTCGGCCTCGCGGCGGTCGGCGATCAGGCCGCGTCGCGACAGGGCGCCTTCGATCAGGCGCGCGTCGCCGCCCCCGCCCGAGGCGAACCATTCGTCCAGGGTCTCGATATGGCGGCCCAGGGCAGCGATGGACTCCTCGCGCGCCTGCAACGCCGCCTGCGCCCGCGCCAGGGCGTCCTGGGCGACGGCGACCAGGCGGCGCGCGGCCTCGACCCTCTGCGCCCGCAGCCGGGCCAGGCGCCGCAGTAGGGTGATGCGGTCGCGCCCGCTCATGACGCGGCCTCGGCCAGCTGGGCCAGGGCCGCCTCGGCCGCGACGCCCTCATGCGCGCCTTGCTGCAACAGGGCGCGAAGGGCGGGCATTCGCTGCACGGCCTCGTCTGCCAGGGGATCGCCGCCGGGCTTGTACTCGCCGATCTGCAGCAGGAACTCGATCTCGGCGTATTTGGCCAGCCAGGCGCGGACCTTGCCCGCCGCCGCCTGATGCTCGGGCGAGGTCACGCGGGGCAAGACGCGGCTCAGGCTCGTCAGCGGGTCGATGGCCGGATAGTGGTTCGCCTGCGCCAGCTTGCGCGACAGATAGACGTGGCCGTCGAGGATGGAGCGGACCTCCTCGCCGATCGGGTCGCCGCCTTCCTCGTCCTCGATCAGCACGGTGTAGAAGGCGGTGATGGAGCCGCCCTCGATCGCGCCCGCCCGTTCGAACAGTCGGGGCAGTTCGGCGAAGACCGACGGCGGAAAGCCGCGACGCACGGCCGGTTCGCCGACCGACAGGCCGATCTCGCGCAGCGCGCGGGCGAAGCGGGTGACGGAGTCCATCTGCAGCATGACGCGCAGGCCCTGGGCGCGGAAACCTTCGGCGATGGCGGTGGCGGCGTGGGCGGCGCGGACGCGCTCCATCGCCGGGCGGTCTGAGGTGGCGACCACCACGACCGAGCGGGCCAGGCCCTCCGATCCCAAGCTGTCGTCGAGGAACTCGCGCACCTCGCGCCCGCGCTCGCCGATCAGGGCGATGACGTTGACGTCGGCGGCGCAGTGGCGGGCGAACATTCCCATCAGGGTCGACTTGCCGCCGCCCGCCATGGCGAAGACGCCGACCCTTTGGCCCACGCCGACGCTCAGCAGCGTATCGACCGCGCGCACGCCGGTCGGGAACAGGGCGCTGATCGGCGGTCGGGCCAGCGGATTGGGCGCGTCGGCATAGACGTCGCGCAGGGCGACCGGTCCCGCGATGGGGCCCAGGCCGTCCAGCGGGCGGCCGAAGGCGTCGATGACCCGGCCCAGCAGGCCGGGGCCGCTGGGGACTTCCGTCCGGTCGTCGGCGGCGATGACCTCGGCTTCGGGGCCGAGGCCGTTCAGGCTGGTCAGGGGCGTCAGTATGGCTGCGCCGTCGCTCAGGCCCACGACCTCGGCCTTGACCACGGGGCCGCCGGCGGGGTCGTGGATCTCGACCTGCTGGCCGATGCGGGCGTTCAGGCCGGTGGCGCGCACCGTGGTGCCGAAGGCCTGAACGACCCGCCCGCGCCGGTCCAGGGTGCGGGCGCGGCGCAGGGCGTCGTGCAGGCGCAGTTCGACGGCGTCGTGGCTCATGCAGCGCGCCCCCGCTCAAAGGCGCGCTCAAGGGCGGCGAGCTGGACTTCAAGCCCGGCGTGGCTGCGCCCGGCGGCGGTCTCGATGACGCAGTCGCCGGGGGCCAGGGCGTCGTCGGGCCGCACCTCGATCGCCGCGCCGATGGGCCACAGGCGGGTCGAGACGGCGCCGACGCCGTCGGGGGCGACGTGAACCACGACCGGCGCCTCGGGCAGGACGTCCTTCACCGCCCGCTCGGCCAGGGCCGCCAGCACGGCCTCTGGCGCTAATTCGGCTGCGATGCGGCGCACCACGTCCAGCGCCAGGCGCCCGGCGGTCTCGCGCAGGCGCTCGCGTTCGGCCTCCATCTCGCGGTGCAGGCGGGCGGCGCGTTCGGCGACGTCGCGGGCGGCGGCGGTCAGCCCGGCCTCATAGCCGGCGGCGTAGCCGTCGGCGCGACCCGCCTCGCCCTGGGCGGCGCGATGGGCTTCGACCTCGGCCAGCCGCGCCTGGGCCTGGGCCAGAAGTTCGACCGCCGCCTCGACGACGGCGCGCTCCTCGCGGCGGATGACGGCGCGGTCGGTCAGCAGAGCCGCGTCGGGCGCGGCGGCGATCAGGTGAAAGCTCATGCGGCGATCCCGCAGAGGGTCAGGGCCAGACGGCGCGCGGCCTCGGCTTGGTGGGCGTCGAGGCGCAGCAGGGGCGGAGCCAGGCCGTCGGCCAGGCGTCGGGCCGTCTCGCCCGACAGACCGGCCAGCAGGGCGGCGGCGCCCAGACCTTCCAGCGCCTCGGCGTCCAGCGCGCCGACCGGCGGCGTCTCGGGCCGCTGGGCAGGGGGCATGGCCAGAACGGCGTCCAGCGCGCCTTCGCCGATGCTGCGTCCGACGACGCCGAGCATCCGTCCGTCGATGCTGGTCGCCAGCCGCTCGGCCAGAAGCACGGCACCGCAGGTCGCAGCCAGGCGGCGGCGCTCGTTCAGGGGCAGGGCCGACCATGCGGGCGCCTTCAGGATGGCGGCGTAGTCCATCGGCGCGCGCGGCGGCGTCAGGCGGCGAGCCAGGGCGCGCGCGCGCGGCGAGCGCGCGGCGTCATCCGCGCCGTCCAGGGTGCGGGCCCGGCGCCACAGGGCGGCGCGTTCGGTCCTGGCGGCGCCCGGCGTCAAGCTTCGCCTCGCTTGGCGTCTGACTTGGCGCGCGGCTTGGGTCGCCGATAGAGGCCGTAGATGCCCAGTCCCGCCGCGCCCAGGATCAGCACGCCCAGCGGCAGGCTGAGCTGGGTGACGGCCGGGGCCTGCGGCTGGGTCAGGACTTCGGACGCCGGGAAGGCGACGACCGTGACCTTGTCGTATGGCAGGCCCTCGATCGAGTTGACCACCAGGGCCTTGATCGAACCTGTCTGGGCCGAGATGTCGTAGTCGGGCCGGTGCTTGATGAAGACCGAGGCGGAGGAGGGCGGCTTCTCCTGCGCCAGCGGGTCGCTTTCTGGCACGGCGATGTGGACGCGCGCCTGCACCACCCCGTCGATGGAGGAGATGGTCTGACCCAGCTCCTGCTGCAGCGCGTACATCATGCGCATCCGCTGCTCCATCGGCGAGGAGACGAAGCCCTCCTTCTGGAAGACCTCGCCCATGCTGGCGAAGTTCTGGCGCGGATAGCCCCGGTCGTGCAGCAGGGCGACCGCGCGGGAGAAGTCGCCGCGATCCGCCTTCAGCACCCAGTTGTCGCCGTCGCGAGTCTTGGAGGCGTCCAGCCCCTGAGCCTTGAGCACGGCGACCATCTCATTGGCGTCGCGTTCCGTCAGGCCGCCGTAAAGCTCCTGCTGGCCGCAGGCGGCGAGCAGGAGGGCCGCGCCCGCGAGGGCGGCGAGCGATCGGATTCGCATGACCGCCTCCCTCAGGACTGTTGCCGGAACAGCTGCTGTAGGCCGTCCGAGGTGCGGTTGGCCATGTTGGAGGTGAGTTGGCAGTTGAACATGAACTCGTGCGCGCGGACGGTCATCATGACCATCTCGCCCGGCGTCATGCCGCCGGCCTTGCCCTCGGCGGCCTGGGCCAGGGCGGCCAGGTCCGAGGCCTGACCGTTCACCTGCTCCAGGGCGCCCATCATGGTCTTCATGACGCCATTGGGCTCGGTCGGGGCGGCCGGAGCCGACAGGGGCGTGACGTGCAGCAGGTTCTGGAACTGCACCGCCTGACTGAGGGTGGCGTTGTAGCCGACGTCGATCTGCTGCGTCTGGAGTTGCAGCATCTCGGGCGGCATGGCCGCTGCGGCGGCTGAAGCTTCGAAGGACATGAGCCCCTCCTGTTGAAATGAAGGGCTCAGTTCTTGCGAGCCATGGTCTCCAGCGCCTTGCCGACGGAGTCGGTCGAGGTGGAGGAGGAGTTGGCCATGAAGTTCATGCGCATCGACTCGGCGGTCAGCATGGCCATGGTCGAGGGCTTGTCCTCGCCGCCCGGTCCGATCTGTTCGGACAGTTCGACGATGCGGCCGGCCTGGGCGTCCAGGGTCTGACCCCACGAATGGGCCATGGCCTCGAACCAGGAGCCGGGGCGCGCCTTGTCGCGCTCGCTGTTCAGGCCGGGCGAGACGGCCAGCATTCCGAGGCCGTTCAGACTTTGGGATGACATGGGAATTCTCCTTTTGGGCTGGGGTCAGAAGTTGAGTTCGGAACGGGAGCCGTTGCGCTCGACCAGGACGCGGGTGTCCTCGATCGAGACGATGCGGTGGCCGGTCGGCAGGACGGCGCCGGGGAAGTAGCGGGCGCCGTCGGCGGTGGTGACGTGGCCGCGCTCGCCGCCGATTACCGACACCACCCGCTTCCCGCCGCCCTGTTGAATGTCCTCGAAGCGGCCGCCCTCGTCGGCGCCCGGCAGCAGGCTGACGTCGATGCGACGCAGGCCCTTGACCTCGCCCATGGCCAGTCGCTCCAGACGGGCGGCTTCGTCAGGGTCGCTGCCGGTGACGTCCAGGCGCACCATGCCCGCGCCGACCGAGCGCGCGGCCGCCCTCACCCCGTTGGCGAGGTAGAGCTCCTCGACCTGGCGGGCGATGCCGTCGTGAGTCTGAAGCTCCAGGCGGGGGCGCCATTCGCGGGCCGCCAGGACGCGCTGCAGGCGCACGCGTTCGGCGTCCGAGGTCAGCATTCCCTCGATGCGCAGGTCGCCGGCCTCGGTCTTGATGACGACCAGCTTGTCGAAGCCTTCCTCCGACAGGACGGCCTGAACCTTGGCGGGCTTGGGCTGCGACTTGGGCCAGGCGGGGATGCCCGAACTGATGGCGAAAAGGGCCGAGATGGTGACCACGGCGATCAGCAGCACCGGAACGAACTTGGCCGAGCGCGACACCAGGGCGTTGGTGTTGTTCAGTAGATACTGCCAGTTGCGGCCGTCGTCGGCCGGTGCCGCGTCCTCATCGCCGTCATCGTCCGGCAAGGGGCGGGCGGCGGCCAGGATGCGCTCGGCCTCGCTCCAGCGCGGGCTTTCGGCCTCGCCGATGGCGACGGCGTTGTCGCCGATCAGCAGCGGCAGATAGAGGGGCAGGATGGCCTGGGCCGGGGCGGTCAGCTCATGCCCCAGCAAGGTCACGGCGCCGGAGGTCAGGTCCAGGTCGGCGGCGTCCGCCCGCGCCTTCAGCGTCAGCCGCACTCCCTCGGCGCTGGCGTCGCGCAGTACGATGTCGGCGTCCAGGTCATGGCCCACGGCGATGACGCGGCCCCGCTCCAGAGGCGCCGAGGCGCCGCGCACGCGCCCGGCCAGGACGCGAAGGACCAGGCTTTCGATCTCGGGGGCGGCGACGGCGTCGGCGGGCATGGCGGATCAGTCCTTGGCCGGTTCATAGGGGGTGAAGCCGGGCGGCGGCGCTTCGCGCACGGCGACGGCGGGCGTAGCGGCCGGGGCGGGCAGGGGGTCGTTCGGCGCCGAACCCTGGTTGAAGCCCATGCGCGATCCGCCCTTGGGCAGGGCCGGGGCGGCGGGCAGGGGCTGGGTTTCGGGCGAGCCGGGCATTGCGCCGAAGTCGAGACGCGGCGCAGGCGCTTCCTCGCCGATGGAGGCCAGGCGCGGCGTGATCAGGAACAGGCGCTCGATCCGGCCCGTCGAACGCTCCGAGCGACGGAACAGCAGGCCCACAGCCGGGATGTCGCCCAGCACCGGCACCTTGGTCACAGCGTTGACGTCCTGCTGCACCACCATGCCGCCCAGCAGCAGGCTTTGGCCTTCCAGGATCATGGCCTGGGTGTTCAGGGCCGCACGTTGCACGACCGGGATGTCGTCGACATCGGCGTCGGTCAGGGAGCCGTCCTCGATCTGGATCTGCATCCGGATGCGGGTCTGGTTCTGGTCGCGCAGGACGTGGGGCGTGACCTTCAGCGTGGTCCCGGCGGTGACGTTGTAGAGATCGACGTCCCGTTCGCCTTCCAGGCCGACGTAGAAGCTGCGGGTGTTCTCGAACAGGGCCTGGACGTTCGACAGGGTGACGATCTGCGGCCGCGAGACGATGCGGGCGACGCCTTCATCCTCCATCGCCGTGATGCGCGAGACGAAGTAGTCCCCGTTGCCGATGATGGTCGAGATGGCCAGGCCGTTGTTGCGCGGGGTGATGTCCTGGCCGCGACGCAGGCGGTCGTCGTTGCGTGTGCCGTCGCCGAACAGCACTCCGCCGCGCCCGTCGTCGAAGCGCCAGCTGATGCCCAGTTGACGGGCGCGAGTGGTGTCGATGTCGATGATGGTGGCCTGGATTTCGAGAAGCTGCGGCTCCTTGTCCAGGGCGGCGATCAGCGCCTCATAGGCGCCCATGCGGTCGGCCGTGTCGCGCACGATGACGGCGTTCAGGCGCGTGTCGGCCTGGATGCGTGCGTGCTGGACCGGCGCGCCGCCCGCCATCTGCTCATCCGCCAGCGCCAGACCGAGCGTGTCCGGCGTGGAGGTGAAGCCGCCATCGACATAGCTGGCGTCCATCAGGCCGTTCTGCGCCGCGCCCTGCGACGCCAGGCCCTGACCGCGCAGGCCCCCGACGCGCGGCGAGCGTCGCGTCTCGATGCGGCGGGCGACGGCGCCGTTCGGGTCGTTGCTGACCATGGCGCGCAGGATGGAGGCGACGCCTGGAATGGTGACTTCGCTCTGGGCCGTCTCAAAGGTCACGTCCTCGGCCCAGGCATAGCGCAGGGTGAAGACGCGATACTCATAGGTCGGTTGGGCGGCTTCGGCGCGGGCGCCGGGGCCGGCCCGGGCGATCTCGTCGATCTGCTGGATGAAGCGGCGGGTGCCGTTGGCGATCAGCATCTGCCCGGCGGGCTGAAGGGTGTTGCGGCTGTCCAGCAGGCCCATTTCCTGCGCCGTGGCGCGCACGCGGCGCAGCATTTGCGGCGAGGCGGGGATCGACTGACTGGTCAGTTCGGAGGTCTGATAAATGTAGACCGCCCCGCCGTCGTAATAGGCCACTAGGTCGAAGGCGTCCGCCACCTGGCTGAAGATGGTCGAGGCCGGGCCGCTGAAGGCGCCGTTCACCGTCCCTCGCAGGTTGGGGCTGATGATCACCGGCACGCCCAGCTGGCCGAAGAAGCTTTGCAGGAACTGACCCACCGGCTGTTCGCGCGGGGCGATCTGCAGGGTCTGGTTGCTGATCGGCGGGTCGCCCGCCGCAGCGGGCGCGGACAGGCCGAGCAGCGTGGCCAGGGAAGCCATGGCCAGGAGGGCGGTCTTGAAGCTCTTGCGGGCGGTCGGCGTCTTGATCGTCATGCAGGGTCCGTCGTTTCAGGCCGCAGCGGCCGTGGAGGCGGGGGGAGCGGAGGGGGCGGGAACAGCCGCCGGCGTCGCCGCGTCGAGGTCGGGCAGGGTGACCCGGCCGACGATCTCGAGCTTCAGACTGGGCAGCAACTCGTGGAAGGACAGGGCGGGGGTGTCGAACAGCTCGGGCTCGACCAGCTTGCGGATGTGACGGCGCAGGTCGATGGCGGCCAGCACGGCGTCGGCGTTCGTGTCGCGCACCGTCTTCTGAACGGCCTCGATGATCTGGCGGGCCATGTCCGGCTCCAGCGCCAGCTGCTGACCGGCGCCGCCGACGCGGATGGATTCGCGCAGGTGCTTCTCCAGCGCGGGCTCCAGCACGGCGGCCTTCAGCACCCCGTCGGGGGCGTAGCGGTGGCTGATCTGGCGACGCAGGGCCACGCGGGCGAACTCGGTCAGGGCCAGCGGATCCTTCTCGCGCTGACCGGCGTCGGCCAGGGATTCCAGGATGTCGCGCAGGTTGCGCAGCGGCACCTCTTCCTCGGCCAGGCGACGCATGATCTCGGCGATGCGGGCCAGGGGCAGGGCGCGCGCGACCTCCTTGACCACCTCGGGATAGCTCTCGCCGGCGCGGTTCAGCAGGATCGAGGCCTCCTGAATGCCGATGAACATCCCCGCGTTGCGGCGCAGCAGGCCGCGCACGCCGGCCAGAGTCGCATCCAGCGCATCTTCGGCCAGGCCGGGATCGCCCGCGCCCAGAGGCGCCTCGAACGCCATTAGCCGCCAGCGGTCGGCCGCCTCGGCCGGGCCGTAGCGCACGGTCACGCGCGGGAGGGCCACGCCCAGCGACGCCTCGAACTCGTCCAGCAGGGTCTCCAGGGCGGCGGTCAGGCGCTCCGGATCGGTCGCGCGCAGGGCGCGGCCGTCGATCTCCAGCAGCAGAGGCGTCATGGCGGCGCCTTCTGTCGGGCGTGTCTGGGTCGAGGCGATGGGACCGTCGGCTTCGGCGGCGGCGCGGCCGGTCAGGGCCTTGACCCTGCGCCCGGCCGACTTGCGCCAACGCGGCTCGATCATGACCGAGGCGGTCATGGCGACCGCGCCCAGCAGCAGGAAGACCACGGTCGGAAAGCCCGGCACTAGGGCCAACAGCCAGCACATCCCGCCCGCGACCAGGAAGACCTTGGGCTGGGCCGACAACTGGCGGTGCATCGAGGCGCCCAGGTGGGCGTCGGTCTCGGAATCGCCGCCGCGCGTCACCAGCAGGCCCGCCGACATGGCCGCCAGCAGGGCCGGGATCTGCATCACCATGCCGTCGCCGATGGTCAGGATGGAGTATTTCTGGACCGCCGCGCCGAAATCCATGCCGTTCTGCAGCATGCCCACGGCCAGACCGCCCAGCAGGTTGATCACCACGATGATGATCCCGGCGATGGCGTCGCCCTTCACGAACTTCATCGCGCCGTCGAGATTGCCGTTCAGCTTGCTCTCCATCTCGAGCAGGCGGCGACGGCGCTTGGCCTCGTCCTTGTCGATCAGGCCCGAGCGCAGATCGGAATCGATCGACAGCTGCTTGCCCGGCATCGCGTCCAGGCTGAAGCGGGCGGCGACCTCGGCCACCCGTTCGGCGCCCTTGGCGATGACGATGAACTGCACGACGGTGATGATCAGGAAGACCACCAGGCCGACGACCAGATTACCGCCCGCCACCATGTTGCCGAAGGTGTTGATGATCGCCCCGGCGTGGCCTTCCAGCAGGATCATCCGCGTCGTCGCGATCGACAGCGCCAGCCGGAACAGGGTCGTGATCAGCAGCAGGCTGGGGAAGACCGAGATGTCGACGATCGAGGCGATGTAGATCGACACCAGCAGCATCACCACGCCCGCGCTGATGTTGATCGCCACCAGGGCGTCGATCGCCAGCGACGGCAGGGGCATGATCATCATGGCGATGATCGCCGCCACCCCCGCCACCAGAAACAGGTCCGAGTAGCGACCGACGCCTCCGCCGTTATGGCGCAGGCCCAGCAGTTTCAGCGGGCTGGCGAAGGACATGGACGCGCCTTGTGGCTGCCGGCGGATCAGGCCGAACGGGAGATCGGTGAGAATTATCGGAAGGAGGAGCGGCGGGCGGTGAGGAGCTGGTCGTAGCGAGCCATGACCTTGCGGACGTAGTCCTGGGTCTCGCGGTAGGGCGGGATGTTGCGGCCGTAACGCTGCACGGCGCCTTCGCCGGCGTTGTAGGCGGCCAGCACCAGGCGCAGGTCGTTGCCGAACAGGCCCTGCAACGTCTTCAGGTAGCGCGAGGCGGCGCGAATGTTGGTTTCCGGTTCGTGCAGCCGCATCTCGTCGGCGACGCCGAAGCGACGGCCGGTGGCGGGCATCACCTGCATCAGGCCGCGAGCGCCGACGGGCGAGCGGGCGTTCGGGTCGTCAGCGGATTCCACGCTGATGATCGCCTGCAGGAGGGCCGGGTCGATGTCGTGTTCGCGCGCCGCCGCTGTGATCAGATCGCCGTGCGGAGTCCTGTTGCGATGCGGTCCCGCGCCGGTCGTGACACTTTCCGACCTGTAAAAAGCAACGGTTTCTGAGGAACCGATCACCTCGGTCGGCGACTCATTGTCGTAGATCAGCAGTTGCTGCGCCGCCTGAACCGCTCGCGGGGCGTGTGCAGAACAAGGCGTTGGTCCGACCGCTCCGCTTCCCAGCGCCAGGGAAAACTGGCTGACGGAAGCGGCTGAAGCGACCAGTTGCGGCGAGGTGACGCTACAGTCTTCCGCAATTGCGGAATGATTCCATGCAGTAATAACAAGTATTACTGTGCCGGTTACCGAGCAAAATTGTCTCACTTCGTATTTCGCCCGAAGCTATGTGAATTTCGATCTTGTGTGACAGCGATATTATTGCTCATGAATGTTGTCAACGAGATCGGTAATGAAAATTTTTGCCAGTAGGGTTAACCCTAGCTTGCTTTTTTTCTGAAGCGGTCAGGGTTCGGATAAAGTGTAAGCTTGACCATAAGCTTTGCCGTTTCTGTATTCGGCAAAGCTTGTTTTTGATGTTTTTCATCCCTGTTCGATGAAGCGGAGCGCGCGTGGCGGAGAAGAACGACGGCGGCGACAAGACAGAGCGGCCGACACCGAAACGGCTTCAGGACGCGCGCAAGAAGGGCGACGTCGCCAAGAGCAAGGACATCGGCTCCACCGCCGTGCTGCTGGCCTGGCTGCTGGTCGGCCTGATGCTGGCGGGGGCGGTGTTCGCGAATTTCGCCGCCCTGTTCGACGATGTATTCCGCGTGATGGACCAGCCGTTCGGCGACGCCTTCGAACAGGTCGCCTGGTCGGCGGCGCGGCGGTTCGTCTATCTGACGGCGCTGTTGCTGCTGCCGGTGGCCCTGTTCGCGTCGCTGATGGAGTTCCTGCAGACCGGGCCGGTCTTCACCCTCGAGAAGATGACGCCCAAGCTGGATCATCTGAACCCCGGCGAGGGGCTGAAGCGGATGTTCAACACCGACAACCTGTTCGAGGTGGCGAAGTCGCTGGTGAAGACGGCCTTGCTGCTGGGGCTGGCGGGGCTGATCCTATTCGGCCAGTTCGATCGCATCCTGCGCCTGCCGGCGGCGCAGCCGGGCGAGGTGCTGGGTGCGTTCGGCGCGGCGGGCTTTCACCTGCTGGGCTGGACCCTGGTGGTGTTCGTCTTTGTCGCCATCCTGGATTCGGCCTACCAGCGCTTCAGCTTCATGAAACGGCTGCGGATGAGCCGACGCGATATCCGCCAGGAGGCGAAGGACATGGAGGGGGATCCCACGGTCAAGGCGCGCCGCCGCGAACTGGCTCAGGAGTGGGCTCAATCCAGCGCCGTCGGGTCCGTGCGCGGCGCGGCGGCCCTGGTGGTCAATCCGACCCATATAGCCGTGTCCCTGGCCTATGATCCCGGCGAGCACGTCGTGCCCGTGGTGGCGGGCAAGGGCGACGGCCTGATCGCCCGCGCCATGCGCGGCATGGCCGAGCGCGAAGGGGTGCCGATCATCCGCAACGTTCCCCTGGCCCGCGCCCTGCACGAACAGGTGCCGGTCGAGGCCGTGGTGCCCGAGGACATGTTCGCCGCCGTCGCCGAGGTGATCCTGACGGCGCGCCGCTTGCGCGATGAAGCAGCGCGCGGCGAGACGCTCGACCCCGTCGATCTGACCGACGAGCTCGAAGGTCAGGGCGCAGATCCGGGCGAGGGCGCTGCGGTTGAAGCCGCTCCTGTCCGCAACGGTCCTCTCTTTCCCGCCATGCCCGACGACGGCGTGGCTTCCTCTCCGGAGACGCAATGACGCCGTTCGCCTTGTTGATGGACTTTCTGACCGTCCTGGTCGCGCTCGCCCTGGTGCTGGGGTTGGCCTTCTTCTCGATCCGCATGTTGAAGAAGGTCCAGAGCGGGGCGCCCAGCGGCGATGAGATACGCTTCATCCGTTCCCTGCCGTTGGGTGCGCGCGAGCGGGCGACCGTGGTGGTCTGGCGCGACGAGGTGCTGTTGCTGGGCGTCACGGCGGGCGGGATCACCGTTCTGGACCGTCGCGCCCGCACGGCCGAAGAGATCGCCGAGGATGCCGCCCGCGCCGAGGCCGCGAGCGTCCAGACAGCGGCGGTCGCCGCCCGCGTCCCGCCGCGTCTGCGTCGTTGGCTAGGGAAGTCCCTAGCTGGGGAACGGCCTGACTACCGAGGATAAGGGGCGGGTGGTTTCGTGAGGTCGTCGGGTTTCCGGGCGAGGCGCCTGGCCGGCGAACCGGAAACGCACACCATTCGGAGGAAAGATCATGTTCGGCATCGGCGGCGGCGGCTTCAATATCGGCAGCCTCATCAGCCAGGCGGCCCTGGCGGTCGCGACGGGCGGCACCTCGGCTCTGGTTCAGGCGGCTCTGACCCAGGTCGTGTCGTCCATCGGCCAGCAGGTCCTGCAACAGGTCGGTCAGGCTCTGGGCCTTCCGCAGTCGGTGATCGATCTGTCGATCGGCGCTTTCGCAGCAGCGACGGGCAACACGGGAGGCGCCTTCCAGAGCATCGGCGAATCCGCGGCGGGCCTGGCGCAGGCCACGGGCGGCGGCGCCTTCGAAGCCGGCGGCATCGAGCGTCAGATGAACGACATCGTTCAGGATCTGGTCGACAAGACCCTGGAGAAGGCCCGCACCGGCGGCCGCGATGAAGAAGGCAACGCCGTCCCCGGCGGCCTGAACGGCAAGAGCTTCATGCTGCGCCTGGCGCTGGCGCTGGGCAGCGTCCTGGACGCCAAGATGGAGCGCATGGCCGAGATCGGCGAGAAGATCGACGCCGAAAGCCAGAAGAAGAAGCCGAAGATGGGCAGCCTGTCTGCCGAAATGACGGCCGTCGGCAAGGAGTTGGATTTCGTGTCCCAAGCGCTGAACAACGCCCTGAAGTCGATCGGCGAATCCGCTTCGACCCTGGCTCGCAAGCAGGGATAAAGCCGGAAAGGCTGATTTGTGGAACGGCGGGCGAAACCTTCGCCCGCCGTTGTGCTTTTGAGGAATGAGCGTTTTTCAAAGTGATGGAGAGGCGGAGATGAGCGGCAAGCAGGTGTTTCTGGCGGGAGCGGTCGCAGCGGTTCTGCTCTGCGCGTCCCAGACTCAGGCTCAGGACTACGCCTTCCAGGGCTTCGCGACGGCGGACGCGATGAACCAGATGCACGCCGCCATGCGCGACAACATGATGGAGTCGTCCTCTCAGGCGCGTGCTCCCGCGCGAGGCGGAGTGGCGGCTGGAGCGGCGGCATCGGGCCGTCGCGCCGCCGCCTCCGCCCGCACCACATATCAGTCGTCGCCGGCCATCACGCAGCGCGTCAAACGCCAATTCGCGGACTTTGTCCGCTCGACAGGCGGCGACGGGGCGGGAATCGCGGCGGCGATGGATCAGCAGGACTTCTTCGCCCGCTGGGGACAGCACGTTTCACAATACGGCTTGCGTCGCGGTGATGTGGCGGACGCCATGACGGCCTACTGGATGCTGAACTGGCAGATCGCCAACGATGTGAGATCCGTCAGCAGGGCTCAGGTTCAGAGCGTTCAGTCGCAAGTTCGCGCCATGATGGGCGACAATCGTTCCTTTACAGGCCTGAATGACGCGCAGAAGCAGGAGATGGCGGAGGTACTCATCCTCAACTTCATCGCTCAGAGCGTCGCCTATGAAGACGCCATGCGGGACAATGACGCGACGATGCAGCGTCGCCTGCAGAACGCGGCGACGACACGGTTCCAGAATGAGATGAACGTCGATCTGCGCCAATTGCGACTGACGGGAAACGGGTTTGTAGCCGCTTCTTGAAAGGGGCAGGGCGGGAGCCCGGAGGCCAAACCCTCGTCTGAGAATATGCGGAGCGGTCTCTCTCCGGACCTTATGGTCTATGGGGCGGCTGGATTGGCGACCGTAGCCCTCGCCGTTGCGGCGATTGGCGCGGCCTTGCTTCGGCGACGGTAGGGTGAGGCGGGGACGCCCGGAGGACGGGCCCGGCGCTCACTCGGGAGATCCGGTCCTGCGGTAGAAGCCGTCGATATCGGATCCCATGCCGCAGAAACGGGCTGCGGCTCCGCCATCCTGAACGAACGCGCCCTCCGGCCCCATGCGGACTTGAATAACCGGTGCGTCCGCCCCGATGTCGGCGGCGGTGATCACGTTCAGTTCGCCCTCGAACGGAACCACGCGCGCAGCGATGACGTCCTCTCGGTTCTGCAGCCCGACCGCCTGAAGTTCACAGTCGGCGGCGGTCGCGGGGCCATTCGGCACGCCTCCGGCCCGGAAGGCGACGCGCCAGCCGGCGCTCTCGCGATTCAGGGTCATGGTCGCGTCCGCCGGTTCGTCGCGCTTGAACAAGGCGTCGTCGTCGGCGCCGGAGGCCGGCGCTGTATCCGTCATGACTCGAGGCGCGGCTTGCGAAGCTTCAACTACAGGCTTCTCGTTGGGAGCGCTGTCGGGGGACGGGCTGCAGGCCGTCAAACCGAGGAGAGCGATGGCGGCGGCGGCGGCGGCGGACAGGAAGTGCATGAAATCCTCGCAAAATCGACGCGTTAGGCAAGGAAGCATATCCAGAAATGAGCAACGGACAATATGCGGCGTGGTGCTCCGGTGCTCGATGCGCGTCGTAAGCCCCAGCGCTGGGTTGAGGCTTCCAGGCGACGTGAAGCAGAGCTGTCAGCGCTCCTGAATCGTCAGGCCCCAACTCGCTGAATTCCATAGAACTGCAGGTTCCTGGTTCATTGGAAACCAAGCGGCAAGGATTCTGGCTAACGGTCTTGCTCGGCCAGAAGTCGTCGCCGCTGTTTTTCGGAGAGAGACATGGCTGCCCGCACCTCCAGCGTTCCTAGTCCTAGGACGGGTATGTTCAAGGTGCGTTTTACATCGCCAGTGTTCGACAGGAGCCACGGATTGGATCGTGCCAAGCGGCGCAAAACCCATACTAAGCCTCGCTTGCGTGAGAACGACCTTAGCCGTTGCAGACGACAAAATCGGTCACAGCCCTCAGGACTTCGGGCGGAGAGCACGATACAACGTGCTACGGGAAACGCCCAAGGTAGCTGCGATCTCGGCCATCGTCTGATCGGGATGCTGCATCAGATGCCGCGCTTGAGTCAGTTGTCTCGGTGAAAGGGCAGGGGGAGCCCGCCCATCCGGCCTCGGGCGCGGGCAGCGGCTAAACCGGCCATTGTGCGTTCCCGGGTCAGATCGCGCTCCATTTCAGCTAGAGCCGCCATCATATGGAAGAAGAACCTTCCAGCGGGCGTGGTCGTGTCGATGCTATCAGTCAGGCTTCGAAACTCGATGCTTTCCTAGTTCAGCTTGGCGACGAGCTGACGCACCGTGCATCCAAGGCGATCAAGCTTCCACACAACCAGAGTGTCGCCTGAACGGAGGTGAGACAGAGCGGCGGCCAACCCAGGACGGTCCAGTCTGCTGCCGCCCAGCTTGTCAGAGAATATGCGGTCGCAGCCGGCCGCACTTAACGCGTCCGCCTGGAGCTCCAAATTCTGCTCATCAGTCGAGACTCTCGCGTAACCCAAGAGTATTTGCGTCAAAACCCGTTAGTGTGACGTCCGTTGAGACGCTGATTTCGCAACAGGTTACTGCAACACGACCGGCATAGAAATCCTGCCAGAGTGATCTGTACCGACTGTCATGTATCAGAAACAGTCATTTATGACGCAGCTGATTAGGTCTGTTTCTGACTCAAAGCAGTGCTTCGGAAGGTCCGCTTTCTGCATCATGCGGGTGTCCGCTGGAGCAACCCCTCAGCATACGCGCGACCGTGCGGGTGAAATTGTTTGGCCCTGACCGAGCCGCTACCGATAACGGGATGTCGCTCCTTCGGGCTGTTGGCGGTTTCTCTAGTCTCGCAGGGCATCAGCCTGTCTCTGTAGCGCCCTAGCAATCCGTTCAGCTTGGCGCTGGTGCTGGAAGGGCGTTGTGCGGGCCTCGCCCAAGGTCACGCACCAACCCTCGCCTGACGCGACGACCCGGTATTGGCGGGGCAATGCGGGATGCATCGGACGCCCCTCGATGTAACCGGTCATCATGGGCGACGCTCTCCGGCGGCGCCGGCTGGGCGCACGCCGAAAGCGAGGCCGACGAGCGTCATAGTCATCCACCAGACGTCAGGGGCGATGACTTTGACGGGCGTGCCGGTCAACGACTGCCGAAGAAGGCTGCAGCGGCTCATGTGTCGAGTTCCTTTCCTCGCCATGAAAGCCTGACCGGCCATAATCGGGCGATGCTGTTTGGAAGCTTCGGCGTAAGGCCCGCGTAAGGGGCTCTTTACGCGCGCCTTATGCGGGGGGCTGTGTTCCGCATGGCTCCCTTATGCCTCCAGGGTGTCTCCTCCGGCTCTCAGTCGAGCTGGAGGTGTCGGCATGGCCGATGTGATTTTTCTGGCGGTCGGCGGCGGGGCCTTTCTGGCCTTCGCCGCTCTCGCCGCTGCGTTGAAGAGGTTGTGACATGTGGCTGAACGTCCTGTGGGGCGCCGGAGCCCTCATCATCGCCGGCTACATGGTCGCGGCCCTGCTGCGTCCCGAGCGGTTCTGAACGGAGCCGCCTTCTCATGAACATTCAAGGATGGGCGGAGATCGCCCTGACCCTCGGCCTGGCCGTTGTGCTCGGCTGGCCGATCGGGGTCTATATGTCGCGCGTCTGGAACGGCGAGCGGACCTGGCTGGACCCGGTGCTGAAGCCGGTCGAGGGCCTGTTCTATCGGGCCGCAGGGGTTGATGCGGCACGCAGTCAGGGCTGGCTGGGCTATGCTGGGGCGCTGTTGGCGTTCAACTTGGCGGGCTTTCTGCTGCTCTATGGAATGCTGCGCCTGCAGGGCGTGCTGCCGATGAACCCGCAGGGGTTCGGCGGCCTTAGCCCGCATCTGGCCTTCAACACCGCCGTCAGCTTCGTCACCAATACCAACTGGCAGAGCTATGGCGGGGAAACCACCGTCTCGACCTTCAGCCAGATGGTCGGGCTGACGGTGCAGAACTTCGTCTCGGCGGCCACCGGCGCGACCATTGCGGCGGCGCTGGCGCGCGCTTTTCTGGCCGATCGCGGCGAGGGCGTCGGCAACTTCTGGGCCGACCTGACACGCACCAGCCTCTATGTCCTGCTGCCCATCGCCTTCATCGTCGCGGTGGTTCTGGCCGGTCTGGGCGTGGTGCAGTCGCTGGCGGCCTCGGCGCAGGCGACGACGCTGGAGGGCGGATCGCAGACGATCAGCCTGTTCCCGACCGCCAGCCAGCTGGCCATCAAGCAGTTGGGCATCAACGGCGGCGGCGTGTTCGGCGTCAACTCGGCGCACCCGCTGGAGAACCCGACCCCGTTGACCAATCTGATCACGGCGATCAGCGTGAACGTCCTGGGCTGGGCGGCCTTCTTCGCCTTCGGCCGCAGCGTCATGGCCAAAAAGGACGTGCGCGCCCTGGTCGTGGCGGCGGTCCTGTTGCTGAGCGCGGCGGGATCGGCCCTCTATGTCGTCGAGAGCCAGCCGGCGCCCGCCCTGGTCGCGGCCAGCGTGGATACGTCCGCCGGGAACATGGAGGGCAAGGAGGTCCGCTTCGGCGTGCCGTCGTCCGTCGCTTGGGCGGCCCAGACGACCGGCGCCTCGAACGGCTCGGTCAACTCCATGCACGCCAGCTATATGCCGCTGGGCGGAGCGGTGACGATGTTCCTGATGCAGTTGGGCGAGATCCTGCCCGGCGGGATCGGTTCGGGCGTCGCGGTCATAGTGCTGATGGCTATGCTGGCGGTCTTCGTGGCGGGCCTGATGGTCGGCCGCACGCCTGAATATCTGGGCAAGAAGATCGAGGTGCGCGAGATCCAATTCGCAATGCTGGTGGTGCTGGTCGTGCCGTTGTCGGTGCTGGGCTTTTCAGCGGTTGCGGCGGTCCTGCCTGACGCGCTGGCCAGCCTGCTGAACAAGGGGCCGCATGGCCTGTCCGAGATCCTCTACGCCTACACATCGGCGACGGGGAACAACGGCTCGGCCTTCGCCGGATTGAGCGCCAACACGCCATGGTGGAACACCACCCTGGGTCTGGCCATGCTGTTGGGCCGGTTCGTGCCGGCTGTCGCAGTTCTGGCCGTGGCGGGGGCGCTGGTCGCCAAGCCGCGTCTGGCGCCGTCGGTCGGCACCTTGCCCACGCATGGCCCGCTGTTCATCGGCCTGTTGATCGGGGTGATCCTGATCCTTGGCGGCCTGCAGTTCTTCCCAGCCCTCTCTCTGGGTCCGATCGGGGAGCATTTCGACATGCTCCAGATTGTGGCCCGGTTCTGATCGGATATCCGTCATGACCCAAGTCTCGCTCGATCCGTCGAGCTCCCGATCTGCTGCGCCCATCGCGGGCGGGCTGACCGGGGCCATGCTTGGCCGGGCGCTCGGCGACGCTGTCGTCAAGCTGAACCCGACCCGGCTTCTCAGAAACCCGGTGATCTTCGCCACCTGGATCGTCGCAGCCCTGGCCACTGTTTCAGCGGTCGCCGCCGTGGCGATGGGGCAGGCGGCAGGCTTCGCCGTCCAGCTGGCCCTGTGGCTGTGGGCCACGGTGCTGTTCGCCAACGTCGCCGAAAGCATCGCCGAGGGGCGGGGCAAGGCGGCGGCCGACAGCCTTCGCGCCTCACGCGTCACCACCAAGGCCAAGCTGATCGTCGATCCTAAGACCGGCACGCTTGTCCCGACCCCGGCGCATGAGCTGGAGATCGGCGCCATCGTCCTGGTCGAGGCCGGCGACGTCATCCCCTCAGACGGGGAAATCATCGAAGGCGTCGCCTCGGTCAATGAGGCCGCCATCACCGGTGAGAGCGCCCCCGTCATCCGTGAAAGCGGCGGCGACCGCTCGGCCGTCACGGGCGGCACTACGGTTGTCTCCGACTGGATCAAGGTGCGCATCACCTCGGCGCCCGGCTCGACCTTCCTTGATCGCATGATCGCCATGGTCGAGGGCGCGGACCGTCGCAAGACGCCGAACGAACTGGCTCTGTCGGTGCTGCTGGCCGGTCTGAGCCTGATTTTTCTGATCGCGGTCGCGGCGCTGCTGGGGCTGGGCGCCTACTCAGGGATCAGGCTGGATCCCATCATTCTGGGCGCCCTGTTCATCACCCTGATCCCCACGACGATCGGGGGCCTGCTGTCCGCCGTCGGCATCGCCGGTATGGACCGGTTGCTGAAGGTGAATGTTCTGGCCACATCGGGCCGCGCGGTGGAGGCGGCAGGCGACGTCGACACCTTGCTGCTCGACAAGACCGGCACCATCACCTTCGGCAACCGCATGGCGACCGAGGTCATCCCCGCGCTGGGCGTCCGTCCCGAGGCGGCCATGCGCGCGGCGGTTATGGCCTCGCTGACCGACGAGACGCCCGAAGGCCGCTCCATCGTCGCGCTGGGCCGCAACGCGGGCGTGACGGGCGATATGCCGGAAGGGGCGAAGACCATTCCCTTCACCGCCGTGACCCGCCAGTCAGGACTGGAAGCGGACGGCTGCTCGTGGCGCAAGGGGGCGGTGGACGCCGTGCTGAAGGCGCTAGGCGTGGCCGAGAGCGCCGCTCCGGCCGAGTTTCGCGCCGCCGTGGACCGCATCGCCCGCTCGGGCGGCACGCCCCTGGCCGTGGTCGAGGACGAGGCTCTGGTCGGCGTCATCCACCTGAAGGACGTGGTCAAACCGGGGGTGAAGGCGCGCTTCGCCGACCTGCGCCGCATGGGCCTGCGCACCGTCATGATCACCGGCGACAACCCGGTGACGGCGGCGGCCATCGCGTCCGAGGCCGGGGTCGACGACTTCCTGTCCGAGGCCACGCCCGAGGACAAGATGCGTCTGATCAAGGCTGAACAGGCCAAGGGGCGTCTGGTCGCCATGTGCGGCGACGGCGCCAACGACGCGCCCGCTTTGGCTCAGGCTGACGTGGGCGTGGCCATGCAGACCGGCGCCCAGGCGGCCCGCGAGGCCGGCAACATGGTCGATCTGGACTCTGACCCGACCAAGGTCATCGAGATCGTCGAGGTGGGCAAGCAACTGCTGATCACGCGCGGCGCCCTGACCACCTTCTCGATCGCCAACGACGTGGCCAAGTATTTCGCCATCATCCCGGCGATGTTCGTGGTCGGACTGCCGTCGCTGGCGGCGCTGAACGTGATGAAGCTGTCCAGCCCGGAAAGCGCCATCCTATCGGCCGTTATCTTCAACGCCCTGGTCATCGTCGCCCTGATCCCGCTGGCGCTGCGCGGAGTGAAATACCGCGCTGTGGGGGCGGGCAAGCTGCTGGGCCGTAATCTGCTGATCTACGGCCTGGGCGGTCTGATCGCGCCCTTCATCGGCATCAAGCTCATCGACATCGTCATCTCCGCCCTCGGCCTGGCCTGAGGGGAAGGAAACATCATGCGTAAACGCAACACCACCAAGGTTTCGGGCGCCAACGACGCCCTGTTCGGCGGGGCCTGTCTGGTCGCCATCATCGCCCTGGGCCTGTGCAGCAGCTCGGCCGAGGCCCAGGAAAAAGCCGGACCTGACATCGCCTTCAACGCCGCCGCAGCCTCCGATTATGTCCTCCGAGGGGTCAGCCAGACCGAGAGCGATCCGGCGATTTCCGCCGGGGTCGATGTCACCCAAGGCCTGTTCTACGCCGGGGCCTGGGCCGGGAACGTCTCCTTCGCCGGTGACGGCGACACCGACGCCGAGATCGACCTCTACGCTGGCGTCCGGCCCGAGTTCGGCGGCTTCAACTGGGACTTCGGCGTGGTCAGCTACTTCTACGCCGGCCAGCCGGACGGCGCCGATTACGACTATGTCGAGCTGAAGGCCGCTGCCTCGCGCGCCGTCGGTCCGGCGACCCTGGGGGCGGCCATCTACTGGTCGCCCGACTTCTTCGGCGCGTCCGAGGACGAGGCGACCTACGCCGAGATCAACGGTGCGATCAGCCCGGCGGACAAGTGGACGATCTCGGCGGCGGCGGGGCGTCAGTGGGTGTCGTCCGACTTCGACTACGTCACCTGGAACCTAGGCGCGGCCTATCAGCTGACCGATCATCTGGCGCTGGACGTCCGCTATTTCGACACCGACGAACACGACTTCGGCGACGCCTATGACAGCCGCGCCGTGGCCAGTCTGAAGGCGGTCTTCTGATGCTGAACCATATCCGTCCGGCGGTCGTGATGATCGCCCTGTTCACCGGCGTTTTGGGCGTTGCCTATCCCCTGGCCGTGACCGGCGTGGCTCAGGCGGCCTTTCCGGGTCAGGCGAACGGCAGCCTGGTCCGCGACAAGGCGGGCCAGGTGGTGGGTTCGGCCCTGGTCGGCCAGTCCTTCGCCCAGCCCGGATACCTGCACCCGCGTCCTTCGGCGGCCGGCAAGGGTTATGACGCCGCCGCCTCGTCCGGCTCTAACCTCGGCCCGTTGAACCCCGATCTGATCGCGCGGGTGAAGACGGACGCCGACGCCTTGCGGGCCGAGACGGGGAAGGCGGTTATCCCCGCCGACGCCGTGACGACCTCGGCTTCGGGCCTCGACCCGCATATATCTCCGGCCTACGCTGAGCTCCAGGTCGCCCGCATCGCCAGCGCGCGCGGGGTAGGAGAGGCGCAGGTGCGCGAGGTGATCCGACAGCATGAGGAAGGCCGCACCTTCGTGCTGGGCCAGCCGCGCGTCAATGTGCTGCTGACCAATATGGCGCTCGACGCCCGCTTCCCGCATCCCGCGGAGGGCTGATGGCGACGCCTGCTGTCACGACGGACAGGACCCCGGCCGCCCCGCGCAAGCGTGGGCGGCTGAAGGTTTTTCTGGGCATGTCGCCCGGCGTCGGCAAGACCTATGAGATGCTGCGCGCCGCCCGCAGGCGTAAGGCCGAGGGCGACGACGTGGTCGTCGGCGTGGTCGAGACCCACGGCCGCAAGGAGACCACGAGCCTGCTGCGCGGGTTGGAGGTCATGCCTCGCAACCCCATCGCCCACCGCGAACGGACCCTGCTGGAGTTCGACATCGACGGGGCCATGACGCGACGGCCCGACCTGCTGCTGGTCGACGAATACGCCCATTCCAACGCCCCCGGCTCGCGCCATCCCAAACGGTGGCAGGACGTGGAGGAGATTCTGGACGCCGGGGTCGACGTCTGGACCACCCTGAACGTCCAGCATCTGGAAAGCCTGTCGGACGTGGTGCTGCGCATCACCGGCGTCCGCCAGCGCGAGAGCGTGCCCGACAGCGCCCTGTCGCGCGCTGACGACATCGAGGTGGTGGACATCACCCCCGAGGAGCTGCGCAAGCGGTTGACCGAGGGCAAGGTCTATGTGCCCGAGACGGCGCGGCTGGCCTCGGACAACTTCTTCAAGGTCGAAAATCTGACGGCCCTGCGCGAACTGGCCCTGCGTCGCGCGGCCCAGACGGTGGACGATCAATTGACCGCTCGCCTGCGCGAGCAGGGGATGACCGGGCCGTGGGCGGCGGGCGAGCGGATTCTGGTCCTGGTCGCGGGCGACGCCGTGGCCGCGCCCCTGGTTCGCGCGGGGCGGCGGTTGTCGGACATGATGATGGACGCGCCCTGGACCGTGGCCCATGTCGACCGCCCCTCGGGCGCGCGACACGGTGTCGGCTCGGCGGGGAAGTTGTCGGATGCGCTGAAGCTGGCGGAACAGCTGGGCGGGCGCACCGTGGTGCTGTCCGGCGACGACGTGGTGCGCGCCGTCATGGATCATGCCCATCAGAACAACGTCACCCAGATTGTCCTGGCCAAAAGTCGCGACAGCCGCCTGTCCGAGTGGCTGGGCCGGTCGCTGGCCGCGGAACTGCTGCGCCAGGCGCGCGGCGTGGCGGTCCATGTCATCACCGACGGGGCCGATCTCGAGGACAAGACGCTGCGCGAGCCGCGTCTCCGTCTGACGGGCGGTTGGCGCGGCTACGCCGTGGGGGCGGCCATCGTGGTGGCGGCGACGGGCTTGGCCCTGCTGCTGGACCGGATGTTCGAACGGGTCGACCTGGGCGTCATCTATCTGTCGGCGGTGCTGGCGGCGGGGGTGCTGTACGGCCTGCGTCCCGCCCTGGCGGCGGCGACGGTCGCCTTCCTGACCTACAACTTCCTGTTCCTGCAGCCGAAATACAGCTTCTCCATCGGCTCGCCCACCGACGTCCTGACCCTGATCGTCTTCTGGGCCGTGGCCCTGACGGCAGGCTTTCTGGCCGGGCGGGTTCGTGAGCAGGCGCGGGCGGCGCAAGGCCGGGCCTCGGCCGTCTCGGCTCTATTGGCGGCCAGCCAGCGCCTGACCGGCGTCGGCGACCGGACAGCCGCCGCGCGCATCCTGGCCGAACAGACGGCCGCCGCCGCCGGGGCTGGAGCCGTGGTCCTGCTGCCGGTCGAAGGCGAACTGAGCCTGATCGCCGCGGCGCCAGGCAAGCCCGAACTGGACGCAGAGGCCATGGCCGCCGCGCGCTGGGCCTGGGAGAAGGGCGAGCCCGCCGGTCACGGCACCGGCACCCTGCCGCAAGCTCGCTGGACCTTCCGGTCCTTGCAGGGGGTGCGCGACCGCGCGGGCGTGGCTGGGATCGAGGCGGCGGCCCTGTCGCCGGGTTCGGACGAGGAGAAGCTGGCCCTGGCCCTGCTGGATCAGGGCGCCGTGGCGGTTGAGCGCGCCGACCTGGCCGGTCAGGCGGTGGAGACCGAAACCCTGCGTCGCACGGATCGGTTCAGGGGCGCGCTGATGAACTCGGTCAGCCATGACCTGCGCACGCCCCTGTCCACGGTCCTGGGGGCCTCGACCACCCTGATCGACCTCGGCGACAAGCTGAAACCCGAGGTTCGCGCCGACCTGCTGCTGTCGATCCGCGAGGAGGCCGAGCGGCTCAGCCGCTATGTCGGCGATCTGTTGGACATGACCCGGCTGGAGGGCGGGGGTCTGAACATCCGCGCCGACTGGGTCGACGTGCGCGACGTGCTGAACGCGGCGGGCAAGCGGGTGGCGCGGCGTCTGGGCGAGCGCAGGATGACCCGCGACTTCCCGGTCCAGCTCAGCTTGGTCATGGTCGATCAGGGGCTGTTAGAGCAGGCGCTGGTCAACATCCTCGAGAACGCTGTCGCCTACAGCCCCGATGGCTCGACCATTGAACTGGCCGCCTATGAGGACCGGGGATCCGTGGTCATCTCCATCGAGGACGAGGGCAAGGGCATCCCGACTGCCGAACTGGAACGGGTCTTCGACAAGTTCCGCCGCATGGAGGAGCCCTCGGACCGGACCAAGGGCGCGGGCCTCGGCCTAGCCATCGCCAAGGGCTTCGTCGAGGCCATGAACGGCCGCATCGCCGCCGTCAGCCCCATTCAGGATGGAAAGGGCACTCGTATCCTGATCAGCCTCCCCAAGGCCGTCGTCACCCACCCGAGCCTGCTCTAGACTTTCTTCATGGCTGCTGTCCGCCCCCAGATTCTCGTCATCGACGACGAGCCTCAGATCCACCGCTTCCTGTCCCCGGCGCTGGACGCCGCAGGCTATGAGCCGCGCCGCGCCGACAGCGGGCAGGAGGGCCTGCGCGGCATTGCCCTATGGAGCCCCGACGCCGTCGTGCTGGACCTCGGCCTTCCCGACATGGACGGCAAGGACGTGCTGGCCAGGGCCCGCGAATTCTACGCTGGGCCCATCATCATCCTGTCGGCGCGCGACAAGGAGGCCGAGAAGATCGCGGCCCTGGATCTGGGCGCGAACGACTATGTCGAAAAGCCCTTCGGCGTCGGCGAACTTCTGGCCCGGGTCCGCGCCAATCTGCGCCAGGCCGCGCCGCGCCTTGAGTCGACCGGGCCGCTGACGGCAGGCGAGGTGGTCATCGACCTGGAGCGCCGCCTGATCACCCATGCTGGCGCCGCCGTGCGTGTCACGCCCAAGGAATACGACGTCCTGGCCTATCTGGCCCGCAACGCCGGCAAGGTCGTCGGCCACCGCGACCTGCTGACCGCCGTCTGGGGCAAGGCCCACGCCGACGACACCCAGTACCTGCGCGTCGTCGTAGGCCAACTGCGTCAAAAGCTGGAATCTGACCCCGCCCAGCCCCGCCTGATCGTCACCGAACCGGGGGTTGGCTATCGGCTATTGGATTGATCAACACCTCAAGGCACGACTTCGGATCGCAATCGAACTGGTGTTCACTTCGCATAATATATCTTAGGCGATTTTATGGTATCTGCCTTCACAGGTCGTCGATGTTGGCCTCTGCTGCGCTTTGGGCCTCATGCTTGAGCCAGGCGGCGAACGCCCTTGCCGGCGCTGATGCGCCGCTGCGCTTGGTCAGGACGTAGTAAGCTAGGTCCGTAGTCAGAGCGCCGTCAGCGAAAGGCGCCACCAGCCGGCCGGACGCAAGATCTTCAGCGACAAAGGCGTACGGCGCCAGGGCCACGCCCTGACCATGAGCCGCCGCTTCAATGGCCAGGGCCGTCTGATCGAAACGCGGCCCGGCCTGGGCGTCGATGTCCGTCAATCCCCGGGCCTTGAGCCAGGCCGCCCAGTCCGGGCGCGGTTCTTCCAATTCGCTGGGCCGCAGATGGATCAGGACGTGGCGCGCCAGGTCCGACGGCCGACGCAAGGCGTTGTCGCCCATGGTTAACGAGGGCGCGCAGACCGGCGTCACATCGGCGTTCAGCAATCTTTCCGAGCGCACGCCGGGATAGTCGCCCCGTCCGTAACGGACCGCAACGTCGACCCGGCCGCCGCTGACGTCAGCCAGCCGCATGTCGGCCGACATCCAGACCTCGATTTCAGGATGCGCTGCCGCGAAACGGGCAATGCGCGGCGCCAGCCATTTGGAGGCGAAGGACGGCGGCACGCTGACCGCCAGGGCGTGGCGGCGGTCGGGCCGATAGAGCAGGTCCCCTGCCCGTTTCAGATAGTCGAACCCGTCGCGCAACAGCGGATAGAGTTCGGCGCCCAGCTCCGTCAGCGCAATCTGACGACCTTCGCGATGGAACAGCGGGGCTCCTGCGTGCTCTTCCAGAATGCGGATCTGCTGGCTGATGGCGCCGGGCGTGACGGATAGCTCCTCGGCGGCGCGGGTGATGTTGAGCCGACGGGCGGCGGCCTCGAAAGCCTTCAGGGCGTTGAGCGGCGGAAGCCGGCTGTCGACGGCGGAATCCTTGCGGCGGGTCATCAGCGCATCCAGTTCGGCGTCGGCAGGCCGCGAGCGTTCAGGAACGCCGGGTCATAGATCTTGCTGGCGTAGCGCTGACCGGCGTCGCACAAGACGGTCACGAGGGTATGGCCGGGCCCCATATCCCGCGCCATGCGGATGGCGCCGGCGATGTTGACGCCGCTCGAGGGACCGAGCGACAGCCCTTCCTCGCGAACCAGGTCGAAGAGGATCGGCAGGAACTCGGCATCCTCGATGCGATAGGCATGGTCGACCAAGAGGCTCTTCAGATTTCCGGTGATGCGATTTACGCCGATCCCTTCGGCGATTGAACCGCCCTCGCCTTTCAGCACGCCCTCGGTAAACCAGCTGTAGAGGGCGGCGCCCGGAACGTCGGCCAGTCCGACCTGCAGGGCTGGATTGCGCTCACGGAGGTAGGCTGAGGTTCCCGCCAGAGTGCCGCCCGAGCCGACGGCGCAGATGAAACCATCGACGCGGCCGTCCATCTGCTTCCAGATTTCCGGCCCAGTGGCTTCATAGTGGGCCTGACGATTGGCCGGATTGTCGAACTGGTCGGCGTAGAAGGCGCCGTTCGGCTCGCTGTCGTTCAGTTCCTCGGCCAGACGGCGCGAGAAGTGGACGAAGTGGTTGGGGCTGGCGAAGGGCGCCGGATCGACCTCGATAAGGCGGGCGCCGTGCAGGCGTACGGCCCGCTTCTTTTCTTCCGTCTGGGTGCGCGGCATGACGATGACGACCGGGTGGCCCAGCGCCGCCCCGACCAGGGCCAGGCCCACGCCGGTGTTCCCCGCCGTGCCTTCGACGATGGTTCCGCCAGGCTTCAGCACCCCTGAGGCGCGCGCCGCGCGGATGATGCTGAGCGCGGCGCGATCCTTGATCGAGCCGCCGACGTTCAGGAACTCGGCCTTGCCCAGGATTTCGCAGCCGGTCGCCTCAGAGGCGCGCTTGAGGCGCACCAAGGGCGTGTTGCCGATCAGGCCGAGGACGTCAGGCGCGACAATCATGGAAAATCCGAACCATGGGGAGGAGCGATCCTCTTAGCCACAGTTCAGATTTTCTAACAACCGCCCTAGATGTGGATCACGCGGCCATAGGCGTCCAGAGCGGCCTCGTGCATGGCCTCGGACATGGTCGGGTGCGGATAGACGATGCCGTGGATGTCCTCCTCGGTCGCTTCCATGGTGATGGCGGTGACGTAGCCCTGGATCATTTCGGTGACGTCGGCGCCGATCATGTGAGCGCCGATCAGGGCGCCGGTCTTGGCGTCGAAGATGACCTTGACGAAGCCTTCAGTCTCGCCCGCCGCGATGGCCTTGCCGTTCACCTTGAACGGGAAGCGGCCGATCTTGACCTCGCGCTTCTCGGCCTTGGCCCCCTGCTCCGTCACCCCGACCGAGGCGACCTGCGGCTGGGCGTAGGTGCAGCCCGCGATGGGCGAATGGACGTTCGGCGTCTTGTAACCGGCGATGTGCTCGGCGGCGTGGATGCCTTCATGCGAGGCCTTGTGGGCCAGCCAGGGCGCGCCGGCGCAGTCGCCGATGGCGTACAGGCCCTTCACATTGGTCTGGCAGTGGCTGTCGGTCTTGATGTGGCCGCGGTCCAGTTCGACGCCCAGCGCCTCCAGACCGATGCCGTCGGTGTTGGCGGTGATGCCGACGGCCGAAATACAGACCTCGGCCTCCAGGCTTTCAGCCTTGCCGTTGACTTCAAGATCGACCTTCACGCCCTTGGAATCCTTGGAGACCTTCGTCACCTTGGCGCCGAGCTTGAACTTGATGCCGCGCTTTTCGAAGCCCTTCTGAGCGGCCTTGGAGACCTCTTCGTCCTCGACCGGCATGACGCGATCAACGGCTTCCACGACCGTCACCTCGGCGCCGAGAGCGCGGTAGAAGCTGGCGAACTCGATGCCGATGGCGCCCGAGCCGATAACCACGAAGGTCTTGGGCAGTTTTTTCGGCGCCAGGGCGTCGCGATAGGCCCAGATCTTGTCGCCGTCAGCCTCAAGCCCGATCTGCGGCAGAGCGCGGGCGCGGGCGCCGACGGCCAGCATGACGGTCTTGGCTTCGATCGTGCGCGAGCCGCCGGCCTTCAGAGCCACGACGACCTTCGGCGCAGCGGCGCCCTTCTCGAGCTTGGCCGAGCCCTCGATGACCTCGATCTTGTTCTTCTTCATCAGGAAGCCGACGCCCTGATTCAGTTGCTTGGCCACGCCGCGCGAGCGCTGGATGATGGCGTCGAAGTCGAACGAGGCGCCCGAGGCCGACAGGCCGTAGTCCTTCAGGTGCGACAGGCTTTCGAACTTCTCGCCGGACTTCAGCAGGGCCTTGGTCGGGATGCAGCCCCAGTTCAGACAGATGCCGCCCAGGTTCTCGCGCTCGATGATGGCGACCTTCTGGCCCAGTTGGCTGGCGCGGATGGCCGCGACGTAACCGCCGGGGCCCGAGCCGATGACGACGAGATCGAATTCAGCAGCCATGATCAGATCAACTTCTCGATGTCGGCCTTGATGGCCTCGGGTTCAGTCTGGGGCGAATAGCGCGCGACGACGCGGCCTTCGCGGTTGGTCAGGAACTTGGTGAAGTTCCACTTGATGGCCTGGGAGCCCAGGAAGCCGCGCTTCTGTCGGGTGAGCCAGGCGTAGAGAGGGTGGCGGTTCGGTCCATTGACCTCGACCTTGTCGAACAGAGGAAAGGTCACGTCGAAGCTGCTGGCGCAGAAGGCGGCGATTTCCGCCGCCCTGTCCGGCTCCTGCTGGCCGAACTGGTTGCAGGGAAAGCCCAGGACCTCGAACGGCGCGTCGACGAAGTCGCGGTGCAGCTTCTCCAACCCGGCATACTGGCCGGTGAAGCCGCACTTTGACGCCGTATTGACGATCAGCAACGCCTGACCGCGAAAGCGGTCCAGCGCCACGTCCGCGCCATCGATGGCCCGGGCGGAGAAGTCATAGACCGAGGTCATGACTTCACCCTCCCCTTACGCCAGCATCGCCACGGGATCTTCGATCAGCGGCTTGAACGCCTGCAGGAAGCGGGCGCCCGTCGCGCCGTCGACCACGCGGTGATCGCAGGTCAGGGTCACGGTCATGACGGTAGCCGGCACGATCTGGCCGTCCTTGACGACCGGACGTTGTTCGCCGGCGCCCACGCTCATGATGCAGCCCTGCGGCTCATTGATGATCGAGGTGAACTGCTTGATGCCGAACATGCCCAGGTTGGATACCGAGAAGGTGCCGCCCTGGAACTCTTCGGGCTTCAGCTTGCGCTCACGGGCCCGCTTGGCCAGGTCCTTGGACTCGGTCGCGATCTGGGCCAGGCCCTTGGTCTCGGCCTTGCGGATGATCGGGGTGATCAGGCCGCCGTCGATCGCCACCGCCATGGAAACGTCGGCGTTGTGATGCATGGCGATGCCTTCGGGGGTGTAGGAGGCGTTCGCCTCCGGCACCATCTTCAGCGCGAGCGCAGCGGCCTTGATGACGAAGTCGTTCACCGAGACCTTGACGCCCTGCGGCTCCAGCATCTTGTTCACCTTGGCGCGGACGGCCATCAGTTGGTCGATCTCGACGTCGATGAACAGCGGGAAGTGCGGCACGTTCTGCACGCTCTCGACCATGCGGCGGGCGACGGCCTTCTTCATGCCGTCCAGCGGGATCAGGTCATAGCTGCCGCCCGGAATGCCCATCTGAGCCAGCGACAGGGCCTTGCGCGGCTCGACTGCGGTCGCAGTCGTCGCGGCGGCCGGTTGAGCGCCGCCCTTGCCGGCGGCCTCCACGTCGCGCTTGACGATGCGGCCGTGCGGGCCGGTGCCCTTGACGGCCTTCAGGTCCAGACCGGCCTGGGCGGCCAGACGGCGCGCCAGCGGCGAGGCGAAGATGCGGCCGCCATCGTCAGACTTCGGTGCGGCCGGAGCGGGCGCGGCTTCGGCCTTGGGAGTCTCCGCCTTGGGCGCTTCAGCCTTCGGCGTCTCGGTCGGAGCATCAACTTTCTTGGGCGCGGGCGCCACGTCGTCGCCGGACAGGCGGGCGATCGGCGTGTTGACCTTCACGCCCTCGGAGCCTTCCGGGACGAGAATTTCAAGAACTTCGCCTTCGTCCACGGCTTCGACTTCCATCGTCGCCTTGTCGGTCTCGATCTCGGCGATCACGTCGCCGGCCGAGACGGTGTCGCCGACCTTGACGTGCCACTTGGCCAGCACGCCCTCCTCCATCGTCGGAGACAGGGCGGGCATCAGGATATCGGTCATGCCATCACCTTCTTCACGGCGGCGACGATCTTGTCGACGCCCGGCAGGGACAGGGCTTCCAGGTTGGCGGCGTAGGGCAGCGGCACGTCTTCCTGGTGCACGCGCAGCGGCGGCGCATCCAGATAGTCGAAGGCGTGCTCGATCACGCGGGCGACCACTTCGGCGCCGACGCCCATCGGACCCCAGCCCTCCTCGGCCGAAACCAGGCGGTTGGTCTTCTTGACGCTCTCGACGATCGTCTCGTGATCCAGCGGACGCAGGGTGCGCAGGTCGACGACTTCGGCCGAGATGCCTTCTTCAGCAAGCTTTTCAGCGGCCTGCAGGGCGAAGCCGACCATGCGGCTGTGCGCCGTGATAGTGACGTCCGTGCCTTCGCGGCGGACCTTGGCCTTGCCGATCGGAACGACGTAGTCCTCGACGTCCGGCACGTCGAACTCGTGGCCGTACATCATCTCGTGTTCGAGGAAGACGATGGGGTTCGGATCGCGGATGGCGGCCTTCAGCAGCCCCTTGGCGTCGGCGGCGTCATAGGGCGCCACGACCTTCAGGCCCGGAATCTGGGCGTACCAGGCGGAGTAGTCCTGGCTGTGCTGGGCGGCCACCCGGGCGGCGGCGCCGTTCGGACCGCGGAAGACGATCGGACAGCCCATCTGGCCGCCGGACATGTACAGGGTCTTGGCCGCCGAGTTGATGATGTGGTCGATCGCCTGCATGGCGAAGTTCCACGTCATGAACTCCACGATCGGCTTCAGGCCCGCAAACGCCGCGCCCACGCCCAGGCCGGCGAATCCGTGCTCGGTGATCGGAGTGTCGACCACGCGGCGGTCCCCGAATTCCTGCAGCAGATCCCGGCTGACCTTATAGGCTCCCTGATACTGGGCGACTTCCTCGCCCATCAGGAAGACGGCCTCGTCGCGGCGCATTTCCTCGGCCATGGCGTCGCGCAGGGCGTCGCGGATGGTGGTCTTCACCAGCTTGGCGTCGGCGGGAATCTCAGGATCACGCAATTCGACCTTGGGCTGAGCAGGCGCAGCGGCGACCGTTGCGGCGACAGGCGCCTCGGCTTCAACGGCCGTCATCGGCTCAGCGGCTTTCGGCGCGGGCGCCGCAGCGCCGTCTTCGCCCGCCAGACGCGCGATCGGCGTATTGACCTTCACGCCCTCGGCGCCTTCCGGCACCAGGATTTCGAGGACTTCGCCCTCGTCCACGGCTTCGACTTCCATCGTCGCCTTGTCGGTTTCGATCTCGGCGATCACTTGGCCAGCCGACACGACGTCGCCAGCCTTGATGTGCCACTTGGTCAGCGTGCCCTCTTCCATCGTGGGGGACAGCGCCGGCATCAGAATGTCCGTCACGTATCAGGCCTCCACGTAGACGTCGGTGTAGAGCTCGGACGGATCCGGCTCAGGGCTCTCTTGAGCGAACTGTACAGCTTCGGCCACGACGGCCTTCACTTCATTGTCGATCGCCTTCAGTTCGTCCTCGGTCGCCTTGGCGGCGGCGAGAAGCATCTTGATGTGGTCGATCGGGTCTCGGGTCTTCTTGACCTCGTCCACCTCTTCCTTCGTCCGGTATTTGGCCGGGTCGGACATGGAGTGGCCGCGATAGCGGTAGGTCTTCACTTCCAGGATGTAGGGACCTTCGCCGGCGCGGGCGCGCGCCACGGCGCGGGCGGCGGCGTCACGCACGGCTAGGACATCCATGCCGTCGACCTGCTCGCCGGGAATGCCGAAGCTGGCGCCGCGCTGATACAGTTCGGTGGTAGACGACGAGCGCTCGATGCTCGTGCCCATGGCGTACTGGTTGTTCTCGATGATGTAGATGGCCGGCAGCTTCCACAGCTGGGCCATGTTGAAGCTCTCGTAGACCTGCCCCTGGTTCGAGGCGCCGTCGCCGAAGTAGACGAAGCTGACCGAGTCGTCGCCGCGGTACTTGCCCGCAAAAGCCAGACCCGTGCCCAGCGCGACCTGCGCGCCGACGATGCCGTGACCGCCATAGAAGCCGGTCGGCACGTCGAACATGTGCATCGACCCGCCCTTGCCCTTGGACGAACCGCCGATGCGGCCCGTCAGCTCGGCCATGACTTCCTTCGGGTCCATGCCCGCGGCCAGCATGTGGCCGTGGTCGCGATAGCCCGTGATGATCTTGTCGTAGCCCTGCTTGACGCTCTCCTGAACGCCGACGGCCACGGCTTCCTGACCGATGTACAGGTGGCAGAAGCCCCCGATCAGGCCCATGCCGTAGAGTTGGCCCGCGCGCTCTTCAAAGCGACGGATGAGAACCATCTCGCGGTAGAAACGCAGCAGGTCTTCCTTGGAAGCCTGCGGCGTGTTCGGAATCTTTTCGCCCGTGCTGGGCGAGTTTTTCTGAGCGGCGGCTTTCGCCATCCGGCATCTCCCGGCTTACACCCCTGTTTCAGGGACTCTTATCGTTACAGAAAGGGGCTTTAGCAGCCTTCGTTCCCGAAACGCAAAGCAGCCAGCCAGGCTGTAACAATAGTTCAGGAGGCGCGGGTCGCGCCACGGTTGTGGCCAGCGGGGCCGTTCAGCCGAACCACATAGTCGCGCGGGTCGGCGAAGCCGATCACCGCCCTCGCCCGCTCCTCCAGAAGATCCTTCGAGAGACTCTCGGTGCGCAGGTAGCGGACGCGGACTTCCAGGTCCTGGCGCTGCTCGGTCAAGCGCGTCAGTTGGGACTGTCGCTGGGACAGCAAAGCGTCGCGTTCACCGCCACTTAGCAGGCCGCGTTCACCCGTCAGGGCTTGTACGCCCAGATAGGCGATCAGCAACAGCAGCAGGACGGACGGCAGGTAGGGCTTCATCTGCTCGGGCACAACGGACGCTCCTTCTGAGCGCGCACAAACACGGTGACCTATCAGTGAGCGAAAATGCCTAACGAACCGTAGCTTGGCCGTAATTGCGAACGCCGCCCCCGAGGTTCGGAGGCGGCGTCCAGCACATCTTCGTGATGCAGCTTATTTCAGCAGCATGCCGTCGCCGAAATAGGCGGCCTGGTCGCCCAGCATCTCTTCGATGCGCAGCAGCTGGTTGTACTTGGCCGTCCGGTCCGAACGGGCTAGCGAGCCGGTCTTGATCTGACCGCAGTTGGTGGCCACGGCCAGGTCGGCGATGGTCGAGTCCTCGGTCTCGCCCGAACGGTGCGACATCACGGCGGTGTAACCCGCGCGGTGCGCCATATCGACGGCGTCCAGCGTCTCGGACAGGGTGCCGATCTGGTTGACCTTGATCAGAATGGAGTTGGCCAGGCCCTCGCCGATGCCGGCGGCCAGACGGCGCGGGTTGGTCACGAACAGGTCGTCGCCGACCAGCTGGACACGGTCGCCCAGGCGATCCGTCAGCAGCTTCCAGCCGTCGAAGTCGTCCTCGGCGCAGCCGTCCTCGATCGAGACGATTGGGAAGCGTTCGACCAGATCGGCCAGATAATTGACCATGCTCTCGGCGTCGAAGGACTTGCCCTCGCCCGCCAGCTCATACTTGCCGTCCTTGAAGAACTCGGTCGAGGCCACGTCGAGAGCCAGGTGGAAGTCCTCGCCCGCCAGATAGCCGGCCGCCTGACCCGCCTTGGTGATGAAGGTCAGGGCTTCGTCGGCAGAGGCCAGGTTCGGGGCGAAGCCGCCCTCGTCGCCAACGTTGGTGTTGTGGCCGGCGTCCTTCAGCGCCTTCTTCAACGCATGGAAGATTTCGGCGCCCATGCGCAGGCCTTCCGAGAAGCTCTCGGCGCCCGTCGGCATGATCATGAATTCCTGGATGTCGATCGGGTTGTCGGCGTGGGCGCCGCCGTTGATGATGTTCATCATCGGCGTCGGCAGGATGCGGGCCGAGACGCCGCCGATATAGCGGTGCAGCGGCAGACCGGCCGAGATGGCGCTGGCCTTGGCCACGGCCAGCGACACGCCCAGCATGGCGTTGGCGCCCAGACGCGACTTGTTCTCAGTGCCGTCCAGTTCGATCAGGGCTTCGTCGATGCGACGCTGGTCCTCGGCGTCCATGCCGGACAGGGCGTCGAAGATCTCTCCGTTGACGGCGTCGACCGCCTTCTCGACGCCCTTGCCGCCCCACACATCCTTGTCGCCGTCGCGCAGTTCGACGGCTTCGTGGGCGCCGGTCGAGGCGCCCGACGGCACGGCGGCGCGGCCGAAGCTGCCGTCTTCCAGGATCACGTCCACTTCAACCGTCGGATTGCCCCGGCTGTCGAGAATCTGGCGGGCGACGATGTCGACGATATCGGTCATGAATCTCTGCGCTCTGACTGAGTTGGGAAAGGTCGGGCCGGTTTAGACCAGACCCGCTTGAATCGCCACAGGCGAGACGACGGCGAACATATGCGAAAACGGCGCGCGAGAGGCTCGCGCGCCGCTGAATTTGCGCCCGGCCGGAGCCGGATCGCCAGAGGAGAACTTAGTCTTCCTGCTGGGTCAGAACCTGACGGCCCTTGTACATGCCGGTCTTCAGGTCGATGTGGTGCGGACGACGCAGCTCGCCAGTGTCCTTGTCTTCGACATAGGTGTTGGCGCCCAGGGCGTCGTGAGCACGACGCATGTTGCGACGCGAGGGGGAAGTTTTGCGCTTCGGAACGGCCATGTCCGTCTCAATCTCTAAGTCGGTGCGCCGGTGAAGACGCGAAAACAACAGCGGCGGCCCCCCGATAAGAGCCGCCACGCGAGGGCGGGCTTATGCATGAAGCCGCAAGGGATTTCAAGTCGCGGAATGATAATGGTTCGGCCTGCCGCCGCCTCGACGAGGGTGGCGTCCGGCCCATCCCTACGGCAGAGTTCCGGCGCTGAATATCATGGGAGGACGACATGCGCGATTCTTGGCGCGATTTCTGGACGACGGCGGGGTCTGTCGCCTTCATCGGCCTCCTCGCCGGAACCCCGGCTCAGGCTCGGGAACCGTCCACGTCGAGCATCGCGGTTCTGACTCTACCCGAAGCGGCGGCCTACCCCGAGGGCGTGACGGTCGATCCGGCCACCGGCGCGATCTACACCACCAGCGCCAATACCGGCGTCGTCGTCAGCGTTGATCCCGAAAACAGGGCGACCATTGTGATCGGCGATCCGCTGGATATGGCCGACGCCCGCCCCGCGACGCCGGTTTCAGTGGCTCTGGGCCTCAAGGCCGATGGCGAAGGACGCCTGTGGGTCGCCGGGGCGCGGACAGGCTCGATGCATGTCGTCGACATCGCCACTGGTCGACGGCTGGCGCGCTTCACCACCCCCGAAGGCGCGGCGCTGATCAACGACGTGGCCCTGACGACCGACGCAGCCTACTTCACCGACACCGTGCGGCCGGTCCTATGGCGCGCGCCGCGCGATCCCATCGCCGATCAGGCGCTGCAGCCTTGGCTGTCGTTCGAGGGAACGGCCATTCGCTACGGCGAGGACGCCAATCTGAACGGAATCGCGGCCACGCCGGACGGACGCTATCTGCTCGTCGTGCAGATGAAGGCCGGCAAGCTTTTCCGAATCGATACGAGCACCCGCGAGATCACGGCGATCGACACAGGTGATTCGGCGCTGGACGGCGGCGACGGCCTGGCGTTGCACGGCCAGAGGCTGTTCGTGGTGCGTCAGTGGTCCGAGGAGATCGTGGCCCTGGATCTGTCGTCCGATTTCACCACGGCGACAGAGGCGAAGCGGCTGACGTTCGCCGAACTGGCCTGGCCCGCCACGGCCGCCGTGCGCGGCGACCGCCTCATCGTCGCCAACAGCCAGTTGAACCGTCGCGGCTCGGGAGACCCCGTCCTGCCGTTCAGCCTCGTCTCAATTCCGCTGTCGGCGTTCGACTGATCGTCAGGCTCAAGCCGAGCCCGCCAACGCCTCGGCCGCCGCCTCGCCGATCGCAAGGGAACTGGTCAGGCCGGGGCTTTCGATGCCGAACAGGGCCATCAGGCCGTCGATGCCGTGATGCTCTCGGCCGTGAAGCTGAAAGTCCGGCTGCGGCTCGCCAGGACCATGCAGCTTGGGCCGGATGCCCGCGTAGTCGGGCGTCAGGCGCTCGACCGTCACGCTGGGCCAGAAGCGGCGGATGTAGCGGGCGAACTCTTCCGCCTTGGCCGGATCGACGGAGTAATCCTCGGCCTCGACATAGGCCAGGTCGGGGCCGAACACCCCCTGCCCGCCCAGATCCTTGCGGTAGTGGGTGCCCAGCGCGCCGGGGATCGGCGGCGGATAGATCAGGCGGTTGAACGGCGCCGCGCCCGTCAGACGGAAGTAGATCCCCTTACCCAGATGATGCGCGGGAATATCAGCGGCGGGATAGCCGTCGATTCGAGCTGCGATGTCTTGAGCCGACAGGCCAGGCGCCGTGACCAGAAGGCGGCTGGTCACGGTCATCGCCCCCTCCCCGCCCACGCGAACAGAGAAGCCGCCGCCCGGCAGGCCTTCCGCCCCCTCGAAAGGCGCGGAGATTACGACCGCGCCGCCCGCGTCCTCGATCTCGCCCTGCAGGGCCAGCATATAGCCGTGACTGTCGAACACCCCGCTCTCAGGCGACAGGATAGCGGCGTGGGCGTTCAACTCCGGCTCCAGCGCTCGCGCCTGCGCGCCAGTCAGGTGCTCAAGGTTTTCGACGCCATTGATCGCGGCCTGCTGGAAGATGGCCTCGATGCGCGGAACCTCGGCTTCCTCGGTCGCCACGACCAGCTTGCCGCACTTCCAGTGGTCGACCTTGCGGCTTTCCAGGAAATCATAAAGGGCGCGCCGCCCTTCGACGCAGAACTTCGCCTTCAACGAGCCGGTCGGATAATAGAGTCCGCCGTGAATCACCTCGGAATTGCGCGCGGAGACGCCCTGACCGATGTGCGGCTCCTTCTCCAGCACCAGCACCGTCAGGCCGCGCCGCGACAGCGCTCGACCGCAGGCCAGCCCCACAGCTCCCGCGCCCACGACCGTCGCATCGAAGTCGAAAGGCGCGCCCATGGTTCTACCTCTTGCCGTAGAGAGCCTTGGCCCGGCTCTCGAAACACTGGATCAGCTTGTCGACCGCCCGGTCGAAGTTCGCCTGAAGCATCATGTCCAGCATGCGCGACTTGAAGGCGAAGTCGATGGAGAATTCCAGTCGCGTCCCCTGCGGGTGCGGATGGAACTCCCAGCGGTTCTTCAGGTGTTTGAACGGGCCGCGGATCAAGCCGACCTCGACCTTGGGCGCGTGCACGTCATGACGCACCCAGGTCGAGAACTTCTCGGTCAGGAAGGCGAATCCGACCCCGGCCTCGGCGTCCAGCAGATGCACGCCCGGCGCCTCGTCCCGCACGTTCCAGACGCGCATGGCGGTGATCCACGGCACGAAGTCGGGATAGGCGCGCACGTCCGCCACCATGGCGGCCAGTTGCTCGGGCGCATAGGGCAGGATGCGCGTTACGCGATGGACGGCCAAAGGATCAGCGGCCGTTCCGGGACGACAACTGGGCCTCACGCGCCGCCCGGAGCCAAGCGAAGTCGTCGCCTGCGTGGTGCGACGAGCGCGTCAGCGGCGAGGACGACACCATCAGGAAGCCCTTGGCCCGCGCGATCGCCTCATAGGCCTTGAACTCTTCGGGCGTGACGAAGCGGTCGATGGCGGCGTGCTTGCGGGTCGGCTGCAGATACTGGCCGATGGTGATGAAGTCGACGCCGGCGGAGCGCATGTCGTCCATCACCTGCATGACCTCTTCCTTGGTCTCGCCCAGGCCGACCATGATGCCGGACTTGGTGAACTGGTTCGGGTCGCGCTCCTTGACCATCTGCAGCAGACGCAGGGAGTGGAAGTAGCGGGCGCCCGGCCGGATCTTCAGATACAGGCGCGGAACCGTCTCGAGGTTGTGATTGAAGACGTCGGGCGTGGCGTCGATCATGACCTCGGCCGCGCCGTCCTTGCGCAGGAAATCGGGCGTCAGGATTTCGATGGTGGTGTTCGGCGCCTGGATGCGAATCTGGCGCACCACCTCGGCGAAGTGGGCGGCGCCGCCGTCCGACACGTCGTCGCGGTCCACAGAGGTGATGACGACGTGGTTCAGTTCCATCTGCGCCACGGCCAGACCGACCTTGGCCGGTTCTTCCGGGTCCAGCGGCTGCGGCAGGCCGGTCTTGACGTTGCAGAAGGCGCAGGCCCGCGTGCAGGTGTCGCCCATGATCATCAGGGTGGCGTGCTTCTGGCTCCAGCATTCGCCGATGTTCGGGCAGGCGGCCTCTTCACAGACGGTGTGCAGCCCCTTGGAGCGCACGATGTCCTTGGTGGCGTTGTACTGGCCCGAGCCGGGCGCCTTGACGCGAAGCCAGTCAGGCTTCTTCAGCACCGCCGATTCCGGGCGGTTCTGCTTTTCAGGGTGACGAAGCTCAGACGGCTTCTTCTGCAGGGTGTCGATCAGCGTGACCATCGCCGGCGGTCTGGCTCCTGTTTCTGAAGGCGGTATGTCGGCCTTCCGATGTGCAAAGGCAAGGCACAGTCGGTTTCAGTCCGACATCGGAACGGCTTCACGCGACGTTACGCATCTTTTCAAGGCGACCTTACGTCACTAGGTTCCGGCCTCTTGTAACCGAGAGGGCCGCGCCAGAGCTCTCCGAAGGAGGACGTGCTTGCTGCGGGCAGCCCTGGACCCCAAGGTCTATGAAGAGACCCTGTTCGACGCGCTGATCGATGCGCGCGCCCGCTACGGCGACAAGGAGATTCTGGAGGACCAGGATCGCCACCCCCTGACCTATACCGGCTTGATCCGCGCCGCCTTCGTGCTGGGCCGCAAGATCGCCAGACTGACCCAGCCCGGCGAGCGCGTCGGCGTGCTGCTGCCGTCTAGCGCAGGCGTGGTGGTGACTTTCTTCGCCCTGCACGCCTTCGGACGCGTGCCGGTCATGCTGAACTTCACCTCGGGCGAAGCCAATCTGAAGGCCGCGCTGAAGACGGCGGGCGTGAAGAAGATCCTGTCGGCCAAGCGTTTCGCGACCCAAGCCAAGCTGGACGACCTGATGGAGGCCCTGGGCGAGGTTGCCGAGATCGTCTGGTTGGATGATATCCGCAAGACCATCGGCCTGGCCGACAAGCTGTACGGCCTCAGCGCCGGCATGGCGCCCAAGCGGTTTCGCGTGAAGACCGCCCCGGATTCGGCGGGCGTGGTCCTGTTCACCTCGGGCAGCTTCGGCGCGCCCAAGGGCGTGGTGCTGAGCCAGAAGAACCTGGTCGCCAATGCGCGCCAGGTGGCGGCCCACATCGACCTGGACCCCGACTGGGTGATGTTCAATCCGCTGCCGACCTTCCACTGCTTCGGCCTGACAGGCGGGGTCATCCTGCCGCTGCTGCAGGGGTTGAAGGCGTTTGAATATCCCTCGCCGTTGCACGCCAAGCAGATCACCGATCTTCTGCCCCAGGTGAAGGCGTCGATCCTGTTCGCGACCGACACCTTCCTGAACCAGTACGCCCGTGTGGCCGAGCCGGGCGACTTCGCCACCCTGAAGTTCGCGGTCGCCGGAGCCGAGAAGGTGCGCGAGGAAACCCGCGCCGCCTTCGACGCCAAGTTCGGCGGCCTGACCCTGCTGGAAGGCTATGGCGCCACCGAGGCGGCGCCGGTCGTCGCCGTGAACCATCCCGACCGCAACCGGCCGGGCACGGTGGGCCAGATACTGCCGGGCATGGAATACCGCATCGAACCGGTTGAAGGCATCGAGGTCGGGGGGCGCCTGTATCTGCGCGGACCGAACGTGATGGAAGGCTACATCTCGCCGAACGACCCGGACAATCTGGAGCCCCTGGCGGACGGCTGGCACGACACCGGCGACATCGTCGATATCGACGCCGAGGGCTACATCACCATCCTGGGCCGGGTGAAGCGCTTCGCCAAGATCGGCGGTGAGATGGTGTCCCTGACGGCGGTCGAAGGCATGGCCGGCGCCGTCTGGCCGACCGGCCACCACGCCGTCGTCGCCGTGCCTGACAGCAAGAAGGGCGAGCGCCTGGTACTGGTCACCGACGTCGCGGAGGCCGAGAGCTCACGCCTGACCGAATGGGCGCGTGACAACGGCGCGCCCGAACTGGCGGTGCCGAAGAAGATCATCAAGGTCGAAAGCATTCCGGTCCTGGGCACCGGCAAGACCGACTATGTGACCATCCAGAAGAAGGTCGAGGATGAATTGAAGAGCGCCTGACAAGGCGCTTGCCGTTCGACGCCAGTGTCATAACCTCGGCCGTCCGGTCCCGCTCGCGGGGCGCAACGGCCGAGGAGGTTTCATGGCCCGACGTTCGACATCCCTGGCCGGCTGGGAGCCGCATTTTCTCAGCCTTCTGAGAATTGTCTCCGGCCTGCTTTTGCTTCAGCACGGCGCGCAGAAGATTCTGGGTTTTCCGCCGGGCGGTCGCGGCGGCGGAGTCGATCTGTCGACTCTGGCGGGTTGGTCCGGTCCCATTGAACTGGTCGGCGGCGTCCTGTTGGCGCTGGGTCTGTTCAGCCGCCCGACGGCTTTCATCCTGTCAGGCTTCACCGCCGTGGCCTATTGGATGGTTCACGCGCCGCAGAGCCCCTACCCCATCAACAACGGCGGAGAGCTGGCGGCCCTCTACTGCTTCGTCTTCCTGTACCTGGTCTTCGCTGGGCCGGGGCCGTGGTCGCTGGACAACGCCCTGCGCGGCGGTCGACGCTAAGAAACGAAACGCGGCGTCCGGTCAGCCGATCCGGACGCCCGTCATCGAGATCGATCCGCCTTCGATCACATCATTGAAGAAGCGGACGGACTCGCCCGACGCCTGCTGCGCGGCGACATAAAGCAACGGCAGATAGTGTTCGTCCGTCGGAACGCTGAGCTGCGCCTGTTCGGCCAGGTGGACCCAGTCGATCAGGGCGTCATGGTCGCCCGCCATGAAGACCCGCTTGACCGCCTCATTGAAATCGACGGCCCAGTCATAGGGCTCGCCGCCCGCCCGCTTCCATGTCCGCAGATTGTGAACGAAGTCGCCCGACCCGGCGACGATGACGCCTTCATCCCGCAAAGGGCGCAGGCGCTGGGCCAGTTCATAATGGGCGCGGGCGTCAAGGGTGCGGTCCAGAGACAATTGCACCACGGGCACGTCGGCGTCCGGCCAGACATGGGCCAGGACGGACCAGGTCCCGTGATCCAGCCCCCACTGCGTCGTCTGCACTGCGCCTGTCAGTTCCGCCACCCGGTTCGCCAGCGAGGGCGAGCCGGGCGCGGGATACTGCATGGCGTGAAGTTCGGCCGGGAAGCCTCCGAAATCATGGATGGTTTCCGGCAGCTCCTGCGCCGTCACGCCCAGCCCGCGCGTCTCCCAGTGAGCCGAGACCATGACGACGCCTTTCGGCTTGCCGATCTCCTGCCCCAACGCGCGCCAGGTGTCCGCGAAGGGACCGCCCAGAGCATTCATGGGGGAGCCGTGACCAAAGAAGAGTGCGGGCTGGCGCATGATCTTAACCGTGCAGCTTCCTGGCGATTTCCGCGACATGCTTGCCCTGGAAGCGCGCGCCGTCCAGTTCATTCTGGCTCGGCATGCGCGAGCCGTCGCCCTTGGTCAGGGTCGTGGCTCCGTATGGGGTGCCGCCGGTGATCTCGTCCATGTTCATCTGGCCGGCGAAGGCGTACGGCAGGCCGACGACAACCATTCCCTGGTGCATGAAATAATGATGCAGGCCGAGGAAGGTCGTCTCCTGGCCGCCGTGCTGGGTGGCCGAGGCGCTGAAGGCGCTGCCGACCTTGCCGACCAGCTTGCCCTGCGCCCACATACCGCCCGTCTGGTCCAGGAAGGCGCGCATCTGCGAGGCCGCGGTGCCAAAGCGGGTGCCGGCGCCCAGGATGATGGCGTCATAGTCGGCCAGTTCCGCCACCGAGGCGATCGGCGCAGCTTGATCCATCTTGTAGCCTGAGCTGCGCGCCAGCTCTTCCGGCACGGTTTCGGGGACGCGCTTGATGTCCACGAGGGCGCCTTCGACCTGCAGCGCGCCTTCGGCGACGGCTTCGGCCATCTGTTCGATGTGGCCGTAGGTCGAGTGGTAGAGGACGAGAATCTTGGGCATGGCCGCTCCGGCAAAACTGAAACGATGCATACAGCAACAGCATCAGTGCCTGATTTAACGTCATGTTGCGGCGCCGCAAAGCCTTCTTGTCAATTTTCTCAACGATCGCCGATCGGACAAACGCGATCGTAAAAGGCGCTTTCGCCCGGAACCCGCGCGCCCCGCGACAGCAGGAAGCGGTGTTCGACCACCATGGCCTGCTGCTCGATGTTCAGGCTGATCCATTCGCAGCGCTCATCGACAGGATAGGCGTACGCGCCCGGCCCGTCGCCCGCCTTGAGCTTGCTGGTCAGCAGGTTGACGCCGCTCTGGGCCTGCCAGACGTGAACCAGCTCATGAATGAAGACCGCCTGAGTTCGCAGCGACGCCTGCGACAAATCCGGCGCCAGGGTCGCCTTGGGCCAGACGATCCAGTCGCGCCCGAACCAGCGCCCCGGCACGAAGGCCCGGTTGAACGGCCAGGGCGAGCCCAGGAAGCGGATGTCGTCCAGCCGCAGGTCGCGCCCGAACACTTCGCGCGCCAGCGCCGCCTCGCCATGCGCAAGCGGTCGGATCATCGACCGACCCACTCCCAGTGCCAGGGCTCATAGACATAGGGGACGAAGCCGAACCGCCCGGCGTTCTTGACCAGCCAACGATAGGTCGGCGTCTGGCTCATGTAGCGGCGACTGTGAACGTCGGTGGAATCGACGCCCATGCCCTGCAGGTGGCCGACATAGAGGTCGACGGCCGTGCCGGTCCGGTGCGGCGAGCAGACGGCGCGCCTCAAGCCGTCGCAGTTGCCGTCGCGCGCGCATCGCGCCGCGTCGGCCTCCGGATCGCGGAAGGAGGAGAAGATGCGCAGCAGTTCCGGTTCGGCGGCGATCTCCGGAACTTCGGCGCGGGCCGCCGTCGCCATGGCGCGATAGGCGTCCAGCACGTCGCGACGCAGCAGACGCGTCAGGCGTTCGGCGTGTTCCTCTCCTGTCGTCAGATAGGCCAGGTCGGCGACGGGGGGCGGATCCGGGCATTCTCCCCTCACTCGCGCCATGACGAAGGGTCGCCGCTCCTGCCACAGACCTCGCAACACCTGAAAGGTCGCCTGGTCGAACCGGCCGCTGGCCGTGACCCCATAGCGCGCCTGGAACGCGGCCAGGGCTTCGGCGAAGCCCGCCGATGTCGGATCGCAGGGCGAACCAACCTCCTGTTGGATCAACGGGACATAGGCTTCCCAGCCCAACTCGAACGGCCCGAACGGAACCCACTCCAGCGCATAAAGGGAGATGGCGTTCGCCTCGGCCGTATCGTCCCAGGCGCCGGACGCCCGGTCGCAGATCTGGGTGGTCGGCACAGGTTCCGGGGCCTCGGCGTGAGCCTGTCCGGCGAAGGAGGCGATCAAGGCGGCGATAACGAAGGCGGAGGCTTTCCACATGACCACAGCAGGCCTCAGGTTGAGAGTCGCCGCAAGCCCTCCGCGGTCTTCGCGCCTGCGCCGAAAACCTGCATGGTGACCGTTGCGGCCGACTCGCGCCGCGAACAGGCCGTGACCGCATGACCGCAACCGCAGCGCCTTCGTCCGCCCTCGCCGCGCCCGACGCGCCGCGCCGTTCCAACGCCATCCTGGCCGCCTTCTCAGGCCCCTGCCTGCCGCTGGCGGCTTTCGGCGTGGCCCTGCCCGTCACCTTGCCGGAATTCTACGCCACCCACGTCGGCATAGAGATGGGCATGGTGGCCGCCGTCTTCATGGCGGTGCGGCTGATCGACATCCTGTTCGATCCCTTCATCGGCTGGGGCATGGACCGGACGCGCACGCGCCTGGGCCGCTATCGCCCGTGGATGGCGGTGGCGACGCCGATCCTGATGCTGGCGGCGCTGATGATGTTCGTGACGGTCCAGCCGGGCGCCGGGCCGATCTATCTGTTCGCCTGGCTGCTGGTGCTCTACCTCGGCTTCTCGATGGGCACGCTGGGGCAGTTGGGCTGGGCCGCCGTGCTGGCGCCGCAGTATGACCAGCGCAGCCGCGTCTATGGCTGGTGGCAGGTGTTCAACATCATCGGCGTGATCCTGATCCTGATCCTGCCGACCATCGTGGTGAAGACGGGCCTGGGGAACTACGTGGACGGGGTGCGCATCATGGGCTGGGCCATCATCATCGCCCTGCCCCTCACCATCGGCCTGGCCATGGTCGCCGTGCCCGAGCCCGTCAATGCGGGCGCCGCGCCGCACGGCGGACCGCGCGCCTATCTGGCCCTGTTCAGGATGAAGACGGTGCGCAAGCTGCTGATCGCGGACCTGCTGCTGGGCATTGCGCCGGGCATCACGGGGTCGCTGCTGTTCTTCTTCTTCGGCCAGATCAAGGGCTACGACCATACCCAGGCGTCGCTGTTCATGCTGATCTACTTCATGGCCGGCCTGGTCGGGGCGCCGGTCTGGGCCTGGCTGGCGACGAGGATCGGCAAGGATCGCGCCCTGGCCGTGGCCAGCCTGATCTTCGCCGTCTTCTATGTCGGCGCGACCCTGGTTCCCGGCGGGAACTTCGCCCTGACGGCGGCCGCGATGTTCATCGCCGGTCTGCCCTATGCGGCCGGCCTATTCCTGCTGCGCGCCATGATGGCGGACGCGGGCGACGAGGTGCGACTGGAAACCGGCGTGGACCGCACCGGCCTGATGTTCTCCATCCTGTCCGCCACGACCAAGATGGGCCACGTCTTCGCCCTGCTGCCTTACGCCATCCTGCCGCTGGTGGGGTTCAAGGCGCTGCCAGGGCCGGAGGGGAATAGCGACTTCTCGCTGTTGATCCTGCAGATCCTGTTCATCGCCGTGCCGGGCCTGCTATTGGCGGCCACGGCCTGGGTGCTGAAGGGCTATCCCCTGACCGCACGCAGGCACGATGAAATCCGCGCCGCCCTGGCGCAAAGAGACGCCGGACACGCCTGAATGACTCACCCCGTCGACCGCCTGAAAGACATCATGGTTCGCCTGCGCGATCCGAACGGCGGCTGTCCCTGGGACGTGGAGCAGACCTTCCAGACCGTCGCTCCCTATACGATCGAGGAGGCCTATGAGGTCGCCGACGCCATCGAGCGCGGCGACATGGACGAACTGAGGGTGGAACTGGGCGACCTGCTGTTCCAGGTCGTCTTCCACTCGCGCATGGCTGAGGAAGCCGGGCATTTCCGGCTGGAGGACGTGGCCGAGGCCATGGCCGACAAGCTGATCCGCCGCCATCCGCACGTCTTCGGCGACGAAGCCGCCAAGGCCACCGGCCCGGCCCAGAAGGACCGCTGGGAAGACATCAAGGCCGCCGAGCGCAAGGCCAAGGAACAGCACGGCGTGCTGGACGACGTGCCGGTCGGCCTGCCTGCCCTCACCCGCGCCGCCAAACTGACCAAGCGCGCGGGGCGAGTCGGATTCGACTGGCCCTCCACCGACGAAGTCTTCGACAAACTGGCCGAAGAGGTTCAGGAACTGCGTGTCGAGATCGCCGCCGGCGACAAGGAGAAGGCCCGCGAGGAGCTGGGCGACCTGCTGTTCGTCGTCGCCAATCTGGCCCGCAAGTTGGAGGTCGAGCCGGAAGACGCCCTGCGCGCCGCCAACGCCAAATTCGTTCGTCGTTTCGAGTTCATCGAGGCCGAACTGAAGAAAGACGGCCGCACGCCGGAGCAGTCCGACCTGTCCGAAATGGACGCCCTGTGGGACGCCGCCAAGGCCGCCGAGCGGGCGTGAACCGAAGTCCGTTCGACCTCATCATCTTCGACTACGACGGGGTCATCGCCGACAGCGAACTGCTGAACAATGCGATCATGGCCGAACTGCTCAGCGAAATCGGCTTGCCGACCACGCTGGACGACGCCCTGGCGACCTATCTGGGCAAGCGCTGGCTGGACTGCGAGGCGCTTATTTCGGAACGACTGGGCGCGCCTTGCCCGCCTGGCCTGCAAGACGAATGGACGCGGCGCTGTCACGATCGCGCCCGGCGCGACCTGACGTTCGTCGCGGGGTTCGACGCCTTCCTGGCTGGACGCGAGGAGCCGCGTTGCATCGCCTCCTCCAGTCCGCCCGACTGGATCGAGCTGGGTCTGCGCCATTTCGGGGCTCAAGACGTCTTCGGCGGCCCGATCTTCAGCGCCGCCGTTCATGTCAGCCGGGGCAAGCCGCATCCCGACCTGTTCCTCTACGCCGCCGAGGCGATGAAGGCCGCGCCGGAGCGCACCCTGGTGATCGAGGACAGTCCGACCGGCGTGCTGGCGGGTGTGGCGGCGGGCATGACAATCGTCGGCCTGTGCGCGGGCGGGCATATCCGCGGCGATCACTCTCAACGTCTGAAACAGGCCGGCGCGCACCAGGTGTTCGACAGCTACGCCGACCTGGCAGGCTGGATCGCCGAGACGGCCTAGACGTAGCGCAATTCCTGCAGGTCGATCTCGCGGATCAGCTTGCGCGCCGTCTCTTCGTCGATCAGTCGCTGGCGGCCGAGGCGCACCAGTTCCTCACGCTCCGCCGCAAGGCCGGTCAGGCGCAGGCGGCGCTCGATGTCATCGGCGCGGCGCGCCTGGACCACGGCGTCCTCCTCCATGCTGGCGCGCATGTCGATGCGGTGGCGATAGACCTCCATCACCCGCGTGGCGGTTTCGGCATAGAAGTCGGGATCGACCTTGCCCTCGGCCATGGCGTGCTGAGCGTCCTCAATGGCTCGGATCGCGGCCCAGGCGGCGGCGACGCGGGATCGGTTCTCTTCGGCCTGATGGTCATCCTCCGGCGGAAGCTGCACGCCCCTCAAAAGACGAGGCAGGGCGATCGTGGCCAGCACCAGGGAGACGATGATCACTCCCGCCGCCAGGAAGATGGCCAGGTTCCGCGCCGGCATGGGCGAACCGTCGCTCAGGTAGAAGGGCAGCGTCAGAATGCCCGCCAGGGTGATCGCCCCGCGCACCCCCGCCAGCGACATGACGGCCACCAACCGCAGCCCGACCTTGGGCGGGGCGCTGCGGCCCTTTCGACGGAACAGGGTCAGCTTCAGCGACGTCCACACCCAGACGAAACGCAAGGCCGCCAGGGCCGCGACGATGGCGAAGACATAGACGGCCAACCACCAGATCTCGTCATGATCGGTGGAACGGATCACCTCGGCCGCACGCGCCATGATGGACGGCATCTGCTCGCCCAGGATGACGAAGATCAGGCCGTTGGCGACGAACTGCACCGTGTCCCACACCACGGCGCGCCGAATGCGGGTCGCAGCCAGGGCCGAGCCCTGACGCTCGGTGAAACTCATCGTCACGCCCGCCGCCACCGCCGCCAGAATGCCCGAGGCATGGATGGCTTCCGCCGCCAGATAGGCCGCGAAGGGCATCAGCAGACTGATCAGGATCTGCCCGCCGACGTCCTCGCCCCAGCGGCGGCTGATGAAGGCCTTCACCAGGCCGATGGCGAGGGTCACGACGATGCCGACGGCCACGCCGGCCAAGGCCAGCCAGGCGAAGGTTCCAAAAGCGCTGCTCAGGGAAAAGGCGCCGGTCGTCGCCGCCAGCACGGCGATCCGCATGCAGGTCAGGCCGCTGGCGTCGTTCAGCAGCGACTCGCCCTCCAGGATGTGCATCAGCCGCTTCGGGATCGGCGCCCGCCCGGCGATGGCCTGGACTGCGATCGGGTCGGTCGGCGACAGGATGGCCGCCAGGGCGAAGGCCACGGCCAGCGGCATGGCCGGGATCAGCCAATGGATCAAGAAACCCAGCCCCAGGACGGTGAAGACCACCAGTCCCAGCGCCAGCTCCAGGATCACCACCCTGTCCCGGAACAGCGCCTCCTTGGGGATGCGCCAGCCGTCCACGAACAGCAGGGGCGGCAGGAACAGCAGGAAGAAGATATCCGGCTTCAGATCGACCGACTCGCCGGTGATCAGCACCACCCCCGCCCCAAGCGCGATCTGCACCAGCGGCAGGGCGATGCGCGTGATCCGAGCCAACCACCCTGACAGCACCACGGCCAGCAACAGGAAGAGGATGGTCTCGATCAGGTGCATGACAGGATCAGTCGATCACGTCCGGATACAGCCGTTCAAGTCGCCCCAGCGCGGCGGGATGCAGTCGGACCGTCAGATGGACCCGACCGTCATCGTCCGTCTCGCGCCCCGTCACACGGCCGTTGGCGTACAGCCACGCCAGCAGGTCGCCGCGATGCGGCTCGACCGTCAGATGAGTCTCCGGATCGTCGTCGATCAGACCGGCGATGGTCTCGCGCAGGGTCTCGATCCCCTCGCCCGTCCACGCGGACACGGCGACAGCCTGACCGTCGCGCGCCAGACGCTCGGCCTGGCCGACGATGGATTCGCGGGTTTCCGGCTCCAGGAGGTCGATCTTGTTCCAGACTTCGAGGATGCGGCGCGTCTTGCCCTCGGGCGTTGGAATCTGCTCCAGCACGGCCTCGACGTCCTTGGCCTGGGCCGCGCTGTCGGGCGAGGCGATGTCGCGCACATGCAGGATCAGGTCCGCCTCGCCGACTTCCTCCAGGGTGGCGCGGAAGCTCTCCACCAGTTCGTGCGGCAGGTCGGAGACGAAGCCCACGGTGTCGGCGATGATGGCCGGCCGCCCCTGGGGCAGACGAATGGTGCGTTGGGTCGTGTCCAGCGTGGCGAACAGCAGATCCTTGGCCAGCACCTCCGACCCGGTCAGCCGATTGAACAGCGTCGACTTGCCCGCATTGGTGTAGCCGACCAGGGCGACCGACGGGAACGGAACCTGTCGACGCGCCTTGCGGTGCAGGCCGCGCGTGCGGCGCACCTCTTCCAGCTCTGCCTTCAGCCGCACGATGCGGTCGGCGATCATGCGCCGGTCCAGCTCGATCTGGGTTTCGCCGGGGCCGCCCGTGCCGCCCGTCCCGCCGCGCTGGCGTTCCAGGTGGGTCCAGGTGCGGACGAGGCGCGAGCGTTCGTACTCAAGCCGCGCCAGCTCGACCTGCAGCCGCCCCTCGCGCGTGCGAGCGCGGCGGCCGAAGATCTCCAGGATCAGACCGGTGCGGTCGATGACCTTGATGTCCCAGAAACGTTCCAGGTTGCGCTGCTGCACCGGCGTCAGCTGGTCGTCGACGACGACCGCCTCGGCGTCGGCGGCCAGGATCAGGGCCGAAATCTCTTCCAGCTTGCCTCGACCGATCAGGGTGGCGGGCGTAACGGAGCGCAGGCGCACGATTTCCTGCGCTCGCACGTCAAGATCCAGCGCCTGGGCCAGGCCCACGGCTTCTTCCAGGCGTTCGGACGCATGGCGCGCATTGTCGCCACGACGGTCAGGATGGATGACGACGGCCCGGATCAGCGGGACGGCGTGGTCAATGAGTTTGGAGGTCAATCAGTCTTCTTCGGCGTCGGGCTCGTACAGTTGCACGGGCGCGGACGGCATGATGGTCGAGATGGCGTGCTTGTAGACCAGCTGCGATTGGCCATCGCGACGCAGCAGCACACAGAAGTTGTCGAACCAGGTGACGATGCCCTGAAGCTTGACGCCGTTCACCAGGAAGATGGTCAGCGGCGTCTTCGTCTTGCGGACGCTGTTCAGGAAGGTGTCCTGGAGGTTCTGTCGTTTGTCTTGCGACATGGCAGGTTGATCCTGTTCTTGGTCTTTTTCATCAGCGGCGGAATGGCCGCGAGGCGGAACATCGCCCGCATCCGCGACCTTAGCCAAGCCCCCGCCGGTGCGGCAACGCCTTAAATGGCTTCGCGACGCGCCTGTTCCAGATAAATCTCGCGCAGACGGGTCGCAACCGGGCCCGGTTTGCCGTCGCCGATGCGGGTTCCGTCCAGCGAAACGATCGGCATGACGAAGGAACTGGCCGCCGTGACGAAGACTTCGCGCGCGCGCTTGGCCTCCTCGACGCTGAAGGCGCGCTCTTCCAGCTCGATACCTTCCGCCTCGACCAGCTTGAGGATCGCCGCGCGGGTGATGCCGCGAAGGATGTTGGCCTGGGTGTCGCGGGTCCGCAGCTTGCCGTTTTCGTCGATGATCCAGGCGTTGGTCGAGGAGCCTTCGGTCACCATGCCCATTTCATCGAACAGGATGGCTTCGTAAGCGCCGCGTTCACGCGCCGCCTGCTTGGCCAGGGCGTTGGGCAGAAGGCCGACCGTCTTGATGTCGCAGCGGCCCCAGCGCATGTCGGGCTGGGTGACGCCGGCCGCGCCCCTGGCGGCCAGAGCTTCGCCCTTCCTCAGGTCGATAGACTTGGCGGTGATGATGACGCTGGGCGCCACGTCCGTCGGGAAGGCATGATCGCGGGGCGCCGTGCCCCGCGTGATCTGGATATAGACGATGCCGTTGCGCACCCGGTTCCGGCGGATCGTCTCGCGCAGGACGATGCCCAGCGACTCGGCCGACATGGGAATGTCGATCCGCAGCTCGGTCAGGCTGCGGGCCAGACGGCTCAGGTGCCCCTGATAATCGGCCAGCCTGCCGTCGAAGACCGACCAGACCTCATAGACGCCGTCAGCGAACTGGAACCCGCGATCCTCGATATGGACCACAGCCTGGCCGTGCGGCTGATAGACGCCGTTCACATAGGCGACCCTGGACATCAGGCGCCCTCTCCTTCCTCGTCTCCGCCGCGTGCAGGCGATACGCCCAGCGACTTAAGCTTGCGATGCAGCGCAGATCTCTCCATGCCGATGAAAGCGGCCGTGCGCGAGATATTTCCGCCGAACCGCATGATCTGGGCCGACAGATATTCCCGTTCGAACACCTCGCGCGCCTCACGCAACGGCAGGGCGATGATGCGGTCCGCGCTGAGCGAGGCGGGGCTAGCGGATGAAGCCACCTCCTGCGGCAGCATATCGGCGGTGATGGGCTCGTCCGGCCCGCCGGTGGCCAGGATCAGCAAACGTTCGATGTTGTTGCGCAACTGGCGGACATTGCCCGGCCACGGATGAACCTGCAGCACAGCCAGGGCGTCGTCGGCGATGCGACGATGCGGCAAGCCCTGGGAGGCCGACAGATTGTCGACGAAGTATTCGACCAATTCGGCGATGTCCTCGCGTCGCTCCGACAACGGCGGCACGCGGATCGGCACAACGTTCAGCCGGTGAAACAGGTCCTCGCGGAAACGCCCCTCGGCGATCTCGGTGCGCAGGTCGCGGGCGGTGGAGGTGACGACGCGCACGTCCACCTGCACGTCCTGCTCGCCGCCGACGCGGCGGAAGCTCTGTTCGACCAGGACGCGCAGGATGCGGCTCTGGCTTTCGCGAGGCATGTCAGCCACGTCGTCCAGATAGAGGGTGCCGTTATGGGCCCGCTCGAAGACGCCGATCTTGCGTGGGCGGCCGTCGCCGCCCTCCTCGCCGAACAATTCGACGTCCAGGCGCTCGGGCGTCATGCCGGCGGCCGAGATGGCGACGAACTCCGCCTTCGCCCGGGGGCTGGCTTCGTGAATCTGCCGGGCCACCAGTTCCTTGCCCGAACCAGGAGGGCCCGAGATCAGGACGCGGCTGTTGGCCGGCGCCACCTTGGTGATCGTGGTGCGCAGCACCTGGGCGGCGACCGACTTGCCGATCAGTCCGGTGGGCGTCAGCGTCTGGGCGCGCAGGCGCCGGTTCTCGCGTTTCAGCGCGGCCGCTTCCAGGGCCCGCTCCACCACCACGACCAGGCGGTCGGACTTGAACGGCTTCTCGATGAAATCATAGGCGCCGCGCTTCAGCGCGCTGACCGCCGTTTCGATGTTGCCGTGACCCGAGATCATGACGACCGGCAGGTCCTCATCCAGTTCGCGCACGACATCGAGCAGTTCCAGCCCGTCCAGACCGCCGCCCTGCATCCAGATGTCGAGTACGGCCAAGGAAGGCTTGCGCGCGCGGATGGCGGCCAGCGCCTCGTCCGAATTGGCGGCCGTGCGGACCGAATGGCCCTCGTCCTCCAGCAGGCCTGACACCAGTTCGCGGATGTCGGCCTCGTCGTCGACGACCAGAATATCAGCACCCGTATTACGCATGACGCCTCGCTTAACTCGCCGCAGCCGCCACGCCAGAGGCGCGATGGGCGGACTTGTGGTCCTGGGTCAGGGGGAAGATCAGGCATACGCGCGCGCCCGACAATGTCTCCGCGTCAGCCAGCCGCAGCTCGCCGCCGTGGTCTTCACAAATGCGCTTGACGATGGCCAGGCCGAGGCCCGTGCCCTTCTCGCGCGTGGTTACATAGGGTTCGGTTAGCCGGTCGCGATCCTTGGCCGGCAGGCCGACGCCGTCGTCCTCGATCACGAAGACGGCGCGTCCGTCTTCGACATCCAGCCGGGCGATAACGCCCAGCGTCCCTTCGGCGACCGGCTCGAGCGCACGTTTGGCGCCTACGGCCTCGCCCGCGTTCTTCAGAATGTTGGCCAAGGCCTGACCGACCATGCGGCCGTCGCACTGAAGCACGACCTCCGGGAGAGGTTCGATCAGATCCACGCCGATGTCGGGCATGGCCACACGCTGGGCGAAAACCGCCTCGCGCAGCATTTCCGCAGGATTCTCCATTGAAAAGCGCGGCGCCGGCATCCGGGCGAAGGACGAGAACTCGTCCACCATCCGGCCGATGTCGCCCACCTGACGGATGATGGTCTCGGTGCAGCGATCGAACACCTCGACATCATCGCCCACCCGCTCGCGATAGCGGCGGCGCAGCCGCTCGGCCGAGAGCTGGATCGGCGTCAGCGGGTTCTTGATCTCATGGGCGATGCGGCGCGCCACGTCACGCCAGGCCGCATTACGCTGAGCCGTGACCAGGCGGGTGATGTCGTCGAAGGTCAGCACCATCTCGCCGCCCTGCCCGCCCTCAATGCGGACCCGCAGGCGCAGGGCCTCGCCATCGCGGCTGACGTCGATATCCTCCTCGATATGGGCTTCGCCCCGTTCCGACAGTTCGCCCAGCTCGGGCGCCACCTCGGCCAGACGCCGGCCCTGGACCTGTTCCGGGTCGAGGCCCAGCAGCTGGCTGGCGCTGTCGTTGATGGCGGAGATCCGTCGCTGGCGGTCCAGGCCGATCACGCCCGCGCTGACGCCTGACAGGACCGTTTCAATGAAGAGGCTGCGTCCCTGAGCCTCGTCCGAAGCGGTCTTGAGCGCCGCCTGCTGGGTTTTGATGTCCTCGGTCATCCGATTGAACGCTTCGGACAGGACGATGATCTCGGACGGCGCGCCGTCGTTATCGACGCGCGCATCGAGGTCGCCGCCCGCCACCTGATCCGCCGCCCGCACCAGCCGTCCGATCGGCGCCGAGATCGAACTGGCGGCCGACATGGCCAGCCAGACCGCCCCGACCAGCACCAGCAGCGCCGTTTCCAGATAGCTGAGCGCAAAGGCTCCCTGGATGCGAGCGCGGCTTTCCTCGGCCGCACGATAGGCGGTGATGGACTCCTCGCCGTTGCGCATTCGCTGGATCAGGCCCGGCGCCAGCGGCCGCACGACATAGAGATAGGCGTGACCGTAATCCGGGAGCGGATAGAGCGCCCGCACCATGTCAGGGTTCTCGGTCACCGTCGTCGGCGCCACCTCGCCGCCCGCCACCGTCTCGAAAGCCTCGCGCGGCGGGGCGACATAGGGCGGCGCGCCCGGTTGCTCGCCGCTGGCCAGGACGCGTCCTTGCTCGTCCAGAATATAGAGGGCCGGGTAGCCGAAGAAGTCGCCGATCTGCGACAGGGCGCGCGAGAACTGGATTCGATTGTCGAACAGATCCCGGACGCCGCCCAACTCGGTCGCCATCGTATCCAGGTCCACCTCAAGCCCGGCGCCCACGTCCGCGACATAGGCGCGGCCGATCTCGGCCCCGTTCTCGACAGCTGAACGGACGTTGGTGCTGAACCACTGATCCACCCCCCGGTTGACCAGCAGGCCGAAGACCAGGGCGATCAGCACCGCCGGCACGACCGAGACCAGGGAGAACAGGGTGACGAACCGCAGATGCAGACGCGCGCCCGGATCGTTCCGATTGCGCGTCAGGCGCAGCACCCGTCCGCCGATCACCGTCGCGAGTCCTGCAATCAGGACCAGATTGGCCAGAAGGACATAGAGAACCGCGCGACTGGCCGCCGTCCGGGCGTCCCCGCCTGCGGCGGCTCCCGGCGCAATGGCCACCAGCCAGATGGCCGCCGCCGTGACCAGGAAGGCGACGACATAAGCGGTTCCGAACAAGGCCCGCGCCCGACCGTCGGCGAGACGCCCCCAGAGCGAGCGCTCTGAGACCTGTTCTTCAACCGGGGCGACGGGCGTGTCCGACATTACGCCGCAACTTCGGACACCTGTGTCTCGTTTTCAACAGCGAAGTTGCCCAAATACGTCACATCTCGCCACAAGGTCGCCAGCGCCGTTTCGACCTCATCCGGCGTCTCCAGCCGGCACAGCCTGGCCTTGGCGGCCCGACGCTGGGCTGGATCGGCCGGCCAGGGGGCCTGCTCGATGTACCAGCCCAGATGTTTGCGGAACATCTTGAGACCCAGCGGCAAGCCATAGAAAGCGACCGACGCTCGCAGGTGCTCGATGACGATCGCCAGTCGTTCTTCGCGATCCGGCTCTCGAAGGCGCGTCCCGTCCGCAAGGGCGCGCTCCAGATGCGCCGCCAGCCACGGCCGCCCGTAAACCCCGCGCCCCAGCATCAGCGCGTCGGCGCCGGATCGGCTCAGCGCCTCGCGCGCCTGTTCGGCGGTGATGATGTCGCCGTTGACGATGACGGGTATGGCGACCGCCCGTTTGACCTCGGCCACCGCGTCCCAGTCGGCGACGCCGGTGTAGAACTGCTTGCGGGTGCGGCCATGCACGGTGACGGCGGCGACACCCAGGTCTTCGGCCCGGCGCGCCAGGTCAGGGGCGTTATGACTGCTCTCGTCCCAGCCCAGCCGCATCTTCACGCTGACCGGGCGGCTGACGGCCTGAACGACGGCCTCCATGATCTGCGCCGCCTGATCCGGCGTGCGCATCAGGGCCGAGCCGCAGGCGGCGCCGGTGACCTCCTTGGCCGGACAGCCGAAGTTCAGGTCGATGATGTCGGCGCCCGCCGCCTCGGCCATGCGCGCGCCCTCGGCCATGGCGGCCGGATCGCCTCCGACCAGCTGGATCACTGTCAGAGGCAGGCCACCGCCGACGGCGGCGCGGCGCACCACGTCGGGACGCGCGCGCGCCAGCTCGGCCGCAGCCACCATCTCGGTCGCCACATAGGCGGCGCCCAGCCTTGACGCCAGCACGCGGAACGGCAAATCCGTGATCCCGGTCATGGGCGCCATCAGCACCCGCCCCGCGATCTTCACATCGCCAATCTGCAACCCGATGGTCATGAGGCTCCTTAGCACCGAAGAAGGCCCCTCTCGTCAAGCGGAACCGGGACGCCTAGAAGACCCGCATGGGATTCTCAGCGATCGTCGTGGCCGCCGGCTCGGGTTCTCGGGCGGGCGGCGCCAAACAGTGGCGCAGGGTGGCCGGCAAGCCGGTCGTGCGCTGGTCGGTCGAGGCGCTGCTGGACGCCGGCGCGCGCGATGTCGTCGTCGTGATCGCCGCTGACGCCCGCGAAGAGGCCGACGCGGCCCTGGCCGGTCTGGACGGATGGCGCGCGGTTCTCGGCGGCGCGACACGCGCCGCGTCGGTGTGCGCCGGCCTCGCGGCGCTGAGCGGAGCTGACGACGAGCCGGTGCTGATCCACGACGCCGCCCGTCCCTTCCTGAGCGCCGAGGTGATCGCGCGCCTACTGGCGGGTCTCGTCGACGTCGACGGCGTCCTGCCCGCCCTGCCTGTCGCCGACAGCTTGCGCCGAGGGCGTGAGGGCATGGTCAGCGGCGCCGTCGATCGGGAGAACCTGTGGCGCGCCCAGACGCCGCAGGCCTTTCGACTCAAGACCATCCGCGACGCCTATGCCGTGTGGCCCGCCGATGAAGCCGCCACCGACGAGGCCGCCGTGGTCGAGCGCGCGGGCGGCCGCGTCCGACTGATCCCAGGCGACGGGCGCCTGACCAAACTGACCTATCCTGAGGATTTCGCCATGGCCGAGGCCCTGTCCCCTGCCCGCACCACCATCCGCATCGGCCAGGGTTTCGACGTTCATCGCTGGGGACCGGGCACGTCGGTCTGGCTGTGCGGGGTCGAGATTCCGCATGACCAGACCCTGATCGGCCATTCGGACGCCGATGCCGGTCTGCACGCCCTGACGGACGCCATCCTCGGCGCCATCGCCGACGGCGACATCGGCGACCACTTTCCGCCCAGCGATCCTCAGTGGAAGGGGGCGTCATCGGACCGCTTCCTGGTTCATGCCGCCGAACGGGTGGCGCTGCGCGGCGGGCGCATCGTCAATGTCGATGTGACCCTGATCTGCGAACAGCCCAAGGTGAAGCCCCATCGCCAGGCCATGCGTGAACGGCTGGCGGCCCTGTTGAAGCTGCCGCTGGACGCCGTCAGCGTGAAAGCCACGACCAGCGAAGGCCTGGGTTTCACCGGCCGTGGCGAAGGTCTGGCCGCCCAGGCCGCCGTTTCGATCGAACTGCCCGCCTGAATTCAGGACCGAGGCGGCCGCCGTCGCCAGGCTTCACTTTACGCTCGCCTCTGAATGTCAGGCTGGCATAGTCGCCTGATGCGAAGCCTGCTGTTCAACATCGCCTATTGGGCGCTTTCCATCACCTACGGCCTGGCCGCCGCCTTTGCGGCCCTGGCGCCCGGCCGCAAGGCCACAAGCTGGATCATCCGCCGCTATGTCCGGCGCATGGTGCAGGCCATGAGCCTGTTCGCGGGCATCCGCATCGAGACGCGCGGCAAGGAACGCCTGCCGCAGGGCGCCTTCATCATCGCCTCAAAGCACCAGAGCTGGGGCGACGGCTTCGCCACCTATGACCAGTTCGACGACGTGGCCTTCGTCACCGGCGACCATCTGGAGAAATTCCCCCTGTTGGGAACGGTGCTCAAGAAACTGGGCGCCATCGTCGTCAACAACTGCGGCGGCCACGCCGCCCGCGCCGCCCTGAAGGAACGCGCCGCCGACGCCCATCGCGAAGGGCGCAAGATCCTGATCTATCCGGAAGGTCATCTGGCCAAGGTGGGCGAGAAGTTCCGTTATCGCTCAGGCGTCTGGCATATGTATCGCGACTTCGACATGCCGGTCGTGCCGCTGGCGACGAACCTGGGCCTGTTCTGGCCATTGGAAGAGTTCCACAAGAACCCCGGCACGGCGACGCTGGAATTCCTCGAGCCCATTCCGACCGGGCTGCCCAAGGCCGAGTTTCTGGAACGCCTGGAAGCCGCCGTGGAGGGCAGGACAGCCGAACTGATCGCCGAGGCGACCGGACAGCCGGTCACGCCCGCCGTCCTCGTCGCCTCTGACGGTGAAGGCGCCAAGGCCGCCGCAGCGGCCAAGGCGGTCAGCGCCGCAGCTTAGGCCGCCGGGATCACCGCGCCTTCGTATTTTGAGGCGATGAAATCCTTGATCGCCTGGCCGCGCAGGGCCTTGGCCAGGGCCTGGACTCGCGGGTCGTCCTGATTGTCCGGTCGCGCGACCAGATAGTTCACATAGGGGCTGTCGGCGCCTTCAAGCTGAAGGGCGTCTGTCTTGGGTTTCAGCCCGGCGTCGAGAGCATAGTTGGTGTTGATCACCGCCCCATCGACCTGAGGCAGGATGCGCGGGATGGTCGCGGCCTCGACCTCCTGGAACTTCAGGCCCTTCGGATTGGCGGCGATATCGCGAACGGTCTGCAGCGGATTCTGCGGATCCTTCAGGGTGATCAGGCCCGCCGCCTGAAGCAGCAGCAGGGCGCGGCCGGTGTTGGAGGCGTCGTTGGGCAACACCACCTGGGCGCCGTTCGGCAACTCGGCCAAGGTCTTGTGCTTGCGCGAATAGAGGCCGAGCGGCTCGACGTGGATGCCGGCGACCGTGATCAGGTTCGTGCCGCGCGCCGTGTTGAACTCGTCGAGATAGGGCTTGGTCTGGAAGTAGTTCACATCCAACCGCTTTTCAGCCAGTTGCACGTTAGGTTGAACGTAGTCGTTGAAGACCTTGATCTCGATCGGCACGCCTTCGGCGGCCAGAATCGGCTTCACCTGCTCCAGGATTTCGGCGTGCGGCACGGCGGTGGCGCCGACCAGCAGAGGCGCGCCCTCGCCGCCCGCCTTCTTGCCCGCGCCCTGACCGCAGGCGGCGAGCGTCAAAACAGCGGCGGCGGACAGCAGCAGCGAACGGCGGATCATGGGGCGGGCTTTCGTAAAATCAGCGGTGCGAGACCTTAGCGACCAGACGGTCGCCGATCATCTGCAGAATTTGTACGAGGATCAGCAGCAGAACTACGGTCACGGCCATGACGTCGGTCTGGAAACGCTGATAGCCGAAGCGGATGGCCAGGTCGCCCAGACCGCCCGCCCCCACCACGCCCGCCATGGCGGTGTAGCTGACCAAGGCGATGGCGGTGACGGTCGCGCCGGCGATGATGCCCGGCATGGCCTCGGGCAACAGAGCGCGCGTCACGATCTGGAAGGTCGAACCGCCCATGGCCTGGGTCGCCTCGACCACGCCCTTGTCCACTTCACGCAGCGCCGTCTCGACCAAGCGCGCATAGAAGGGCGCGGCCCCGACGACCAGCGGCGGAATGGCGCCCGCCACGCCCAGCGATGTGCCGACCAGCAGCACCGTCACCGGCAGCATGACGATCAGCAGGATGATGAAGGGCACCGAGCGCAGCACATTGACCACAAAGGACAGTGCGGCGTTCAGCATCGGATTGGCCGCCAGCCGCCCCTTGCCCGACAGATACAGAAGCACGCCCAGCGGCACGCCCAGGATCACGGTCAGAACCATTGATCCGCCCAGCATCAGCAGCGTGTCGATCGTCGCCTTGCCGATATCGGCCCAATCCACATTGGCGAACATCAGACCGCCTCCACCACGACGCCGCGCGCGACCAGTTGCGCCAGAGCCGTCTCGGCGTCGCCGCCGGTGAAGGCCACCGTCATCTGACCATAGGGCTCGCCCCGGATGCGGCTGATGCGGCCCGATAGGATCGAATAATCCACGCCGACAGTGCGCGCCACACGGCTCAACTCCGGCTCATAGGTCGATGGCCCGCGGAAGGTCAGTCGGGCCATGCGAGCCCCGGCGGGCGCGACAGAGGCGTCGACCGCCTCCTCGCCCTCGGCCAGCATGGCGCGAGTCACGGCGTGCTGCGGATGCAGGAAGACGTCGGCCGTCGCGCCCTGTTCCACGATCCTGCCGTCCTTCAGCACCGCCACCCGGTCGCAGACGCGGCGCACCACCTCCATCTGGTGGGTGATCAGGACGATGGTCAGGCCCAGATCACGGTTCAGCCCGTCCAGCAGGGTCAGGATGTCCTCGGTCGTCTCGGGGTCGAGGGCGCTCGTCGCCTCGTCGCACAGCAGGACGCTGGGGCCGCAGGCCAGGGCGCGGGCGATGCCGACGCGCTGCTTCTGGCCGCCCGACAGTTGGGACGGATGCTTTTTCGCATGATCGGCCAGCCCCAGTTGGGCCAGAAGTTCCGCCGTGCGGGCCTTCACCTCGGCTTCAGGCCGTCCTTCCAGCCGCAGGGGAAAGGCGACGTTGTCCTCGATCGTCTTGGCGTTCAGCAAGTTGAAGTGCTGGAAGATCATGCCGATGCCGCGTCGCGCAGCGCGCAGTTCGGCGGCGTTCAGGGCGGTGATCTCCTGCCCATCGACGAAGACCTTGCCCGCGTCCGGCGTCTCCAGTCGATTGATGGCGCGGATCAGGGTGGACTTGCCCGCCCCCGAACGGCCCACCACGCCGAACACCTCGCCGCGCGCGACGTGCAGGTCGACGGCGTCCAGCGCCGTGCGGTCGCCCGCCGCGCTGCGATAGCGCCGGGTCACCCCCTCCAGTCGGATCATGTCAGTCGGCGTCCACAGCAGCGGCGGGAATGATGGTGACGCTCTCGCCGCAACCGCAGGCGTCCGTCTCGTTCGGATTGCGGAAGACGAACTTGGAGGCCAGCTTCGTCACCTCATAGTCGATCTCGGTTCCGATCAGGAACAGGACCGCCTTGGGCTCGATCAGAATGGTGACGCCCTTGTCCTCGACCACCTCGTCCAGCGGCAGGGCTTCTTCGGCATAGGCGAAGGTGTACTCCTGCCCGGCGCAGCCGCTGTTTTTCACGCCGACGCGTAGCCCGACGTAATCCTTTTCAGCGTTGTCCATGATTTCGCGCACGCGCGCGGCGGCGGCGTCCGTCAGGGTCACCGCCTTGGGCCGGGGGCGTCGGGGTCGGGCCGTGGTCTGAAGCTCGGTCATCATGGCCTCGTCAGAACATGTTCAGGGCCAACTTGGCCTCGTCGCTCATCTTGGAGGCGTCCCACGGCGGATCGAACACCAGATTGGCCCTGGCGCTGCGAACGCCCTCGACCTTGGACACCGCCGTCTCGACCCAGCCGGGCATTTCGCCGGCGACCGGGCAGCCCGGCGCCGTCAGCGTCATCTCGACCAGCACGTCGCGATCGTCGGACACGTCGACCTTGTAGATCAGGCCGAGCTCATAGATGTCGACCGGGATTTCCGGGTCGTACACCGTCTTCAGCGCCTCGATCAGGTCGTCCGTCAGCTTGTCCAGCTCGGCCTGAGACAGGGCGCTCTTCTGCGGCTCATCCCAGCTGGCGGCGAAGGCGTCGCTGTCGCTGATCGCGTTGTCGGTCTTGGCGTCCATACTCGTCACACGAAGAAGTTGCGCGCCTTGATCAGCGCGTCCACGAAGGCGTCTGCATCCTCCATGGTGTTATATAGGGCGAAGGAGGCGCGCGTGCTCGAGGTCACGCCCAGTCTTTTCGCCAGCGGTTCGGCGCAGTGCAGACCGGCCCGGACGGCGACGCCGTATCGGTCCATGATCTGGGCGACGTCATGAGCGTGCGCGCCCTCGACGGAGAAGGTTAGGATGGCGCCCTTCCCTTCCGCTTCGCCCAGAATCCGCAGCCAGTCGTACTCGCGCAGACGCTCGACGGCATGATGATATAGAGCCTTCTCATGCGCCTGGATCGTCGCCGGCTCATACTGCGCCAGCCACTCGATCGCCGCGCCAAGGCCGATCGCTTCCAGAATCGGCGGGGTGCCGGCCTCGAACCGGTGCGGCGGACGCGCATAGGTCACGCGCTCCTTCTCCACGGTCTCGATCATCTCGCCGCCGCCCTGATAAGGCGGCAGGGCCTCCAACGCCTCCGCCGTGCCGTACAGGACGCCGATGCCCGTGGGTGCGAACAGCTTGTGCCCCGTCAGAACATAGTAGTCGCAGCCGATGGCCTGCACGTCCGGCGCCGCGTGAACCGCGCCCTGACAGCCGTCGATCAGCACCTGCGCCCCGGCCGCATGGGCCAGACGGGTGATCTCGGCGACCGGATTGATGGTCCCCAGCACGTTCGACATGTGGGTGACGGCGACCAGCTTCGTCTTCGGCCCCAGCAAGGCGGCGAAGGCTTCCATGTCCAGCGAGCCGTCATCCTTGATCGGCGCCCATTTCAGCACCGCCCCGCGCCGCTCGCGCAGGATGTGCCAGGGCACGATGTTGGAGTGGTGCTCCATCTCGGTGACGATGATTTCGTCGCCCGGCTGGATCGACAGGCCGACGCCGTTGGCCACCAGGTTGATCGCCTCGGTCCCGCCCTTGGTCCAGACGATGGTCTCGGCCGACGGCGCGTTCAGGAAGCGGGCGACGATCTCTCTCGCGCGCTCATAGGCCTCGGTCGCCTCGTTCGACAGGGTGTGCAGGCCCCGGTGGACGTTGGCGTAAGAGCCCTCCATCGAGGCGACCAGGGCGTCGATCACCGCGCGCGGCTTCTGGGCCGAGGCGGCGCTGTCCAGATACACCAGCGGCTTGCCGTTCACCTGACGCGACAGGATCGGGAACTGCGCGCGGGCGGCACAGGGGTCGAACCCTGTCACGCCAACCTTGTTCATAGGTACGTTGGTCACAGGCGAGCCGTCAGCCATTCCCGCACCACCTCTCTGGCGCCTTCATGCTCGATGCGGTCGACAACCTCGATCAGGAAGGCGTGGGTCAACAGGGCGCGGGCTTCATCAGCCGAAATGCCGCGCTGCTGCATGTAAAACAGGGCGCTTTCATCCAGCGTCCCGACGGTCGCGCCGTGGGCGCACTGCACCTCGTCGGCGTAGATGATCAGTTCGGGCTTCACGTCGATCTCGCCGCGATCCGAAGCGATCAGGCCGTGGTGCCCCATGCGGGCGTCGGTCTCGTCCGCGCCCTTCTGGACCAGGATCTTGCCCTGGAAAACGCCGCGCGCCTCGTCGCGGACCACGCCCTTGATCAGTTGGCTGGTCGTGCCATTCGGCGAGACGTGGTCGATCACCGAAGTCTGGTCCGAATGGCGCGCGCCGCTCAGCAGATAGAGCCCGTCCACGCGCGCGTCGGCGCCCTCGGCCCCGTGACGCAGACGGGTCTCGTGACGCTGCAGTTTGGCGCCGGTAGCGACGATGGTCTGGCGATAACGGCCGCCCGCCTCCAGTCGCACCTCGGCCTCGGCCACGGAAATGGCGTCGGCGGGTTCGTCGGTCAGGACGATGCGGGTCACCTCGGCGTCGGCCGCGACGTCAATCTCGACCTTGTTGTGAGCGACATAGGCCGAGCCCTTGCCCTCGTGCGTCTCCAGCAGCAGCAGGCGCGCGCCGGGCCGGGTGACGATGCGCGCCGCCGCCGTATGACCGGTGCCCGTTGCATCCGAAATGAAGCGCAGGCGTAGCGTCTGATCGCCCGAGGCGATGTAGTCCTTCACCCCGACCGGTCGGCCGTTGGCGAAGACGACGGCGTCGCCGCCCAGATCATAGAACGGCCCCGGCGCGCCCACGACGGCGGTGCCGGACGGCTCAGGCGCTTCACGAAGAAAACGCTTCAGGTCGCTGTATTTCCACTCCTCGACCCGCCGCGAAGGGAAGGTCGCGGCGTCGGTCAGGTCCAGCCGGGCGAGCGCCTTCATGCCGCCTCCGGCAGGAACTTGTCGTAGCCTTCCGCTTCCAACTCATGCGCCAGCTCAGGTCCGCCCGAGGCGACGATGCGGCCGCCCGCCAGGACGTGGACGCGGTCCGGTTTGATGTAGTCCAGCAGGCGCTGATAGTGGGTGATCACCAGCATTGACCGCTCCGGGCTGCGCATGGCGTTCACCCCATCGGCGACGATGCGCAGGGCGTCGATATCGAGGCCCGAGTCCGTCTCGTCCAGGATCAGCAGCGACGGCTCCAGCAGGGCCATCTGCAGGATTTCCATCCGCTTCTTCTCGCCGCCGGAGAAGCCGACGTTCAGCGGGCGCTTCAACATGTCGAAGTCCATCTTCAGCGACTGCGACGCCGCCTTGACCAGCTTCAGGAAGGCCGGGGCCGAAACCTCTTCCTCGCCTCGCGCGCGCTTCTGGGCGTTCAGCGCCGTGCGGATGAAGGTCATGGCCGGAACGCCGGGGATCTCGATTGGATACTGGAACGACAGGAACAGGCCCGCCGCCGCCCGCTCGGCCGGTTCGATATCCAGCAGGTCGATGCCGTTCCACGAGGCGGAACCGTCCGTCACCTCATAGCCGGGGCGGCCCGACAGGCTGTAGCCCAGCGTCGACTTGCCCGCCCCGTTCGGCCCCATGACCGCATGAACTTCACCCGCAGGCACTTCGAGCGTCAGACCTTTGAGGATCGGCTTATCGGCGACGGAGACGTGGAGGTTATTGATCTTAAGCATTGTTTTTCTTCTTCAACTCACTCAGCCGACCGAGCCTTCAAGGCTGATCGCCACCAGCTTCTGGGCCTCGACGGCGAACTCCATCGGCAACTCCTGCAGGACATCGCGGACGAAGCCGTTGACCAGCAGAGCCACGGCTTCTTCTTCCGACAGGCCGCGCTGCTGGGCGTAGAAGAGCTGAGCTTCGGACAGGCGGGTCGTGGTCGCTTCGTGCTCCAACTGGGCCGAGCCGTTGCGGACCTCGATGTAGGGGATGGTGTGGGCGCCGCACTCCTTGCCGATCAGCAGGCTGTCGCACTGGGTGAAGTTGCGCACGCCGGTCGCCTTGGGATGGATCGACACCAGGCCGCGATAGGTCGAGTCCGACTTACCCGCCGAGACCGTCTTGGCGATGATGCGGCTGCGGCTGTTCTTGCCCAGGTGCAGCATCTTGGTGCCGGTGTCGGCCTGCTGATGGCCGTTGGTGATGGCGATGGAGTAGAACTCGCCCGAGCTTTCCTCACCCTTCAGGATGCAGGACGGGTACTTCCAGGTGACGGCCGAGCCGGTCTCGACCTGGGTCCAGCTGACCTTGGAACGGTCGCCGCGGCAGTCGGCGCGCTTGGTCACGAAGTTGTAGATGCCGCCCTTGCCCTCGGCGTCGCCGGGGTACCAGTTCTGAACGGTCGAGTACTTCACCTCGGCGTCGTCCAGGGCGATGATTTCGACCACTGCGGCGTGCAGCTGGTTCTCGTCGCGCATCGGCGCGGTGCAGCCCTCCAGATAGGAGACGTAGGAACCCTTGTCGGCGATGATCAGGGTGCGCTCGAACTGGCCGGTCTGGCTGGCGTTGATGCGGAAATAGGTGGACAGCTCCATCGGGCAGCGCACGCCCGGCGGGATGTAGACGAACGAGCCGTCGGAAAAGACCGCGCTGTTCAAGGCCGCGAAATAGTTGTCGCTGACCGGCACGACAGTGCCCAGATACTGACGCACAAGATCAGGATATTCGCGCAAGGCCTCGGAAATAGGCATGAAGATCACGCCCGCCTTGGCCAACTCCTCCTTAAAGGTGGTGACGACGGAGACGCTGTCGAACACGGCGTCGACCGCCACCTTGGGCGCGCCCTGAACGCCGGCCAGGACTTCCTGCTCCTTCAGCGGAATGCCAAGCTTTTCGTAGACGGCCAGCAGTTCGGGATCGACCTCGTCCAGCGACTTCGGCCCTTCCTTCTTCACCGGCGCGGCGTAGTAGTAGAGGTCCTGATAGTCGACGGGATCGTACTTCACCGCCGCCCAGGTCGGCTCTTCCATGGCCAGCCAGCGCTCATAGGCGGCCAGGCGCCACTCCAGCATCCACTCCGGCTCCCCCTTCTTCTCGGAGATGAAGCGGATAATGTCCGGGTTCAGGCCCTTGGGGGCGAACTCCTGTTCGACGTCCGTGATGAAGCCGTACTTGTACCGCTCCAGTTCCGCGACCGTATCGATTGTTTCCTGAACGATAGCCATAACTTACGCGACTTCCTTTACGCGCTCTTGTAAGCGCGCCTTGTGCTTGTCCCAGGCCGCGACCCAGGCGTCGGCGAACCGGGTCCAGTCGGCCTCGGTCGTGCCCCAGCCCCCGGAGACGCGCACGCCCCCGGTCGCCAGGTGGTGCAGGCCCATGGCGCTGATCGCCTTGGACGGCTTGACCTTGCCCGACGAGCAGGCCGAACCGGCCGAGACCATGACACCGACCAAATCCAGGGTGATCAGCTGTTGCGGGCTGTCCCAGCCCTCGACCGCCATGAACAGGGTGTTGGGCAGCCGCTCAACTGCGCCGCCGATGACGGTCGCACCCGCGGCCTTGACCTTCGCCTCGGCCGCGTCGCGCCAGACGACATGAGCCCCGGCGACACCCAGATCACGGGCCGCGCAGTCGGCGGCGACGCCGAACCCGGTGATGCCCGGAACGTTCTCGGTCCCAGCGCGCAGGCCGCGCTCCTGACCGGCGCCGTGCAGAATGCGAACGGCGGATACGCCGTCCTTGAGCACCAGGGCGCCCACGCCTTGAGGCCCGCCCAGTTTATGCGCCGAAAGGGTCAGGCTGTCGGCGCCGAGCGCCCGCATCGTCACCGGAATCTTGCCTGCGGACTGGATGGCGTCGACGTGCAGCCAGCCGCCCGCCGCGCGGACGAGCGCCGCCGCCTCAGCGATCGGCTGGATCACGCCGCTTTCGTTATTGGCGTGATGAATGGCGACAACGGCCCGCCCCGGACGCGCCAGCGCCTCAGCCAGCCAGGCCAGATCGACTACGCCATTGGCGTCCACCGGCAGAACCTCGACCTGCGCGCCGCTCGCCGTAGCGGCTTCGGCCACGCACGGATGCTCAGTCGCGCCGACGAGCAGCCGCTCGCAGCCGGCGGCCAAGGCGCTGTGGATCGCCTGGGCGTTGGACTCGGTTCCGCCCGAGGAGAAGATGATCGCCGTCGGATCGGCGCCCACCAGATCAGCCACCTGAGCACGGGCCGTCTCGACGCGCGCACGCGCACGGCGGCCGGCGGCGTGAACGGCCGAAGGGTTTCCATTGTCAGCCAAGGCCTTAGCCATGACTTCCTGAACTTCAGGACGAACCAGGCCGGAAGCGTTGTAATCCAGATAGACGCTCACGCCGCCGCCTCCATGGACCCGACGTCCTTCTGTCCCATACGGGCGCGGCTGGTCCGCTTTTCGATCACGTCCTCCAGGCTGACCCCGGCCAGATACCGATGGATCTCAGCGCCGAGGTCTTCCCAAAGATCATGAGTGATGCAGCGCGCCCCGCCGTTCATGCAGCCTCGCGGCGTGCCATGGGCGGCGCAGCGGGTAGCGCGGATCGGCTCATCGACGGCCAGGACGATGTCGGCCACGACCGTCTCGTCCGGCCCCTTGGCCAGGCGATAGCCGCCGCCCGGCCCGCGAATGCTCTTGACCAGGCCGCCCTTGCGCAGTCGCGCGAACAGCTGTTCCAGATAGCTGAGCGAAATCTCCTGACGCGCCGCGATTTCAGCCAGGGACACGGCCCGGCCCGAGCCGTTCTTCGCCAGATCGGCCATCGCCATCACGGCGTAACGTCCCTTTGTCGACAGGCGCATCCCGATAACCTCAAAATTCTAACGCTTTTCGGAGCGGTCATGCTAAGACCCCCGGCCTCGCTGGCGAGTGCGTCGCGCACCGGGGACTTAGAAAGTCCTACCTCCCTGGTCAAGTATTATCCGTCCGGCGAAACCTCTGTTGATTGTAGGGATCGCGATCCATGCCTGAAGTCATCCTGCCCGGCGCCGCTGGCCGCATCGAAGGCCGTTACTCGCCCGGCAAGCGCCCCGACGCGCCGATCGCCCTGATCCTGCACCCGCACCCGAAGGCGGGCGGGCACATGAACAATCCGGTCGCTCTGACGATGCACCAGCTGTTCGTTCAGCGCGGCTTCGCCACCCTGCGCTACAATTCGCGGGGCGTCGGCAAGTCGCAGGGCGAGTTCGACAGCGGCATCGGCGAACTGGCCGACGCGGCCACGGCGCTGGACTGGCTGCAGGCCAACAACCCGGCCGCCACTCAGACCTGGGTCGCGGGCTATCAGTTCGGCGCCTATATCGGCATGCAGCTGCTGATGCGCCGCCCCGAGACCGACGGCTTCATCTCGGTGTCGCCGCCGTCCAACATCTACGATTTCAGCTTCCTGGCCCCCTGCCCGGCCTCGGGCCTGTTCCTGCACGGCACCGCCGACACCGTGGTGCCCCCGGCCGAGGTGGAGCGCGTAGTCAACAAGCTGCGCACCCAGAAGGGCATCGTCATCGACTATGAGCTGGAAGAAGGCGCGACCCACTTCTGGCAGGATCATATCGGCGCGGTCGAGCGCCGTGTCGGCGCCTACCTGGACAAGCGACTGGCTGAAAAGCCCGCCTGACGTTCTGACGATCAGCGCGGAGGCCCGGCCTCCGCGCGGGTCCGCCACAGAGACCAGACCACCCCTGTCGCCAAGATCGCCGCTGTCACTGACAATGAGATAACGGGCGGCGTCTTCTCGATTCCCAGCAGGGGCGCGGCGAACACCTTGGCCCCGATAAAGACCAGCAGGACCGCCAGCGCCTGCTTCAGATAGGCGAAGCGGTGGATCACCGCCGCCAGGGCGAAATAGAGCGCCCTCAGCCCCAATATGGCGAAGATGTTGGACGTGTAGACGACATAGGCGTCCGTCGTGATGGCGAAGACCGCCGGCACGGAGTCCACCGCGAAGATCACGTCGGCGATCTCGATCGTCACCAGGGCCAGCAACAGCGGCGTGGCGTGCAGCTTCATCTCGCCCGAACGGGTTGGCGCCTGGACGAAGAAGGCATGACCGCGCAGGTCGTTCGTCACCCGCATCCGCCGCCGGAACCATTTCAGCAGCGCATTATCGGCGATGTCCGTTTCCTCGCTGCGGGCAAAGAACATCCGTACGCCGGTGAGGATCAGGAAGCCTGCGAAAAGGTACAGCACCCAGTGATAGCGGGCGACCAGCGCCGCACCGCCGCCGATCATGATCGCCCTCAGGACGATGACGCCGAGCACGCCCCAGAACAGCACGCGATGCTGATAAAGCCGGGGCACGGAAAAGGCGCTGAAGATCAAGGCGATGACGAAGACATTGTCCATCGCCAGGCTTTTCTCGACGGCATAGGCGGTCAGGTAGTCGATCGCACTGTCAGCCCCCAGCCACGACCACAGCCACGCCCCGAAGGCCAGGGCCACGGCGATATAGAAGGCGGAGAGCCCCAGACTTTCCCGCACGCCGATTTCATGATCGCGCCGATTGAACAGCCCCAGATCGAGCGCCAGCAGGGCGAGAACGACCGCCATAAAGCCCGCCCACATCCAGACTGGCTTGCCCAACCACTCCAACAGCAACAGGTCCATCGACGCCTTCGCGAGCCGTTTCAAACGACGCGGCCGACATCGCGATGAAGGGTCGCCAGAGGGGCCCGGTCCGCCCTACCCCAACGCCTGAGGCCTGCGGGCGTTGCTCAATGATCACCTTCAGCGGCGGCCAGGGCTGCCGGGCGATGGGCGCGGACGCACCAGACGACGCTGACGATCATCAGGATCATGGCGACGACCTCGATCACAGTCGGCCCGCGCTGTTCCCAGATGAAACCGTAGATGAAGGCGAACAGGGTCTCGGACACGATCATCTGGCCCAGCATGGTGAGCGGCAGCAGGCGACTGGCTTGGTTCCAGAAGGCGTTGCCGATGACCGAGGCGAAGACGGCCACGCCCGCACTGACCCCGATCAGGCGCATCCAGGCGTCATCCGTCATGCCTCCCAGCATGAACAACGACGGAATGACCAGCGCCAGCGCCAGGGCGCCGGTAACCACGCCGGTCAGCAGCGACCACTCATGCGGGGTGATGTCGGGCAACCGCCCCATCCAGCGGCTGTTACCGACGGCGAAGGCGGTCCAGGACAGCAGGGCCGCAACCGCGCAGACCAGACCGATCAGGGTGGCGCTGCCGCTCTGCGCCGCTGCGCCGCCGCCCTGGCTGAGCGACTCCCACCCGATCAGGCCGACGGCCAGCGCCGCCACGGCGATGGGCGGAGCGACACGGGACAGCGGCGGCGACTCCTTGTCCCTCAGGCCCCATAGAGCCACCACCACGGGCACCATGCCGACGATCAGGGCCGAGGCCGCGACGCCCGCGTAATGCACGCCGACCACCAGGAAGGCGAAGTAGACGAGATTCCCGGCGAGGCTCAGCCAGACCAGAGCGCCCCACGCCTTGCGCGTCAGGGCCGCCGTCACCCGACGCCAGCGCGGCGCGATCAACAGAGCCGCGATCAGGCCATAGGCGAGGTAACGCCCCGCCGTCAGCAGCAGGGGCGAGGCCTCAGGCACGACCTTGGGCGCCAGGAAGACCAGCCCCCACAGAGCGCCCGCCGCCAGACCGCTGGCGACGCCCCAGAAACGAGACGAGGCCGCCACTATTCCGCTCCCGGCTCGACGATCCGGCCGCCAGTCATCGGCGCCGGAACGCCTGTCGTGCCGGGGAAGCTGATCGGCAGGCCCAGACGGCAGCGCGCCGCCAGAAAGGCGAAGGCCTCGGCCTCAATGGAGTCGCCGCGCCAGCCCTTGTTCTCGGCCGTCGAGACGGGGGCGCCCACGCGATCACGAATGGCGGCCAGCAACACCGGATTATGGCGACCGCCGCCGCAGACGACGATCTCCTTCGGCTGCTCCGAACAACGGGCGACGCCCAACGCCACGGCCTGCGCCGCGAAGGCTGTCAGGGTCGCGGCAGCGTCCTCAAGCGACAAGCTTGCAACCGGATCCAGCGAGAAGTCGAAACGATCCAGCGACTTCGGCCCGGTCGCCGCGAAATAGGGATGGGCCAGATAGGCGTCCAGCACGGCCTGATCGACCGTCCCGGCCGCCGCCAGACGGCCACCCTCGTCCATCCGCTTCTTCATGCGGGACTGGACCAGCAGATCGACCATGCCGTTGGCCGGACCGGTATCGAAGGCCTCCAAATGGCCGTCGGCGCGGATCAGGGTGATGTTGCCGACCCCGCCCAGATTCAGCACCGCGACCGGGCCCGACATTCCCGCCTTGCGGACCAGGGCCGCGTGATAGACGGGCGCCAGCGGCGCGCCCTGCCCGCCCGCCGCCACGTCGGCGCTGCGGAAGTCAAAGGCCGTCGGCACGCCCAGCCCCTCGGCCACGCTGATCGCGTCGATCAACTGGACCGTGCGGCCGGGCCGCTCGGGCGTCGGCGCCTCATGCAGCACGGTCTGGCCGTGGACGCCGACCAGATCCAGCGCGCCGGACTTTACCCCGTTCACCGCCATGAAGCCGAGCGCGGCGGCCAGATGCGCGTCGGCCACCGCCATGCGCGAGTCCTCAAAGCTGTCCGGTTCCTCTTCGTCGCGTTCCCAGTCGAAGGCGTCCTCGATCGCGTCCTCGATGATGGCGCGGGTTTCGCCGTCCAGCTTCATCTCTCCGGCGGGGCCGAAGGACAGGATGTCGTGGCCGTCCGTCTCGATCACCGCCATGTCCACGGCGTCGAGCGAGGTGCCGGTCATGAAGCCGAGCACGCGCAGGGTGTTTTTCGGGGAGGTCGTCATGGCGGCTTGACTGCCACGTCAGGGGCGACGTAGCTAGCGCCCATGATCGCGCAACCGGCCCTTTTCGCCGCCTATTACTACGGCCTCTACTAGAGAGCGGCCGCGATCCTTGCCGCCCTTCCCTCGGCGGCAATATTCCTCGGAAGACGGCCGCCGGTTCTGATGCTACGGACCCGACCATGACCGAGCCCACGACCCAAACCGTTTCCGAAACCGCCTTCAAGTCGGACTTCCTGCGCCTGATGAAGGCGCGCGGCTATATCCACCAGATCACCCACCCGGTGGAACTGGACGAGGCGGCGGCGGCCGGCGTGGTCACGGGCTATATCGGTTTCGACGCGACGGCGCCGTCGCTGCACGTCGGCCACCTGATCCAGATCATGCTCCTGCGTCGTCTTCAGCAGGCCGGACACAAGCCGATCGTCCTGATGGGCGGCGGCACGACCAAGGTCGGCGACCCTTCGTTCAAGGACACCCAGCGCCCCCTGCTGACCGAGGAAAAAATCGCCGAGAACATCGCCGGCATCAAAGGCGTGTTCGAAAAGTTCCTGACCTTCGGCGACGGCCCGACCGACGCCGTCATGCTCGACAACGACGAGTGGCTTTCGCAGCTGGGCTACCTGCAGTTCCTGCGCGACTACGGCACGCATTTCACCATCAACCGGATGCTGAGCTTCGACTCGGTCAAGCTGCGCCTGGATCGCGAGCAGCCGCTGACCTTCCTCGAGTTCAACTACATGCTGATGCAGGCGACCGACTTCCTGGAGCTGAACCGCCGCTACGGCTGTTCGCTGCAGATGGGCGGGTCGGACCAGTGGGGCAACATCATCAACGGCGTCGAACTGACCCGCAAGGTGGATCACAAGGCCGCCTTCGGCCTGACCACGCCGCTGCTGTCCACCGCTTCTGGCCAGAAGATGGGCAAGACGGTCGGCGGCGCCGTATGGCTGAACGCCGACGCCCTGTCGCCTTTCGACTACTGGCAATACTGGCGCAACACTGAGGACGGCGACGTGGGCCGCTTCATGCGCCTGTTCACCGACCTGCCGCTGGATCAGATCGAACGCTATGAGGCGCTCCAAGGCGCCGAGATCAATGACGCCAAGAAGGCGCTGGCCGACGCCACCACCTCCATGCTGCACGGCGTCGAGGCCGCACAGGCCGCCCGCGCCGCCGCCGAGGCCGCCTTCGAAAAGGGCCAGCTGTCCGCCGACCTGCCGACCGTCGAACTGCCGCGCGACGAGGTCATCGGCGCCATGATCGCCGCCGTCACGACCAAGGCTGGCCTCAGCGGCTCCAACGGCGAAGCGCGTCGTCTGGCCCAGGGCGGCGGCCTTCGCCTGAACGACGAGGTGGTTAACGACGGCGCCCGCCTGATCGAAGAGGCCGACCTCAACGCCGACGGCGTGCTCAAGCTCGGCGCCGGCAAGAAGAAGATCGTGCTGGTGCGGCCCGTTTAACCCGCTCATCCCGGCGGACGCCGGGACCCAGTGCTTTGGCTTCAAGCGCGGCGAGAACGTCTTGCTGCTTTCAATCGGCGCGGCCGGGGCTCTTACTGGGTCCCGGCGTCCGCCGGGATGAACGGAGAGATTGATGGTCGACATCACCGAAAACACCCCCGCCCCCGCCTTCGACCTGGCGACCGATGGTGACGGCCGCCTGTCCCTGGCCGACCTGAAGGGCAAGAACGTCGTCCTCTACTTCTATCCCAAGGCCGACACGCCCGGCTGCACGACCGAGGGACAGGACTTCTCAGTCCTGATCGACCGGTTCACGGCAGCTAACGCCGTGGTGATCGGCGTGTCGCGCGACACGGTGAAGAAGCTGGACCGCTTCAAGGCCAAGCATGACCTCAAGGTCGTGCTCGGCTCGGACGGAGACGGCGCGGTCACCGAGGCCTGGGGCGTGTGGGTGCTAAAGAAGCTCTATGGCCGCGAATATATGGGCATTGAGCGCGCCACCTTCCTGATCGACGGTCAGGGCGTGGTTCGTCGCGCCTGGCGGAACGTCAAGGTGAAGGGGCACGCCGAAGAGGTGCTGGCCGCCGTCGAAACGCTCTGATCGGCGAGCGGGGTTCGGAAGGCCCCGCTTGACCTCTCCGTCTCAGCCCCCCCTAAGTATTGTCAGGGATTGTATCCTCAGGGGCTGACATTGACCAAACGCCGGTCGTCCCGGCGTGACGCGGAGAGTAAAGATGTTCAACAAGAACAAACCCCTCGACAGCAACCCTTCGAGCGGGCTGGGCATTCCGAAGCCGCCGGAGCCCGCCGCTCCGACCCCGGCGCCCGCCGCCGCCGCCACGCCTGCTCGAGCACCTGAACCGGCGCGACCGGCCGCCGTCCGCTCATCCAGCCTTTCGACTCTGTCGGCGGGCGTGAAGTATGAAGGCAATATCTCCGGCGCGGGCGAACTTCAGGTCGACGGCTCCCTGAAGGGCGACATCCGCGTGGTGCGCGTGGTGATCGGTGAAGGCGGCGCCGTTGAAGGCACGGTCCACGCCGACATCCTGGAGGTGCGCGGCCGCGTTTCTGGCGCCATCGTCGCCAAGCAGGTCAAGCTGTTCGCCACCTCTCGCGTCGAGGGCGACATCACCCAGGAGCAGTTGTCGATCGAACAGGGAGCCTGGTTCCAGGGCCGCTGCACCCAGGCCAAGCGGGACACGCCGGGCGCCAACATGCTCGAATCCCCTGCCCCCGCCGAAAAGCCTGCGCCCGCCAAGACGGACGCCAAGGTCGAGGCCAAGCCCGCCGCCTGATCGGCGCGGACACGGATAACGAGAAAGGGCGGCCCGCAAAGGCCGCCCTTTTTTGGTATCGATCGAGCGAGGTCGATCAGCCCTCGCGGGTCTCGCCCACGCGGGCCGCCAGGGCGGCGCCCATGAACGGATCCAGATCGCCGTCCAGAACCCCCTGGGTGTCGGAGGTTTCGACCTCTGTCCGAAGGTCCTTCACCATCTGATACGGCTGCAGGACGTAGGATCGGATCTGGTGACCCCAGCCGATGTCGGTCTTGGCGTCGGCCAGAGCCTGCGCCGCAGCCTCACGCTTCTGAAGTTCCAGCTCATACAGACGCGCGCGCAGCATCTTCCACGCCTGATCGCGGTTCTGGTGCTGCGAGCGGCCCGCCTGACAAGCCACCACGGTATTGGTCGGAATGTGGGTCAGGCGCACGGCCGAGTCCGTCTTGTTGACGTGCTGGCCGCCTGCGCCGGACGCGCGATAGGTGTCCGTGCGGACGTCCGAAGGGTTGATGTCGATCTCGATGCTGTCGTCGACGACCGGCGACACCCCGACCGAAGCGAAGGAGGTGTGCCGCTTGGCCGCCGCGTCATAGGGGCTGATGCGGACCAGACGGTGAACGCCCGATTCCGACTTCAGCCAGCCATAGGCGTTGGGGCCGGAGACCAGCAGGGTCGCCGACTTGATGCCCGCCTGTTCGCCGGATTCCTCTTCCTGGAGCTCGACCTCATAGCCGTGCGAGCGCGCCCAGCGGCTGTACATGCGCAGCAGCATTCCGGCCCAGTCGTTCGACTCCGTGCCGCCGGCGCCCGAGTTGACCTCCAGATAGGCGTCATTGCCGTCGGCCTCGCCGGACAGCAGGGCTTCCAGCTCGGCGCGCGCGGCGCGGTCCTTGATCGCCTTCAGCTGTTCACGGGCTTCGTTGAGAGTGGCTTCGTCGCCCTCTTCGTCCGCCATGTCGGCCAGCATGATCCCGTCTTCGAGACCCTGCTCCATGTCCTTGACGGCGCTGACCTGGGCTTCAAGGCGCGAGCGTTCACGGCTGACGGCCTGGGCCTGTTCGGGATTGTCCCACAGCGTCGGATCCTCGACCCGCGCGTTCAACTCATCGAGCTTTCTTAGAGCGACATCCCAGTCAAAGTCGCCTCCTGAGCAGAGCGACGCTCTGCTCGATGTCGGCCTTCATGGCCTCGACATCCGGTCTCATCGCAATCTCCAGCGATACGGGGGTGAAAGGGCGCGCCAGGGCATCCGGCGCGCCGAAGAGGGGTGTAACTAGAGCGTCAGTAGAGGTCGCTCAAGTCCTCGGCCGGCTGCTTTTTGGGCGGCGGCGGAGCCACGGGCGGCGGCGCGACCGGCGCCGGAGCCTGGGACCTGGCTTCCTGCTCACGACGGATGACGTCGTAATAGTTCTGCGGCCCCTCCGGCTGGACCGGGCGCGGCGCTTCTTCGCGCAACTGGCGTTCGGTGCCCGGACGGAAGGCTTCCTCAATGCCGTTCACGGTGCGGAAGATGGCGTTCTTCGGCTTCACAAAGGGCCGCGCCGGGCGCTCCTTCAAGGCGTCTTCCATGAAGTCGATGAAGATCGGCACGGCGGTCGAGGCACCGGCTTCGCCGCCGCCCAAAGAGCGGTTGTCGTCAAACCCGACGAAGACCCCGACCACGATGTCCGCCGAAAAGCCGACGAACCAGGCGGAACGGTATTCATTGGTCGTGCCGGTCTTGCCGCCGACCCAGGGGCCGAGGCTACGCGCCCTGGCGCCGGTGCCGCGCTGAATCACGCCCTCCAGCATCGAGGTGATCTGATAGGCGGTGATCGGGTCGATCACCTGGGTTCCACGATCCTGCAGGCGCGGCGACTCCTGGCCGCTGAAGCCACGGCCGCAGTCGCGGCATTGGCGTCGATCGGCGCGATGGATGGTCTGGCCGTTCCGATCCTGAGCCAGTTCGATCAGATAGGGATCGATCCGCCGGCCGCCGTTGACGAAGGCGGCATAGGCCGCAGTGATGCGATAGGGGGTGGTCTCGCCCGCGCCCAGCGACATGGCCAGGTTCGGCGACATGTCATCGACCACGCCCATCTTCTTGGACAGGTCGACGACGTTCTTCATGCCGACCGCCTGGGCCAGGCGCACGGTCATGACGTTACGCGACAGCTCCAACCCGCGCCGCAGAGTCTGCGGGCCATAGAACTGGCGGCTGTAGTTCTGGGGCGTCCAGGCGCGGCCGCCGGGGCCGCCGGGGAAGCTGATGGGCGCATCCAGCACGATGGAGGCCGGAGTGAAGTCGCCTTCCAGCGCCGCCGCATAGACGAAGGGCTTGTAGGCCGAACCCGGCTGACGACGCGCCTGCGTCGCACGGTTGAAACTAGACAGGGCGTAGGAATAGCCGCCGACCATCGCCAGGACGCGACCCGACTGCGGCTCGATGGCGACCAGAGAGCCGTTGACTGCGGGAACCTGTTTCAGGGCGAACTGTCCGCCCTGGCGCTCGACGAAGATCAGATCGCCGCGTTTCAGGGGACGGCGTCCAGCGTTGGACCAGGCTACGTCGGCGGCGCGCAGCGCGCCGGTCTGATCGTCCCTGGCCATGCGGACCCGAACCGTGCTTCCGCTGACGTTCTCGACGGCGGCGGCCTGCCACGAACGGCGCTCGGGCGGGGTCGTGCGCTTCTGGGCTTCGGCCTGCCAGCCGTCGGCGAAATCGGTCGTGCCCCAGGCGCCGCGCCAGCCGTGGCGACGGTCGTAGTCTTCAAGGCCGCGCATCAGGGCGTCGCGCGCCGCCGACTGCAGCTGCGGGTCCAAGGTGGTGCGCAGGTAGTAGCCGCCGCGATTGACCTCTTCCTGACCGAACAGGGCGATGGCGCGACGACGCGCCTCCTCCACGAAGAAGTCCGCGTCGGCGTATTCCGCGCGGCGCGGCGCCGAACGGGTGTTCAAGGGGCGCGCCAGCGCGGTCTGCAACTGCGCGTCCGTCAGCCACTTGTTGTCGGCCATTTCGCCCAGCACCCAGTTCCGCCGCCCCAGCGCGGCCTCAGGGTAGCGTTTGGGGTGATAGTTGGTCGGCCCCTTGGGCAGGGCCGCCAGGAAGGCCGCCTCGTCCGGCGTCAGCTGATCCAGCGACTTGCCGAAATAGTTGTAGGCCGCCGAGGCCACGCCGTAGGAGCGATAGCCCAGGTAGATCTCGTTCAGATACAGCTCGAGGATCTGCTCCTTGCTCAGCGTCGCTTCCAGACGGCTGGAGAGGACGGCTTCCTTGAGCTTGCGGTTCAGACTGGTCTCGCTGGTCAGCAGGACGTTCTTGGCCACCTGCTGGGTGATGGTCGAGCCGCCTTCCAGGCGACGACCGGACAGCACGTTGAAGACGTTCTTGAACATGGCCCGGCCGATGCCGGACACGTCGATGCCGCCGTGGCTGAAGAAGTTCTGGTCTTCGGCCGCCAGGAAGGCGTGAACGACCGTCTGCGGCACCTGGTCATAGGTGACGTAAATCCGGCGCTGATCCGAGAACTCGCCGATCAGGGTGCCGTCGCCGGCGTAGACGCGCGTCGCCGTCGCCGGGCGATAGTCCGCCAGCTCGGACGCGTCGGGCATGTCGTGCAGGACCCAGGCGGCGTAGATCGCCACCACCACCCCAGCCACGGCGATGGCGCCCAGCAGGGCCACGCCCGCCATGACGAACCAGCGTTCGGCTATCTTCACCGTGAACTCCGCAAGACGCACCCCATCATCGCTCGTTTATCGCGCGTCGCGCGGCGCGCAAAGCGGAACCGCACTTATCCCTTGTCGCGCAGCAGGCGCGCCTTGTCTCGCTGCCAGTCCCGTTCGGCCGAAACCTCGCGTTTGTCGTGCAGCTTCTTGCCCTTGGCCAGGGCGATTTCCAGCTTCGCCTTACCCGCCTCGTTCAGATACAGGCGCACCGGAACGATGGTGCGGCCGTCCCGCTGGACGGCGCCGATCAGTTTGTCGATCTGCTTGCGGTGCAGCAGCAGCTTCCGGTGGCGGCGCGGCTCATGGTTGAAGCGGTTCGCCATCTTGTAGGGCGGGATATCGGCGTTGATCAGCACCATCTCACGCCCCTCCGGCGAGACATAGCTTTCGGCGATGTTCGCCCGCCCGTCGCGCAGGGCCTTGATCTCGGTGCCCAACAACTGGATTCCGGCCTCGATGTAGTCCTCGAGGAAGTAGTCGAAGCGTGCGCGCCGATTTTCGGCGATCGTCTTTTGCTTGGGCGCGTCAGCGGCCATCAGGCGACCCCGGCCTCGGTCAGCGCCTTGTCGATGGCTGGCTTCACGGCGTCGGCCGTCAGCGACAGCGGCAGCCGGACCTCTTCCTCGCATAGCCCCAGCCTGGCGAGGGCGTATTTGGCCGGCGACGGGGAGTTGTCGAGGAACAGCGCCTTATGCAGGCCGATCAGGCGCTCCTGCCAGGATCGGGCGACGGCGAAGTCGCCGGCCTGAATCGCATCATACAGGGCGACCATGGCCTCCGGCGCGACATTCGAGGTCACCGAGATCACCCCGACGCCTCCGTGGGCGGCATAGCCCAGATAGCTGGAGTCATCCCCCGAAATCAGGTCGAAGGGGCCGTGGATATTCGCTCGCATCCAACTGGCCCGCGCCACATCCGCGCTCGCATCCTTGATGCCGACGATGTTCGGATGCGCCGCCAGGGCCGCAACGGTTTCGTTCGACAGGTCCACGCCGGTACGACCGGGCACGTTGTAGAGCAGAATCGGCAGTTGCACCGCATCGGCCACGGCCTCGAAATGGGCCTGCATCCCGGCCTGCGAGGGGCGGTTGTAATAGGGCGTGACCACCAGGGCGCCGTCGGCGCCGACCGTCTTGGCGAAACGGGTCAGTTCGATCGCCTTGTCCGTCGCTGAAGAACCGGCGCCGGCGATGACGCGGATGCGCCCGGCGGCGATCTCCGCGCACTGTTCAACCACGCGCTTGTGCTCGTCCAGGTGCAAGGTCGCGCTTTCGCCCGTGGTGCCCATCGGCACGACGCCGTGAACCCCGGCGGCGATCTGGCGTTCCAACAGACGCCTGAAAGCGGCCTCGTCCACGTTTCCGTCACGAAGAGGTGTGATCAGGGCGGTGATCACGCCCTTGAACAAGGGGGCGGTCATGGGAACAACATACCTGCGCGGAGAATGGGCGGCGGTCCGCCCGTCACTAATCGGCAAAGGGTAGGTTGCCCGCCGCTTGGCCGCAACCAAAGATGAATGAGGATCAGATATCTGATGATCGCGACGACCGTGGCCGCCGCCCTGGCGATACTGACTCCACCGGCTCAGGATGTGCTGAACAGCGCGCCGGTCCCCTACTCCGCCAGTCAGGGCGGAATCATCAACAGCCAGGACGCCGCCCTGGTGCAGCAGGGCCTGACGGCCGCGCGGGCGCGCGACGTCGTCGGAACCCAGTCCATCATGGCCCGCATTTCCGATCCGACCGCACGCAAGCTGGTCGAATGGGCCCTGGTGGACACCTCGGACAAGCAGATGTCCTACAGCGACCTGGCGCTGGCTCAGACCGATCTGGCGAGCTGGCCCCGCGGCGATTCTCGTCGAGCGGCGGGCGAGCGCGCTCTGGACATGGCGGGCCAGTCGCCGGACGCCGTCCTGGCCTTCTTCAACGGAACCGCCCCCACCACGGCCCAGGGCGCCATCGCCCTGGCCGGCGCGCTGGAGCAGACGGGCCGCCGCCATGAGGCCCAGGCCCTGATTCGCGACTGGTGGCGCACCCAGAGTTTTGAGGAAGCCCAGCAAAGCCGGATCTATTCGCGCTGGAGCGGCGGGCTGACCAGCGACGACCATGTGGCGCGGCTGGACATGCTGCTGCTGGGACCGCACGGCCCGGCGACGCGCGCCATGGTCGCCCTGGTTCCGGCCGACCGCCAGGCCGTCGCCAACGCCGTGATGTCGCTTCGAACGGCCTACGCCCCGGACGCCATCGTCGCCGGCCTGTCGCCCGCTCAGGCCAACGACCCGGCCGTGGTGCTGGAGCGGGTGCGCCTGCTGCGCTCCGCAGGTCGTCAATCCGAGGCCTTCCCGCTCCTGTCCGCCCTGCCCGCCGCCCCCTCGCACGCGGACGGCCAGAACACCCTGTGGAGCGAACGCCGCAACTATTTCCTCGACGCGCTGCAACAGGGGAACGCTCGCGCCGCCTACGCCGCGATGAACGGCCACGGCTTCCCTTCGGGCGAACGCAAGGTCGACGCCGAATTCTTCGCCGGCTGGGTGGCTCTCACCAAGCTGAACGACCCGGCGACAGCCGCCCAACATTTCGAGGCGCTGCGCAATGCCTCCTCGACCCCGATCACCCAGGGGCGCGCCCTCTACTGGCTGGGTCGTGCGGCGGAAGCGCGCGGCGACCGACAGGGCGCCCAGAATTGGTATCAGGCGGGCGCCGCGCACTGGCAGACCTTCTACGGCCAGCTCGCCGCGGAAAAAGCCGGCGCGACTACCCTGACCCTGCCTGGCGAGCCCACGCCCTCGCCCGAGGACGTCAATCGCTTCGAGGGCAATGAGGTGGTGCGGGCGACCCGCATCCTGGGCCAGATCGGCGAGAAGAACCTGATGCGGGTCTTCGCCTACCACCTGGATGACACCCTGCCCTCGCCCTACGATCTGTCGCAGTTGTTCGACCTGATGCAGGGCTATGGCGATCAGTTCGGATCAATGATGGTCGGCCGCGCGGCCAGCCAGCGCGGCTTCGTCATGCCGGAGCGGATGTATCCGATCCGCCTTCCGCAGCAGGTTCCGGGCATGGCCCCCAATGAGTTCGCCCTGGCCATCACCCGTCAGGAATCCAGCTTCGACCCTCTGGTTCGTTCGGGCGCCGATGCGCGGGGGATGATGCAGCTTCTGCCAGCCACGGCGCAGGGTGTGGCGCGCCGCATGGGCCGCGCATTCAGCGCCGAACAACTGTGGGACCCCGAGATCAACATGACTCTGGGCAGCTATCATCTGGGCGAGCTGATGAACAATTTCGGCGGATCGCCCTTGCTGGCCGCCGTCGGCTACAACGCCGGACCGGCGCGTCCGCCGCAATGGACCGCCCGCTGCGGCGATCCGCGTCAGGCCCAGGTCGATCCCATCGACTTCATCGAGTGCGCGCCCTTCACCGAGACGCGCAACTACATGATGCGGGTGATGGAGAACATGCAGGTCTATCGCGCTCGGCTGAACGGCGGCTCGGCTCCCCTGACCCCGTCGGCGGATCTGGCGCGCGGCACGCCGCCGAACGCAGGCCCGCGGCCCTATCAACCCTGACTACAGGCGGCGGGCCGCTAGAATCGGCCCGTCCAACGCCTCCAGCCAAACGGCGTCGAGGTTGAAAACGGTCTTCAGAATGCGCGGCGACAGGGCCTCGGTCGGCGCGCCTTCAGCCGCCGTGCGCCCCTGATCCAGCACCACCACCCGGTCGGCGAAACGGGCCGCCAGGGTCAGATCGTGCAGGCTGACCAGTATCCCGCGTCCAGCATCGGCCCGGGCCCGCAGCCGCTCCAGCACCAGAAGCTGGGCGTCGGGGTCCAGCCCCCCGATCGGCTCGTCCGCCGCCAGCAAGGGCGCTGGAGCCGTCAAGGCGCGGGCCAGCAGGACGCGCGCCCGCTCACCGCCCGACATCTCGGCCACGCCGCGATCCGCCAGATGGCCGACGCCCAACTCGTCCAGCGCGGCGCGAGCCCGGCCCAGGGCGGCGGCGCCCGCCAGGAACGGCGCACCCAGCGCCGCCAGCTCGACCGCCGGAAGATTCCAGGCGATGGAACGGTCCTGCGGCAGATAGGCCGCGCGCTCGCCCCGCTGACGCTCGGACAGCCGTCGCGCCTCGTCGCCGCCCAGACGCGCGGCGCCCTGCGTCAGTCGGACCAGCCCCAATGCGGCGCGCACCGCCGTCGACTTGCCCGCACCGTTCGGCCCGCACAGGGCGACGACCTCGCCCGGCCGCACGGACAGGGAAGCGCCCTTCAGCACTTCCGCGCCGCCCACACGGGCGTGCGCGTTCGCAAGCTCCAGCAGCACCGCCGTCACAGCCGCCACTCCCGCGCGGCGCGCCAGGCGATCAGGGCGAACAGGGGCGCGCCGACCAGGGCGGTGAAGACGCCGAGCTTCAACTCCTGATCCGTGGGTAGCATCCGCGCCGCCAGATCGGCGATCACCAGCATCAGGCCGCCCGCCAGCGCCGAGGGCGGGAGCAGCCTGCCCGGATCGCCGCGCACCGCCGCACGCACCAGATGCGGCGCCGCCAGGCCGACGAAGCCGATGACGCCCGCCACCGCCACCGCTGCACCCGCCGCCAGGGCCGCCGCCGCCAGCGCCAGGATCCGCATCCGACCCATCGACAGGCCGGACGCCCTCGACGCCTCTTCGCCCAGCGTCAGCATCCGCAGGCCGGGCGACGCGCTTCGCGCCAGCAGGGCGGCGATCAGGACGGCCGGCGCGACCCAGGCGACGTCGATCCAGCTGCGGTTCTCGACCGACCCCAGCAGCCAGTTCATCACCTCGGCCGAGGCGATGGGCGACGGCGAAAGGTTGAAGATCAGAGCGGTCAGCGCGCCGGCGAAACTGGACAAGGCCACGCCGAACAGGATCAGCGCCTCGGGCGTCCGCACCCGCGCAGCCAGGGCGATCAGCAGCCCGCCGGCCACAGCAGCGCCGAACAGCGCCGAAACCTCGACCGCGCCGGGAACCGCCGCCAACCCCAGAACGATGGCCGTCGCCGCAGCCAGGGCCGAGGCGGCCGATACGCCCAGCACGCCAGGCTCAGCCAGGGGATTGCGCAACAGGCCCTGCATCACCGCGCCGGCCAGCCCCAAGGCGGCTCCCACGAAGAGAGCAGCGATGGCGCGCGGAGCCCGCACCAGCCACAGCACCTCGCCGGGCCCGGAAGCGGGATGGCTCAAGGCTTCGGCGTAGTCAGTGGCGCTGAACCGGGTCTCGCCCAGCGTCACAGCCAGCGCGACGGCCAGCACGATCGCGCCCGCCAGAACGAGGTTCAACACCCAGACCCTGCTCATGAGGCTTGTTCGGCCAGCTGGGCGGCGGCGTCCGCTGCGAACCAGGCGGGACACGTCAGCACCGCGCCAGGCAGCTCCGCCGCCGTCCGTCCTTGCATGGCGCGACGCATCATCGGATGCCGCCCCGCCCCGCGCCAGTCGGAGCGCGCCAGATCGAAGAATCCCTTCACGAACAGGGCGGGCGGCGTCAGCAACACCCCCTCCAGCCTCAACGGCTGATAGCCGGGCCGCTCAACGCCGTTGCGAAACCCTGCGGCGCGCAGAACGGCGTCCATCAGGGAGCCTGGCCCGGTCGTGAACCCGCCTGCAGTGACATAGACGGCCTTCCGCCCCCGCCCGGTCCCTTCCGCCTTCGCCAGTCGAGAGTCCATACGCGCGATCAGGGCCTCGCCGCGTTCGACGGCGCTCACGGCCTCGGCCACGGCGCGGATGTTGGCGCGAACCCCATCCATGTCCGCAGCGTCGGTGATCGTCACCGTGCGAACCCCATCCCGCTTCAAGGTCGCGAGCAGGCGCGGATCTCCGCCCCAGTAGCGCACCGCCACGTCCGGTCGGAACCCGACAGCAGCCTCCAAGGTCGGGCGGACCCGCCGATGTCCTTCGGCCTTTGCGCGCAGCCAGGAGTCCGGGTCGTCAGCCCTGGGCGACAGGCCCAGTTCCGCATCCGGGGCCAAGGCAAGGACGAACTGATCGGCGCATTGGTCCAGAGCCATGACGCGCAGGGGAGCGGCGATCGCCTCGTCACCGCCGAAGCCGGAAATCGCCAAGGCCAGGGCGACCGCCCCGATCATGGACCTCACGAGGCGGTCAGTCCCGCGAACAGGGCGTCCATCTGCGTGCGAACCAGCGTCTCGCGGTCCGCCCAGTCGAAGTAAGGCTTGGTCGTCATGATGGAGACCAGGCCATGGGCGCTGGCCCAGATGACTTGCGCCAGAGTGCGCGGCTCGCCTCGCAACGCGCCCTGATCGACCGCCTCTTCCACCACGCTGACGAAAGCCCTGAACAGCTCCGCGCCGCTCTGCTGAGCCACGGTCTCGGCGCCGTGGCGCGTCTGCACCGGCGGTGTCAGGTAGGCGAGGCGATAGGCGTTGGGATTGGCGAAACCGAACGCCATGTAGTTCTCGATGATCCGACGCAACCGAGCCAGCGGCGGGGCGTCTTCCGCCAGGGTTCGACGGTGCTCCTCGGCCAGGGTGTCGAAGGCGTTGCGGCAGATCTCATTGAGAATCTCGCCCTTGTCCGCGAAGTGCATGTAGAGGGCGGTCGACGACAGCCCCACTTCATCCGCGATCTTGCGGATAGTGGCGCCCTCATAGCCCTGCTCGACGAAAATGCCCTCCGCCGCCGCCAGAATTTCCGCGCGGCGCTCGTGCCCTTCGCCCTTGGGCTTGCGGGTCGAACGCGACGATGCGGCAGGTGCGACCGACACTTGAGTGCTCCCCAACCTGGAACTCCTGTGAGAGGGCCGTGATAGCCGCAAATGCCCGTTCAGGCCAAATATTTCACTTTACAGTCTTGTCAATATAACCTTGATATCTATCAGGGAGGGCGAGAATGCGAAGGGGAACGATCGTTCCAGCGGACGGCGATGCTCTAAGGTCCGCGCGCATCACGCTGACGCTTGGTCAGGCCGCGAGCTTGGCCTTGTTCCTCGCCAGCGGTCTGGTCGCCGCCGCCCTCGCGCCGGTATCCGGTTCGGCCGTGTTGCTGGGCCTGCAGATCGGCTTCATGAGCCTGGCCGCCTGGAGACTCTTCCTGCTCTGGACCAGCCGGGGTTGGAGGCAGCCTGAGGCATCGCCCCAACCGCCGGATCAATGGCCGCGCTACACCGTTGTGGCCGCCCTGTATCAGGAGACCGCCATCCTGCCGCAGTTGATCGAGCGGCTTTCCGAGATCGACTATCCCAGCGACCGGCTTGAGGGCTATCTGGCGCTCGAGGCCGACGACGTCGAGACGATCAGGGCGGCGCAGGATCTGGCCCGTCCCGACTGGCTTCGGGTTCTGATCGTGCCACCGGGCGCGCCGAAGACCAAGCCTCGCGCGCTGAACCACGCCCTGTCCCGCTGCACCGGCGACCTCATCACCATCTATGACGCTGAGGATGATCCGGATCCGTTCCAACTGCGTGAGGCGGCGGCGCGGTTCAGCCAAGAGGGAGAAGGCCTGGCTTGCCTTCAGGCGCCGCTTCGCATTCGACGCCGGGGCAAGGGCAGCGCCAGCCCCTTCCTCGACCGACAGTTCGCGGCCGAATACGCCGCCCTGTTCGAAGTCACCCTGCCGGCCATGAGCCGCCTCGGCCTGCCCTTTCCACTAGGCGGCACCAGCAACCATTTCCGCGTCCCGGTGCTGCGAGCACTGGGAGGTTGGGACGCCTGGAACGTCACCGAGGACGCGGACCTGGGCTTTCGAATCTGGCGCGCCGGCTATCGGCTGGGAGTCATCGAGAGGCCGACCTACGAGCCTCCGCCAGGCCCCCTGCGTCTCTGGCTTCCGCAACGCACGCGTTGGCTGAAGGGCTATCTGCAGACCCTGGCCGTCCATACGCGTTATGCGGAAGGGATGGGCTGGAGAGGCTGGACCGCGCTGGCCGCGACGGTTGGCGCCGGGGTTGCGTCCGCCGCCATCCACGCCGTCTGCGCCGCCTGGGTGTTCTGCGTGGCCCTGACCGCCCTCGTAGCAGGAGGCTTGCCTCATTTCTCGCCGCAAGGCAGCGTCGTCCTTGTGTCGGGCATCGTCGCCGCATGGCTTTTGAAGCATCGAGGAGCGCGACAGGCGGGCGGCGCCTATGGCCTGGGCGATATGGCGGCCTCCCTCGCCTATTGGTGCCTGCTCAGCCTGGCCTTCGCCCATGCCGTCATCCGGCTGATCTTGGAACCTCATCACTGGGACAAGACGCCCCATCATGCGGAGCCCGATCCAGAGATAAGCGCGATCGACGGCGCAGACGCTGGACGAGCGGCCGCCTGAGCGCCTAATCAGCGCCCATGGCTCCGGTTCTTTCCCCCACGCCCGAAACCCTCGTCACGCGCGGGTGGTCGGACTACGCCCTTCTGGACAGCGGCGATGGCCGCAAGCTGGAGCGCTACGGCCGCTACACCGTGGTGCGCCCCGAGCCGCAATGCTTCTGGAAGGCCCATGACGAAGCCGCCTTCGGGTGCGCCAACGCCATGTTCGATCCGCAGCAGGAGGAAGAGGACTCCGGCCGCTGGCGCTTCGACGCCCATGGCCCGATCGACGCCTTCCCGTTGAAATGGCGGGACGTGCGGTTCATGGGCCGGTTCACCCCGTTCAGGCACCTGGCCTTCTTCCCAGAACAGGCGGCCAACTGGGAATGGCTGGACGCCCGCGTCCGCACCTTGAAGCAGCCGAAAATCCTGAACCTGTTCGGCTATACCGGTGTCGCCAGCCTGGCCTGTTCGGCGGCAGGCGCGCACGTCACCCACGTCGACGCCTCGAAGAAGTCCGTGACCTACGCCCGCGAAAACGCTGAGTTGTCAGGTCTGGCTGATCGTCCCATCCGCTGGATCGTCGAGGACGCCCGCAAATTCGTGGCTCGCGAAGTGCGGCGCGGCAGCCAGTATGACGGCATCATCCTCGACCCGCCGAAGTACGGGCGCGGCGCCAATGGCGAGGTCTGGCGCCTGTTCGAGGATATGCCGGACCTGCTCAAGGACTGCGCCGCCCTGCTGTCCGACGACGCCTCCTTCCTGCTGCTGAACGCCTATGCGGCGCGGATTTCCGGCCTGTCGCTGGCGCATATGATGGCCGAGGCGACGCAGGATCGCGGCGGCCGCATCGACTGGGGCGAATTGGCGCTGTCAGAGGACGGGCAGTACGCACGCGCGATCGGCCTCAGCTTCTTCGCCAGATGGAGCGCCTGATGTCCGAACGTCTCATCACCTCCCTGACCAACGACACTATCAAGGCCGTCCGCGCCCTGCACATGCGCAAGGAGCGCGAGGCGACCGGCCGCTTCCTGGCCGAGGGGCTGAAATTCATCGGCGAGGCGCTGGATCAGGGCCGCGCCCCAGTCATGCTGCTGATCGGCCAGGACGCCCGGCCGCATCCCCTGCTGGACCGCGCCAAGGCCGAGACGACGAAGGCCGGCGGCCAGATCATCGTCGTCACCCACGCCATCCTCGAAAAGATCAGCCGTCGCGACAATCCGCAGACGGTGCTGGGCGTATTCGATCAGGTCTATACGCCGCTGGACGCCATCCGACCTGACGCCAAGCCCTGCTGGGTGGCGCTGGAGCAGGTGCGCGATCCGGGCAATCTGGGCACCATCATCCGCACGGCGGACTCGGCCGGCTGCGGCGGGGTCATCCTGATCGGCGACTGCGTCGATCCCTTCTCGGTCGAGGCGGTGCGGGCCACCATGGGCTCGGTCTTCGCCGTCGCCATCAGCAAGGCGACGCGCGAGGAATTCCTGGCGTGGCGCGCCTCATGGCCTGGCAGCGTGATCGGCACCCGTCTGGACGCCACCCACGGCTATCGCGACAGCCCGGTTCGCCATCCGGCGCTGATCCTGATGGGCAACGAGCAGGCGGGCCTGACCGACGACCTGGCCGCCGCCTGCGACCTGAACGTCAAGATCCCCATGCGCGGCCGCGCCGACAGCCTGAACCTGGCCGTCGCCACCGGGATCATGGTCTATGCGGTGACCGACGCTGCCTACGGCTCCAGCCTCTAGGCCTCGCCCTCGGTCCTGATGCGGCCCATGCCGATGAGGGCCAGGGCCGTCAGCAGGGCCGCGACCGTCAGATAGGCGCCGACCGCCTGAAGCCCGTAATGGCCCGCCAGCCAGGTCGCGGCGTAGGGCGCCAACGAGGCGCCGAGGATGCCCGCCAGATTGAAGGTCATGGACGCGCCGGTGTATCGCACCGCCGTCGGAAACGGCCGCGCCAGCGCCGCGCCCAGCGGGCCATAGGTGCAGCCCATCAGGCTGAAGCCGATGATGAAGAAGGCGATCACTCCGACCATGCCTCCGCTCCCGAACAGGGGCGCCAGGATCAGGCCGAACAGGGCGATGGCGACCGTCGTCGCCAGCAACGTCCGCCACTGCCCCCAGCGATCCGCCGCCAGCGCCGCCAGCGGAATGAACAGGCCGAAGAAGCAGACGCCCAGAAGCTGGATCGGCAGGAACTGCTCTCGCGTGTAGCCCATCGCCGTCGTGCCCCACCCCAGGGCGAAGACGGTCATCAGGTAGAAGAGGACGAAGGTCGCCAGCCCGGCCAGCGTCCCGGTCAGCAAGGCGAACTTGTGATGCGCGACGAGGGTCAGGGCGGGCGCCTGGACCCGTTCGGCGCGATCGATGGCGCGCTTGAACTCGGGCGTCTCGGTGATCTTCAGCCGCATCCACAGGCCGACGATGACCAGCAGGGCGCTGGCGATGAAGGGGATGCGCCATCCCCAGGCCATGAACTGGCCCTCGCTCATCAGCTGACCCAGAACGATGAAGGACAGCGTCGACAGGATGAAGCCGATCGGCGCGCCCAACTGGGGGAACATGCCGAACCAGGCCTTCTTGCCCGGCGGAGCGTTCTCGGTCGCCAGCAGCACAGCCCCGCCCCACTCGCCGCCCAGGCCCAAGCCCTGACCGAACCGACACAGGGCCAGCAACAGGGGCGCCACCACCCCGACCGAATGCCAGGTCGGCAACAGGCCGATGGCGATGGTCGATAGGCCCATGGTCATCAGGGCCGCCACCAAGGTCGCCTTGCGTCCCACCCGGTCGCCGAAATGGCCGAAGACGACAGCGCCGACCGGCCGGGCGAAGAAGGCGATGGAGAAGGTCGCGAACGAGGCCAGCATGGCCGTCATCCGGTCGCCGCCGGGGAAGAACAGATCCGGAAAGACCAGCACCGCCGCCGTGGCGTAGATGTAGAAGTCGTAGAACTCGATCGTCGTGCCGATCAGGCTGGCGAACAGAACGCGCCGCTTGGAGGCGGACGGCGGTGAAACAGCGGCGTCGGTCACGCGAAATCCTTACGGTTGACGCACGATCATTGCGGCGCGCCGCCGTCAGGCGTCAAGCGGACATCAGGTTCCGCGCGGCTTGGCCCTGCTGGTGGCTGTCGCATTGGCCGGGTCTTCCGGCCATGGGTGGCGCGGATAGCGACCGCGCATCTCGCTCCGCACCGCCGACCACGATCCAGCCCAGAAACCCGGCAGGTCCTTGGTCACCTGAACCGGCCGTCGGGCTGGCGACAGCAGGCTGAGTGTCAGGGGCGCACGCCCGCCGCCGACGGTCGGATGGGCCTTCACTCCGAACAGCTCCTGCACGCGGATTTCGACGCGCGGCCCGCCCTCGGCGGCATAGTCGATGCTTGCGCTGCCCAGCGGCGTGGTCAGGCGCGTGGGCGCCAGATCATCCAGCTTGCGCTGCAGGTCCCAGGGGATCAGGCCGCGCAGAGCCTCCGCCAGCCGACCGTCGCTGATGTCGGCCAACGACCGCGCCCCGTCCAGCAGCGGCCACAGCCAGTCCTCGCGCGACGCCATCAGACCTTCGTCCGAAACATCAGGCCAAGTCTCATCCAGCCCCCGCAGGAAAGCCAGGCGCGCCCGCAGCGCCCTCGCCTGTTCGCCCCAGTTCAGGACGCCGAGGCCGTCCGTCTCGATCTCCGCCTTCAGCGCCGCCGTCATCGTCGCCCGATCCGGCGCGCCGACGACCTTTTCATCCAGCACAAGGGCGCCGATGCGGCGAATGCGGCGGATCACAGGCTTGCCTGACGGCTCGCGCGCCAGCCGATCCTCGACCTCGATCAGATGCGCCAGGTTACGCTCCAGCGTCGACGCATCCAGCGCCGCCGCCAGGCGGACGCGATCACGCGTGTCGCCGCCGCCCAGTTCCGCTACGGCCAGCCAGGCCTCGCGCGCCAGATGATCCGTGGGTTCGATGAAGGCCCCGCGCCCCGAGGCCAGCAACAGCTCGCCCGGCTTGCCCCTGGCGCGCGCGATGCGTTCGGGAAAAGCCTCGGCCAGCAGCAGCCCTGCATCGGCCTCGCCGTCCCGCCCTGCGCCTGCGGCCCGCGCCCAGCGCTCGGCCAGCTTCATCGCGTCGCGTCCACGCGGCGACCGGTCCCGCTCCAGCCCCCTGAGCCGGTCGTGCAGATCGACCCCATTTCCGCCAAGGCCCGGCTCGCTGAGCACCGCGGCGATCCTCGCTCCGCCAAGCGCATCGCCCTGATCCGAGGCGACGGCCGCCATATGCGCCAGTCGCGGCGCCAGGGGGATGCGCGTCAGGCGTCGACCATGGGCCGTCAGATCGCCCTTGGCATCCAGCGCCCCGAGACGTGTGAGCGCCTTGCGCGCCTCGGCCATCGCTCCGGCGGGTGGCGGATCCAGCAGGGCCAGCCCTTCCACCGACTTCGCCCCCCAGCGCGCCAGATCGAGGGCGAACGCGGTCAGGTCCGCCTCCTGAATCTCAGGCCGCTGATGCGCCACCAGACCACGCGTCTGCTCCTCGTCCCACAGGCGGTAACAGACGCCGGGCTCGACACGCCCCGCCCGGCCGCGCCGCTGCTCCGCCGAGGATCTGCTAACCTTGACGGTGGCCAGGCGGGTCAGGCCGCTGGACGGCTCGAAACGCGGCACGCGCGACAGGCCGCCGTCGATGACGACGCGCACCCCCCCAATCGTCAGGCTGGTCTCGGCCACCGAGGTCGCCAACACCACCTTGCGGCGACCATGTGCGGCGGGCTCGATGGCCCGGTCCTGCTCGCCCTTGTCCAGCGCGCCATACAGGGCGACCACGTCGACCGACGGATCACGCAGCCGCTCTTTCAGGCGCTGGACCGTGCGGTGAATCTCCCCCTGCCCCGGCAGGAAGGCCAGGACCGAGCCGGTCTCGTCATGCAGGGCCTGAACCACGGCCTTGGCCATGGCGTCCTCGAATCGTTCGACCGGGTTGCGGCCCAGATAGCGGGTCTCGACCGGGAACATCCGCCCTTCGGCCTCGATGACGGGGGCGCCGTCCAACAGCTTGGACACGCCCGCGATGTCGAGCGTCGCCGACATGACCAACAGGCGCAGATCGTCGCGCAGCACGGTTTGGCTGTCACGCGCCAGCGCCAACCCCAGATCAGCGTCCAGACTGCGTTCGTGGAATTCGTCGAACAGGACGGCGCCGACGCCTTCCAGCCCCGGATCGTCCAGGATCATCCGCGTGAAGACGCCCTCGGTCACCACCTCGATTCGGGTGTCCGGGCCGATCCGGCTTTGCAGGCGAGTGCGGTATCCGATGGTTCCTCCCGCCTTCTGGCCAAGGCTGGCGGCCATGCGGTCGGCGGCGGCGCGCGCGGCCAGTCGTCGCGGCTCCAGCACGAGAATCCTGCCGCCGCCCAGCCACGGCTGATCCAGCAACGCCAGAGGCACGACCGTCGTCTTGCCCGCGCCCGGCGGCGCGGCCAGCACGACCGCAGAGGTCTGAGCCAGGGCGACCTTGAGGGGCTCCAGAACGGCGTGAATCGGCAACATGACACGCGCTGTAGCGCCTTCGGCCGGGGTCACGAAAGCGTCGTCGGCGCGTCATCCTTCGTAAACCGCGTTGCGCCGAGGCCCTCAGATGGCTAGCGTCCCCGGCCAAGAAGGCGACCCGGGAGGGGTCGTCGCATAAATGTTGGGGGCGCACCTGCATGTCTGCAGACGGCGTAAAGCCTGCCGGAAACCGGCTATTTCTTAAAAAATCCATCGCCCAGATTCAGAAGGAAGCCGCCAAGAGCGAGCTGAAACGGACCCTCGGTCCGCTCAATCTGATGAGCCTGGGCATCGGCGCCATCATCGGCGCGGGCATCTTCGTGCTGACGGGTCAAGTGGCTTCGGCCCATGCCGGCCCGGCCATCATGTTCTCCTTCGTCATCGCCGGCATCGCCTGCGGTCTGGCGGGCCTGTGCTACGCCGAACTGGCGTCGACCATGCCGGTGTCGGGTTCAGCCTACACCTATGCCTACGGCACCCTGGGCGAGATCTTCGCCTGGATCATGGGCTGGCTGCTGGTGCTGGAGTACGGCGTGGCGGCTTCGACCGTCGCGGTCGGCTGGTCCGGCTACGTCGTATCGATCCTGAGCGACTTCGGGGTCAGCGCCAGTCTGTTCCCGACAATAAGTTATCCCGGCGGAGAAGGGCCCCAGTGGGCCACTCCGCTGATCCAGTACGTCGCCTCGGGCGCCGATGCGGGCTTCCCGCTGACGGGCACCTTCAACCTGGTGGCGGCTGTCGGCATCGCCGCCGTGTGCGGTCTGCTGGTGCTGGGCGTGTCGGAATCGGCGAACATCAACAACGCCATCGTCGTCATCAAGATCATCGTCCTGCTGACCTTCATCGCCGTGGGCCTGCAGTACATCAACCCGGCCAACTGGGACCCCTTCATCCCGCCGCAGGGCGACAGCTGGGACCAGTTCGGCGTGGGCGGCATCTTCCGCGGCGCCTCGATCATCTTCTTCGCCTATGTCGGCTTTGAAGCGGTTTCGACCGCCGCCGCCGAGGCCAAGAACCCGTCGAAGGACGTTCCGATCGGCATTCTGGGCGCCTTGTTCGTCTGCACCTTGATCTACATGGTCGTCGCCGCCGTCATGACCGGCGTGGTGCCCTACCTCGAGCTGGCTTCGCCGGCCCCGATCGCCGTCGCCATCGACCGCATGGCGCTCAGCTGGGCCGACGTTCCGCTGGCCGGCGCGCCGGGCGGCAAGCTGAACATGATCGCCTTCCTGATCAAGATCGGCGCCATCACCGGCCTGTCCTCCGTCATGCTGGTGCTGTGCTACGGCCAAACGCGTATCTTCTACACCATGGCGCGCGACGGCCTGCTGCCCAAGGCGTTTGCCGTGGTGCACCCGAAGTTCCGCACTCCGTGGATCGGCACCATCCTGCTGGGCATCGTCATCGCCATCGCGGCGTCCTTCCTGCCCATCTCGATCCTGGGCGACCTGGTGTCGCTGGGCACTGCGACGGCCTTCGCCATCGTCTGCCTGTCGGTCATCGTCCTGCGTATCAAGCACCCGGAGATGGAGCGTCCGTTCCGCGTTCCGGGCGGCATGGTCACCGCCGTTCTGGGCATTCTGGCCTGTCTGACGCTGGCGTCGTTCAACTTCGTGCCGATGGTGCAGCACGCGCTGAACGACAACCCCCTGCCGCTGACCATCCTGGGCGTCTACGCCCTGGTCGGCGCCCTGATCTACGGCCTGTACGGCTTCGCCCACTCGAAGCTGGCCAAGGGCGTAGACATTACCGAGGACACCGCGCTTGAATCGGCGGTCGAGGCCTTAGGCCACGGCGTCGACAACAAGAAGGACTGATCCCGGTCGGTCCTTCGGCCTCAAGCAGCGCGAAGCGCGGTAGGCCAAATAATGAGAAAGGCCCCGGAGCGATCCGGGGCCTTTTTCATGCTCGCACGGGATTGCCGAAACCGCCGCCCTCGCCTACAGCCTCCGGCGAACCTATGCGGATGTGGCGGAACTGGTAGACGCACCAGATTTAGGTTCTGGCGCCGAGAGGCGTGGAGGTTCGAGTCCTCTCATCCGCACCAGGCTTTTCAGCCGTTCATAAGATCAGCCAGGACCGCCGGAAGCCCTTGCGGCAGATCCTCGGAGATCAGCCCCGGTCCAAAGCGTCGCGCGGCCTCCGAATGCATCCACACCGCCGCCCGCGCCGCGTCGAAGCTGTCCATGTGCTGGGCGATCAGCCCCCCGATCATCCCGGCTAGCACATCGCCGCTGCCCGCCGTCGCCAGCCAGGGGGAGCCGTCGCCGTTGACCGCCAGGCGGCCGTCAGGCGCAGCGATAACCGTCGCGGCGCCCTTCAGCACGATGATCGCGCCTGCTAGCCGTGCCGCCTCCTGCGCCGCGCCTTCCCGTCCCTGTCTCTCCAGCAGGCCGGGAAACAGCCGCTCGAATTCGCCTTCATGCGGCGTCAGGACATCGTCTCGGTCCAGCCAGGCGAACAACTGCTCAGGCCTGTCGCGAAACAGCGTCAGCGCGTCCGCATCGACCACCAGAGCCGCGCCCGTACGCGCCAGAGCCGCCAGGTTCAGCGCCGTGTTCTCGTTCAACCCGGCGGCCGGGCCGATCACGACGGCGTCCATCGGGTCGGCCATGATCTGAAGCTGGTCCGGCGTCGCGAAACTGGCCAGCATCACCGCTTCCAGCGTGGGCGCCAGAACCGCAGCCGCGTCCGGCGGGCAGAAGACCTTGACCAGACCTGCGCCGATCCTCAGCCCGGCCCTGGCCGATAGCCGAGCCGCGCCGGTGGACAAGGGGCCGCCCGAGACGACGCCCAGCCGCCCACGGGCGTGTTTGTGGCTCTGCGGCCCCGGCTGAGGGAGCAGATGGCGCCATTCCGAAGGGGTGTTACCGAACTTCATGTGGATTTCCGTTCACGGATGGCCTCTGGGTACGAAAATCGCTTGCCAAATTGTGCGATGCAATGTCCCTTTACCGCCCGAGCGTCGGACCAAACAAGGAGCCGCCTCGGGATCCGCCATGAAGAAGATCGAAGCCGTCATCAAGCCATTCAAGCTAGATGAAGTAAAAGACGCTCTCCAGGATATCGGAGTGCAGGGCATGACCGTGCTGGAGGCCAAGGGATACGGCCGCCAGAAAGGCCATTCGGAACTCTATCGCGGCGCCGAGTACGTCATCGACTTCCTGCCCAAGATCAAGATCGAGGTCGTGGTGTCGGATGACCTGGCCCCCGCCGTGGTCGAGACGATTCAAAACGCCGCCCGCACCGGCAAGATCGGGGATGGCAAAATCTTCATCACCACGCTTGAAGACGTCATCCGCATTCGCACCGGTGAAACCGGCGCCCAGGCCATCTAGACCAACGGCCGCCTCTCGGGGCGGCCGATTTCAATTCTCCAGCTACAGGACCTCCTCCCCATGAGCGCCGCCCAAAAGATCCTGCAAGACATCAAGGACAAGGACGTCCAGTACGTCGATCTCCGTTTCACCGACACGCGTGGGCGGGTCCATCACGTGACCTTCGACATCGGCATGGTCGATGAGGATTTCCTCGAAGAAGGCACCATGTTCGACGGTTCCTCCATCTCCGGCTGGAAGACCATCAATGAGTCCGACATGCTGTTGAAGCCCGACCTGGCGACGGCCTTCATCGATCCCTTCTATCAGCAGACGACGCTGTTCCTGTTCTGCGACGTGCTGAGCCCCGACACGGCCGAGCCCTACAACCGGGACAGCCGCTCCATGGCCAAGAAGGCCCTGGCCTACGTCCAATCGTCGGGCGTGGGCGACACCGTCTACTTCGGCCCCGAAGCCGAGTTCTTCGTCTTCGACGACGTGCGCTGGAGCACGGCCGCCCACGACACCCGCTACAGCTTCGACTCGACCGAACTGCCCGCCAACACCGGCGCTGAGTACGCCGAGGGCAATCTGGGGCACCGCCCGGGCGCCAAGGGCGGCTATTTCCCGGTCAATCCGGTCGACTCGGGTCAGGACCTGCGCGGCGAGATGCTGGCGGTCATGAAGGACCTGGGCCTGGATCCGGAGAAGCACCACCACGAGGTCGCCCCCGCCCAGCACGAACTGGGCCTGAAGTTCAGCGACCTGCTGACCATGGCCGACCGGATGCAGCTGTATAAGTACGTGATCCACAACGTGGCCCACGCCTATGGCAAGTCGGCGACCTTCATGGCCAAGCCGATGTTCGGCGACAACGGCTCGGGCATGCACGTCCACATGTCGATCTGGAAGGACGGCAAGCCTCAGTTCGCCGGCGACAAGTACGCCGGCCTGTCGCAGGAATGTCTGTGGTACATCGGCGGCATCATCAAGCACGCCAAGGCGATCAACGCCTTCGCCAACTCGACCACCAACTCCTACAAGCGTCTGGTGCCCGGCTATGAGGCGCCGGTGAAGCTGGCCTATTCCGCCAGCAACCGTTCGGCCTCGATCCGCATTCCGCATGTCTCGTCGCCCAAGGCCAAGCGTATCGAGGCCCGCTTCCCCGATCCGATGGGCAACCCCTATCTGACGTTCGTCGCGCTGCTGATGGCGGGCCTGGACGGCATCGAGAACCGTATCGATCCCGGCGCGGCCGCCGACAAGAACCTGTACGATCTGCCGCCCGAAGAGCGTCACTCGATCCCGGAGGTCGCCGGTTCGCTGCGGGAAGCCCTGGACGCCCTCGACGCCGACCGCGCCTTCCTCAAGAAGGGCGGCGTCATGGATGACGACTTCATCGACGCCTACATCGAGCTGAAGCAGCAGGAAGTCGCCCGGCTGCAGTTGCACCCGCACCCGGTCGAGTTCGACATGTACTATAGCTGCTGATCCTCGGATCAGCCTGATGCAGAAGCCCCGGACGGTTCGCCGCCGGGGCTTTTTCTTACGCTTGGTCGTAGCGGGCAGACGCTTCGATCAGAGCCTCAATGTCGTCAGCACACAACAGGGGGCGCAAGGCCTCGAACTTCCTTTCGGACCAGCCATAGACGTCGAGCGCCAGCAGAGCCTCGATCACGGCGTCCGGGAACCGCTTTCGGATCGGAACCGCCGGATTGCCCGCCACGATGGCGTAAGGCGCCACGTCCTTGGTGACGATGGCTCCTGAGGCGACGACTGCGCCCTCGCCGATCGTCACGCCAGGCATGATCATGGCGCGCATCCCAATCCAGGCGCCGTCCTTGATGACAGTGTCGCCCTTGCCCTGATAGGCGTCGAGGATGACCTCTGCGAAGGGGTAGAGGCTGAACCAGTCCGTTCGGTGAGTATGGTTGCCGCCCAGCAGAATCACCGCCTCCGCGCCGATGCAGACGCAATCGCCGATGAACAGTTGGTCGATCGGCCACTGCGGCGTCCACGCCTCGAGGCTGTACGCATCGCCATAGAGATAGCGGACGACGCTTTCTTCGAAGGAGCCGCTCCAGGCGTTGCTGTAGTAGCTGCGCCGGCCCTTGATGTGGATGTTCGGGTTGGCGACCGTCTCGTGCAGCAGCTCAACCTTGGACCAGTGCCGGTCCGGGGCGGTATGGGACATGAAGCGACCTCAAGATGCTTGTCAGCGTCCGGACGCCTCACCGCTCCACGGATCAGACCGCCAGTCCCTCAGCCTGATCGGCCTTCTTGCGGCGCAGCTCGATGATGCGGACGCACCAGATGGAGACCTCGTAGAGCAGGACCATCGGCACCGCCAGCATCAGTTGGCTGATCGGATCGGGCGGCGTCACCACGGCGGCGACCACGACCACGGCGACGATGGCGTATCGACGGCCCTTGGCCATCATCTGGCTGTTGATCAGGCCCGCCAGACCCAGCAGGGTCATCACGACCGGCAACTGGAAGCACAGGCCGAAGGCTAGGATCAGCGCCGTCACCAGGTTCAGATAATCCGACACCTTGGGCAACAATTCAGCCGCCACGCCTTCGCCGATGATCTGCTGGCTCAACGAGAACCACATCACGAAGGGCAGCATGACGTAATAGACCAGCGCCGCGCCCAGCAGGAACAGCACCGGCGCTGCGATCAGGAAAGGCAGGAAGGCGCCCTTCTCGTTGCGGTAAAGGCCCGGCGCGACGAAGCGGTACAGCTGCCAGGCCAGAACCGGGAAGGCCACGATGACGGCGCCCAGGCCCGCCAGCTTCATCTTGGTGAACAGGATCTCCAGCGGCGCGGTGTAGATCAGGCGCACGCTGTTGTGGTCCACGTCCGGCACCGGGATCAGACCGGCGGTGCCCAGGATCAGGTTGAACGGCGACACATGGCCGTGCGCGCCTACCGTCTGATGAAAGGCGGCCGAAACCACATAGGGCTTCACCAGGAACAGGTAGAGCGTCTCCGAAAAGGCGAAACAGCCGATGAAGGCGATGATGAAGGCGACCACGCAGATCATCAGCCGCGAACGCAGCTCGATCAGGTGATCCATCAGGGGCGCGCGCGAAGCCTCGATCTCGGCTTCATCGTGGTCGGCGCGGCTCATAGGTCGACCTTCTTGGTACGCGCGACCTTGGGCCGTGAAGCCGGCGGTTTCAGCGAGGATGTCTTAGCGTCAGGCTTTGCGGCCGTCTTTCGCGTCCTGGCCTTGGCGCCGCCGTCCGCAGAAGCGGCGCTCGCCTTCTTGGCGCGCGGTTTTGGAGCGGGCTTGGGCTCAGGATTCAGGACGGCAGGCGCCGCCGCCGTATCCGGCCACTCGTCGACGCCCGTGGCCACGGTTTGGGCTGCCTCGTCCGTCTTGGTTGCGGCGGACGTGGCGACGGTCGGCGTCTCGATCGGCGCCTCCAGCTCCTTGCGGATATCCTTGAAGGCTTCGTCCGCCTCGGCGCCGAGGACGTACATCCCCTGCCCCGATCGCAGCGCCTCGACCTCCTTGCGCAGGTCGTCCAACTCGGACTGGCGCGCCATCTCGTCAAAGCTGGCGCGGAATTCATTGGCCATGCCGCGCGCCTTCGCGACAAACTGGCCGACCTTGCGCATCAGCACAGGCAAGTCCTTTGGCCCTACGACAAGCAGGGCCACCAGACCGATGACAAGGATTTCGAACCCGCCGATTCCGGGGCCAAGACCACCCATGATTCAGCGTCTTTCGGCGAGGATCAGCGGTTCAGTTCTTCTTTTTCGGCCTCGGTGCGCGGCAAGGCGCCCGGGGCTTCCTTGCCCTTGGCGTCCGTGTCGTCCTTCAGGCCGTCCTTGAAGGCGCGAATGCCCTTGGCGGCGTCGCCCATAATGCCCGACAGCTTGCCGCGGCCGCCGAAAAGGACCAGCACGACGACGACGACGATGGCCCAGTGCCAGATGCTCATGGAGCCCATGGCGATACCTCCTCAAGGGGACTCACCGAGACGCGGCCCCACCAACTGATTGTTGTGCGTCATATAGGCTGAGTGATGGCGACGCGCCAAGGGACGCTGTACGCATCGCGGCCATGAGTCTCAACGATCACGTCATCATCCATACCGACGGCGCCTGCAAGGGCAATCCCGGCCCTGGCGGCTGGGGGGCGATCCTGCAAACCGCCGGCGGGCACGAAAAGGAACTCTGGGGCGGCGAGCCCCTGACAACCAACAACCGCATGGAGCTGATGGCGGCGATCATGGCCCTGGAGGCGCTGAAACGCCCCTGCCGCGTCGACCTGCACACCGACAGCAAATACGTCATGCAGGGCGTGACCGAGTGGATTCGCGGCTGGAAGGCGCGCGGCTGGAAGACGGCCGACAAGAAACCGGTCAAGAACGAGGACCTGTGGCGGCGCCTGGACGAAGCCCGCAGCCGCCACGAGGTGAAATGGCACTGGGTCAAAGGCCACGCCGGTCATGCCCTGAACGAACGCGCCGACGGCCTGGCCAATCGCGGGGTGGCGGAGATGCGCGGGCGCTAGACCGCCCGCACCTTCAGCAGGGGACCGGATACTGATTCGATGATGACGCTCTCGCCCGCTAGGGGCGAGGCGCCCTCGATTTCCGCCGGCCATTCCGAGCCGGACACGAAGACCCGGCCGCGACCGCCGACGAAGGCTTCGACCACGCGGGCGCGTTCGCCGACCAGACGGATGTCGCGATCATTGATGTCGGGCTGATCCTTGGGGTTCACCCGCTTGATCAGACGGCGCGACAGAATGGTGGACGCCACGGTCAACGCGGCGAAGACGCCGATCTCGACCGGCAGGCCCAGTTGCGGCGCCAGCGCCGACAGCAGGGCTGTCAGCCCCGCCGACACCGCCGGCCACAACAGCCACTCGGTCGAAGCCGTAGCCTCGATCCCCAGCAGGACGACGCCGACCACCAGCCATAGCCAAAACGGCTGGGCGGCGTAGAGGGAGACGAACCAATCCATGGCCTACTCCGTCGTCGGCACGGCGCCGCCCGAACGACGCTGCGCAGCGCGCGGCGCGGCCTGACGCGCGTCCGTGCGGACCTGCTGCTGCTCCTTGGCCAGGCCGACCAATTCGCCGACGCCGGCGATGGTGCCGACCAGGGCGCCCATTTCCGACGGCACGATGACCGTCTTCTGTTGCGGGCTGCGCGCCAGTTCGGCGAAGGCCTCCACATACTTCTGGGCCACGAAGTAGTTGATGGCGTTGACGTCGCCGCGGGCGATGGCCTCCGACACCATGGCGGTGGCCTTGGCCTCGGCCTCGGCTTCACGTTCGCGCGCCTCGGCGTCGCGGAACGCGGCTTCGCGCCGGCCCTCGGCTTCCAGGATCGCGGCCTGCTTGGCGCCCTCGGCGCGGGCGATGGCGGCCTGCTTCTCGCCGTCCGCCTCGGTGATGACGGCGCGACGCTCGCGCTCGGCCTTCATCTGACGGGCCATGGCGTTGGTGATGTCGACCGGCGGCGTCAGATCCTTGATCTCGATGCGGTTGGCCTTGATGCCCCACGGCTCGGTCGCGGCGTCGATGACGTGCAGCAGGCGGGTGTTGATGCTGTCGCGCTGGCTCAGCACCTCGTCCAGCTCCATCGAGCCGACCACGGTCCGCAAGTTGGTCATGCACAGCTGGGCGATGGCGTAGGTCAGGTCGTCGACGCGATAGGCCGCCTTGGCCGCATCCATCACCTGGATGAAGACGATGCCGTCGACCTTCACCATGGCGTTGTCGCGGGTGATGACCTCCTGGGTCGGCACGTCCAGGACCTGCTCCATCATGTTCATGCGACGGCCGATACGCTCGACGAACGGAGTCAGGATGTGGATGCCCGGCGTCAGGGTCTTGGTGTATTTGCCGAACCGTTCCACCGTGAATTCACGGCCTTGCGGCACGATCTTGATCACGCTGAACAGGAAGATGAGCGCGAAGACCGCGAACATCACAAAGAATATCAGCGAAAAATTCATAAGGCCCTCCAGTTGGAAGGAGAGCTTAACCGCCCCGACGACGGCGCGCTACAGAATCCGGTTCCGTCAGCATGACATCCGCGTCAGCCATCGTGCGCGCGATCCCGATAATGCGGCGCGTCTCTTCCCAGTCCACCTTGGCCAGGGCGGTCTCGAACGGAAAGAAGGCCGCCTCGGCCGCATCGTCGCCCGCGACTGGCGCGCCAGACAGCCACCGGGCCGCATAGTCGATCAGAACGTAATGTCGCCCCGCCTCCGGAAAGAGCCCGTCCACCACATCGACCAAACCGATCAATTCCGCCTCGACGCCGGTTTCCTCCCGCAGTTCGCGCAGGGCTGCGTCAGCCAGACGTTCGCCCGGCTCCAGACGCCCGCCGGGCAGACTCCATTCCCCCACGCGCGGCGGCGTGCCGCGACGGATCAGCAGCACATCATCGCCTTTCAGGCACACCACGCCCACAGCCGGCGTCGGAATCATGTTTTGCCCTTGAATTGACCGCCAGAAGGCAAGGTTTTGCGCTTCCACCACGGCGCGCCTTTTGCCACAAGGCCGATATGACCCTCCCGACGCCAGAATCGCTCGCTGAACTCAAAGCCGCCCTGCCCGGCGCCTGGACCCAGGACGCCGCCGAGATGGCGCCGTGGCTGACCGAATGGCGCGGCCGCTGGACGGGCGAGACGCCGCTTCTGCTGCAACCGCGCACGACCGAAGAGGTCGCCCGCGCCGTAGAGATTTGCGCCCGTCACGGCGTGGCCATGGTGACCCAAGGCGGCGGCACCGGCCTCGTCGGCGGCCAGATTCCCTATGGCGAGGTCTTGCTGTCCACGCGCAAGCTGCGGACCGTGCGCGACGTGACGGCGCTGGACGACGCCATGACCGTCGAGGCGGGCGTGACCCTGCTCGAGGCGCAGGAACTGGCCAAGGAGAAGGACCGCTTCTTCCCCCTCAGCCTCGCAGCCGAAGGCTCGGCCACCATCGGCGGCGTCATCTCGACCAACGCGGGCGGCACGGCGGTTCTGCGCTACGGCATGATGCGCGACCTGGTGCTGGGCATCGAGGCCGTCATGCCCGACGGTCAAGTGTTCAACGGCCTGAAGCGGCTGCGCAAGGACAACACCGGCTATGACCTGAAGCAGCTCTTCATCGGCGCCGAAGGCACCCTGGGCGTCGTCACGGCTGCGACGCTGAAGCTGTTTCCGATCATGCGCAGCCGCGCCACGGCCATCGTCGGCCTGGAGAGCCACCACGACGCTGTGGTTCTTCTGGCTCGCGCCAAGGCCGAGACCGGCGGCGGAGTCGAGGCGTTCGAACTGATGAAGCGGCTGGGCATGAGCCTGGTTCTGAAAAACATCCCCGACACGCGCGAACCGCTGGAATCGACGCCGCCCTGGTACGTGCTGATCGAACTGGCCTCGGGCGAGCCGGACGGCGCCGAGGCTGCGATGGAGCGGCTGCTGACAACCGCCTTCGAGGAAGGGCTGATCGTCGACGCCGCCATCGCCCAGAACGACGCCCAGAAGGCCGAGTTCTGGCGTCTGCGCGAAGAACACTCTGCGGCCCTCAAGCCCGAAGGCGGCGGCTGGAAGCACGACGTGTCGGTCCCAGTATCGCGAATCGCCGACTTCATCGACGAGGCGACCGCCGCAGTCGAACGCTTCCATCCAGGCTGCCGCGTGTCGGTGTTCGGCCACGTCGGCGACGGCAATCTTCACTATGATGTGATCCCAGGCGTGGGCGAGGATGTCTCAACCTTCATCGCCCGCTGGATGAAGGGGTCAGAAGTCGTCCACGATGTGGTCGCCCGTTACGACGGGTCGATTTCCGCTGAACACGGCCTGGGGCGGCTGAAAACCGATGAGGCGCGGCGATACAAATCCCCGCTCGAAATCGCGACCATGCAGGCGATCCGACAGGCCCTCGATCCCAAGCGCATCATGAATCCGGCGGTCCTCTTCTGATGACTTGCGACCGTCTGTGACGTTTCAGGCGGTTCAAAACGTCATGGAAGCGGCCTATGAGGCCCGCTCTTGAGACGCATAGGGAGTCGATCGTCTTGCTGATCGTCCTGTCCCCGGCCAAAAAGCTGGACTTCAACCCGCCCGCCATCGACGCCCCCGTGACGCAGCGGCGATGCGCGGGCGAGACCGCCGAATTGGCCAAGGTGACGCAGAAGCTCAGCCGGGCCGATCTGCGTCGCCTGATGTCTATCTCCGACGCCCTGGCCGAACTGAACTACCAACGTTTCCAGGCCTTCGACAACGAAACCTCCGACGGCGCGCTTCAGGCCGTCTTCGCCTTCGCCGGCGATGTCTATGAGGGATTGTCGGCGCGCACCCTGTCGACCGACGACCTGAACTGGGCCCAGGATCACTTGCGCATCCTGTCGGGTTTCTACGGCCTGCTGCGGCCGTTGGATGCGATCCAACCGTACCGCCTGGAGATGGGCGTCCGGCTGAAGACCAAGCGCGGCGCCACCCTCTATGATTTCTGGGGCGAGCGGATTTCCCTGCGCCTCAACGAAGACGCCGAGAAGCTGTCTGAACGCACCCTGGTGAACCTGGCCAGCCACGAGTATTTCGGCGCGGTGGACGCCAAGGCGCTGAAGCTGCCGGTCGTGACCCCGCACTTCAAGGAAAAGAAGGACGGCGAAGCCCGCATCATCTCCTTCTACGCCAAGAAGGCGCGCGGCGGCATGGCCCGCTTCGCCATCGAGAACCGCCTCGAAAAGGTCGAGGACCTGAAGGGTTACGATCGCGACGGCTATCGGTTCGACAAGAGCCTGTCCACCGATACGGACTGGATATTCATCAGGGAAGGAAATTCCTGATCGCCAGATTGAACGACTGCGGTTAGGTTGCGTTGCAGCATCACTATCCAACGGGTTCTTTCTGTCATGTTCGCGATGAACGATCTCAAGGGCCGCGTCGCGGTCGTTTCCGGCTCGACCTCGGGCATCGGGCTGGCGCTGGCGCGGGCCGTGGCCCTGTGCGGCGGCGATGTGGTGCTGAACGGTCTGGGCGACGCGGACGCCATCGAGAAGACGCGCGCCGATCTGGCCGCTGAAACCGGCGTGCGCGTCCTCTATCACCCCGCCGACATGACCCGGCCGGATCAGATCGAGGACATGATCGCCACGGCGCATCGCGAACTGGGCCGCCTCGACATCCTGGTCAACAACGCCGGCATCCAGCACGTCGAGGCCGTCGAGAACTTCCCCGCCGACGCGTGGGAAAAGATCATCGCCATCAACCTGTCCTCGACCTTCTACGCCACCAAGGCGGCGATCCCGATCATGAAGGCGCAAGGACGCGGCCGGATCATCAACATCGCCTCGGCCCACGGCCTGGTCGCCAGCCCGTTCAAGTCGGCCTATGTCGCCGCCAAGCACGGGGTGATCGGCTTCACCAAGACGGTGGCGCTGGAACTGGCGCAGGACAACATCACCTGCAACGCCATCTGCCCCGGCTTCGTCGAGACGCCGATCGTCTCGAAGCAGATCCAGGACCAGGCGCGCACCCGCGGCATGAGCGAGGAAGACGTGATGAAGAACGTCATTCTCGGCTCGCAGCCGACCAAGCGTTTCGTCACGACCGATGAACTGGCGGGCGTCTTCCTCTACCTGGCGTCGGACCTCGGCGCCTCGGCCAACGGCGCCCACTTCTCCGTCGACGGCGGCTGGACAGCCCAATAGGCTTCACCGCGGCCACACGGGTCGGAAGACGGAGAGGCTGATGGGAGCGAAACGCAAACCGGTCTGTCTGGCCCTGCAGGGCGGCGGAGCTCACGGCGCCTTTCAGTGGGGCGTGCTGGACCGGTTGCTGGAAGCTGATGTTCTGGACGTGCGCGCCGTCACCGCCGCCTCGGCGGGAGCGATGAACGCCGCCGCCCTGATCACCGGACTGGAACGCGGCGGAGCCGAGGGCGGGCGCGAGGCGCTGGACCACCTGTGGCGCGAGGTGAACCAGTCCGGCGGCCGCAACGTCTTCGGCGACAGCGCCGTCTGGTCCAAGGCCCTGACGCCCGAATGGCTGAAGGGGACGCCGATGTGGCAGGCGGGTCAGACCCTGGCCCTGTCGATGAGCCCCTATTCCTTCAACCCCTTCAACCTGAACCCGCTGCGCCGGGTGCTGGAGACGGCGGTGGATTTCGAGGCCCTGCGCGCCTCCGACATCCAGATGTTCGTGTCGACGACGGCGGTGCGCGCAGGTCGCTCCCGCATCTTCAGGTCCGACGAAATGGCGCCCGAGGTGCTGCTGGCCTCAGCCTGCCTGCCCCAGTTGTTTCAGGCGATCGAGATCGACGGCGAGCCCTATTGGGACGGCGGCTATCTGGCCAATCCGGCGCTGTGGCCGCTGTTCTACACCGACACGCCGGACGATATTCTGCTGTTGCCCCTCAATCCGTTCCAGCGCGATGAGACGCCGCGCGAAGCGGGCGAGATCAACGACCGGCTGAATGAGATCGTCTTCAACGCCCCGCTCGTCGCCGAACTGCGGGCCGTCGCCTTCGTTCAGGACCTGATCGCCGAGGGCAAGCTGAAACCCGGTGAGGATCGCCGGCGCGGCGTCCGCATCCACGTCATCGAAGCCGACGAATGGCTGGGCGGCCAGTCCCTACATTCCAAATTCGATACGGAGTGGAGCTATCTGAACGAGCTGAAGCAGCATGGCCGGACGGCGGCTGACGCCTGGCTTGAAAACTGCCTGCCAAAGGTCGGCAAGGCGTCCAGCGTGGACGTGAAGGCGCGCTTCCTCTAGCCGACGAAGCCCGCCGCACGGCGCAGACGGTCGTTGATCGCCTCGCCCAGTCCTTTGGCTGGAATGGACGACACGGCGATCCCGGCGGGTTTAGCGCGATCCGCCTCGCGCAACAGGCGGAACAGATTGGCCGCCGCCTCCCGGAGGTCGCCGCTTGGGCTGAGGCTCCAGCGTGGGTCGCCGACGCCAGCGCCGAAGCCCAGCAGGATTTCGTCCTCCCTGGCGCCTTCCGCCTCGATGCGCACCGGCGCGTCAGGCGCATAATGGAGAGCTAGGCGGCCCGGCGAGCGATGCCCTTGCCCGCCTTCGGCCAACGGCCCGGCGACCGCCTCGATCTCTTCGCGGGTGACGGAACCGGGACGCAGCAGAGCCACCTGCCCGTCCAGCACCGAAACGACGGTGCTCTCAACCCCCACAGCGCAGGGCCCGCCATCGACCGCCGCGCCCACGGCATGGCCCGTCTCTTCCATGGCGTCGTCGAAAGTCGTCGGGCTGGGCCGCCCTGAGCGATTGGCCGACGGCGCGACGACCGGCCCGCCGAAGGCGCTGATGATCGCCCGCGCGCGCGGATGGCCCGGCACGCGCACGGCCACGCTGTCCAGCCCCGCCCGCGCCAGATCGCATACCCGCTCGCAATCCCGGACCGGCGCCACGATGGTCAACGGCCCCGGCCAGAAGGTTTCGGCCAAGGCCCGCGCGCGCGCGTCGAACACCGCGATCGTTTCCGCGTCCAGCGCATTGGCGACATGCGCGATCAGGGGATTGAAGCGCGGCCGCCCCTTGGCCTCGAAGATGCGGGCCACCGCCTGAGGATTGGAGGCGTCGGCCGCCAGCCCATAGACAGTCTCGGTCGGCAGGATGACCAGGCGTCCCGTCTTCAACGCCTCGGCGGCGATTTCGGGGCTGTCGCCCCTGGCGGGTCGGTCGGCGGGCACGGTCGCTCTTTCCTTACGCGGCGTCAGCCGTTCAAACAGGCGCGTAGAGTGCGCGGAAACTCGACCAAAGTCCAAGCGGGCTTGCGCCCCGAAGCGCGGCGGCCGACAGAAGCGTGACGTCTTTCTGAGGATAACCGATGAGCTACCGCGCCCCCGTCCGTGACATCGCCTTCGCCCTCGACGCCGTGGCCGGAATCGGTCAGGTGGCGGCGACCGGCGCCTTTCCAGATTACGACGCTGACGTCGCCTCGGCCGTGCTGGACGCCGCCGGTCAGTTTTCGGAAGAGGTTCTGGCTCCGCTGAACCGTCCCGGCGACCTGGCGGGCGCCAAATACGCCAACGGCGCCGTGACCGCCGCCCCCGGTTTCGCCGACGCCTATCAACAGTTCGCGGCGGGCGGCTGGACCAGCCTGACCGCGTCGGTCGAAGCCGGCGGCCAGGCCCTGCCCAAGGCGCTGGAGCTGGCGGCCTATGAAACCGTCCACGCCGCCAACATGGCCTTCGGCCTGTGTCCCATGCTGTCGCTGGCCTCCATCGAAGCGCTGGAGCAGGTCGGAAACGAATATCAGAAGGCCACCTACCTGCCCAAGCTGGTCAGCGGCGAATGGACCGGCGCCATGGTGCTGACCGAGCCGCACGCAGGGTCCGACCTCGGCGCCCTGACGGCGACGGCGGTTCCCAACGACGACGGGACCTACGCCCTGACCGGCCAGAAGATCTTCATCACCTGGGGCGACCACGACGCGGCCGACAACATCGTCCACCTGGTGCTGGCTCGCCTGCCCGACGCCCCTGCGGGGCCGAAGGGCATCAGCCTGTTCCTGACGCCCAAGTTCGCAGTCAACGCCGACGGTTCGCTGGGCGAGCGCAACACCTTCCGTCCGGTCGGCGTCGAGCACAAGCTCGGCATCCACGCCTCCCCCACCTGCGTCATGAGCTATGAAGGCGCCCGCGCCGAACTGGTCGGCCAGCCGAACCAGGGCCTGGCCCATATGTTCGTGATGATGAACGCCGCCCGCCTGGCCGTCGGCGTCGAAGGCGTGGGCGTCGCCGAGCGCGCCTATCAGCACGCCCTGGCCTATGCGCTGGAACGCCGTCAGGGCCGCAGCGCCTGGACCGGCGAGAAGGACGCGCCGATCTTCGATCACCCCGACGTGCGCCGGATGCTGGCGGTGATGAAGGCCAAGGTCGCCGCCGCCCGCGCCATTTGCCTGTCGACCGGCGTCGCCGCCGACCTGGCCCGTCATGCCGCGACCGAGGAAGATCGCAAGGTCTGGAAGGGCCGCGAAGACCTGTTCACCCCCATCGCCAAGGCCTGGTCCACCGACGTCGGCTGCGAGGTCGCCTCCATGGGCGTTCAGGTGCACGGCGGCATGGGATTCATCGAGGAGACCGGCGCGGCCCAATACTATCGCGACGCCCGCATCACCCCGATCTATGAAGGCACCAACGGCATTCAGGCCATGGACCTGGTCGGCCGCAAACTCTCGATGGACAACGGCGAGTCGGCCAAGGCCCTGATCGCCGAGATGAAGACGACGCTGGCCCAGATCGACCGCCTCTATACCGGCAAGCCGGTCGAGCGCTTCGCTGCCGCCATCGAGGCGGTCGAGGACGCCACCCTGTGGCTTCTGGACGCCAAGTCGGACCCTGCCCGCGCCGCCGATGTGCTGGCGGGCGCCGACGCCTATCTGAAGCTGATGGGCGACGTGGTCGGCGGCTGGATGTTGGCCAAGGGCGCCCTGGCCGCCAAGGCGAAGCTGGACGCCAATGACGGCGATGCCGCCTGGCTGCAGGGCAAGCTGGACCTCTATGAGGTCTATGCCGCCAACGTCCTCGGCCACGTCTCCAGCCGCCTGGCCGCCGTCGGTCAGGGCGGCGACCTGCTGCAACGGATGACGGTGGAGGCCCTGGCCGGCTAACGTCCAAGGCCGTTTAGGAGGACAGGGCGATGCTAGCCGCTCTCTTATCGCTCGCGGCCATCGGCGCCGGCGACATCCAGGCCGATCGCTCCATGAGCGAGAAAGCGCCTGTGGTCATCGTCAACCCGTCATGGCTCGAGGCGCCCCAGCCTTCCTATGACGACTATCCGCCCTTCGCCTGGATGATCGGCGTCAACGCCAGGGTCGATGTCGAGTGCATGTCCAACGCCCAAGGCGTGGTCAAGGACTGCCGGGTGACGCGCGAAACCCCTTACGGCCTGGGTTTTGGCGCCGCGGCCCTGGCGATCGTGCCGCGCGGGCGTCTCTCTCCTCGCAGCGTCGACGGCGTGCCCACCGCCAGCGCCATAGCCCTGTCGCTTCCGTTCTCCACTAACCCGCAGGTCCGAACCCCGCCCAAGGCGTGGCGGGAGCCGGAACCGTCGCCCGCCCATCTCGCGGCGGCGGACGCCTATGTGAGCTCCGTAGGCGACTGGCCTGTGCTCAGCTTCGCCCCCGTCGTTCAGAGCCTCGCGGAGGATCGCCGCGAAATCGTCCTGCGCTGGCTGACCGACGTGCTGCCTAACGCCGAACAATCGCGCAAGATTTTCGTCCGCGCCCTGGCTCGGACCGTGCCTCAGACCACCTTGAACCGCTGGGCCAGCGGAACCTTTGACGAGAAAGACTTCCAACTCTTCGCGGACATCCAACTGGCGGTCGACGACCAATTCGACCTCAACGCCGCCGAGATCGAACTGCGCCGGCGCTATTGCAGCCGTTACGATTGCGACGTTCCTTTGGATCGATAGACTGGCGCTTTCGAAAAGCGATTGTGGAGGGCAGCGATGGCAGGGCTTCCATTTGTGCTCAGCTTGGCCTTGCTGGGACAGACGGTGACAGCAGAATCGCTGCCGGACGCGCCGCCGTTGACGGTCGTTCCTGCATGGCGCACGCCACCCGCGCCAACACCCGACGACTATCCTCATTTCGCTTCGGTTGTCGGCATCAACGGCGAGGTTCAGGTGCAGTGCCGCACCTCGGTCGAGGGACGCCTCTCCGCCTGCACCCCCATGTCGGCGCGTCCGGCAAACCTTGGCTTTGAGGAGATCGCTGTCCGACTGGTTGAAGCAGGACTGGTTACGCCCGCCCAGGACGCCAGCGGGCCGGTCGAAGCCGAAATTATCGCGCGCGTGCCCTTCAGCGTGCCCATGGCCCTCCCGCCTAAACCCCCGGCCTGGGACGGACCTGAACCGAATCCCTCTCAACGCGCCGCTGGCGAAGACTATGCACGACGCCATCGAGCTGATCCGCTGATACGATCACGGCTGCCCTGGGGTCTGCAGCCCATGTCCCCGGAGATGCGACAAACCGTCAAATCATGGATCGACGAACTGTTCGCACGAAGCGATCAAGTTCGAGGCCTCGGCATGGCTCGCGTGCTCGCAAAACGAGATCTGGACGTGTTCCCTCGAACCAAGCCTGACGACTGGGACGACTGGACAAAAGAGATGGCGAGCGCAATGGCCGATCTATTTGACGGGACGGAAGCCGTCGCCGAACTGCGTCGACGGTTCTGCGCCCGCTATGACTGCGGTCCGGCCCTGGAAGGCGACGCCGCGCCTTGAGCTGAGTCCAGCCGCTCAATCGTCTCGCGCACATACTGGGCATGAGCCACGACGCCGAGGTCCAGCCCTTCGCCGCCGCCCTGCACCTCCTGCACCAGCACCCCGGCGATAAAAGGGTGATCGGGCGCGGGCGCGCCGGGCACGCGCCGCGCCGCCGGGGTCCAGAAGACCGGCCCGCCGGAATTACCCTGGGCCACCACGAAATCGAGCAGGAATATCGGGAAATGCCGGATCGGGGTCAGCGGCCAGGAACTGATCCGGCCCAGGCGCAGGATCGGAAAGCCCGCTCGATTCGCCGACAGCCCGTGCGGATACCCCAGCGCCAGAAGTTCGTCGCCCGGCCCCATCCGCCAACGGTCGAAGGCGTCAGCCTCGGCCAGCCAGCCGACCGGGATCGCTGCTTGGGCGAAAGCGGGCGGCGCCGTGATCTCCATCACCGCCACGTCGCGCTCAGGGTGGGCGGTCCACAGCGGCGCGCCGGCCGCGTCGCGGATGGTCAGGGTTCCGGGCGTGAACTTCCAGGCGCCGTCAGCCTCGGCCGTGCGCCAGCCAATCCGCGCCTCATTACCCGGCATGACGTCCAGCACGTGCCGCGCCGTCACCAGCACGACGCGCGGCGCGCCGTCAGGTCTAGGCGCGGCGATCAGGAAGCCTGTGCCGACCTTCCTCTGACTGCCGCTGATCGGCTGGTCCAGTTGCACCGTGGCGTTGATGACGCCGACCGTCAGGTCCCATTCGGGCGGCGGCGCGGCGACGACAGCCGGTTGTTCGGGCGGAAGATCCTGAATGACCATGACGCCATTTGACGCCGAGCGTCGCCGGGCACAAGGTCCGGCTCAAATCATATGCTTGGGGCACGCCATCATCATGAACCGTCGCGAACTGATCGCCTCGACCGCCGCCATCGGCGTGGTCGCCGTCTCCCCCGCCCTTGCCCGCCAGACTACCGGAGCCTCGATGTCCAAACCCGCGCCGCCCGTCGCCAAGAAGGTCCCCGTTCGCATCGAACAATTGGGCCGGGTCCGCACCGACGACTATCAGTGGATGAAGGACGACAACTGGCAGGCGGTGCTGCGCGACCCGTCGCTGATCAAGGCTGACGTCAAGGAGCACCTGACCGCCGAGAACGCCTATCGCGAAGCCATGATGGCCTCGACCCTGCCGCTGCAGGCCGCGATGTTCGAGGAGATGAAGGGCCGCATCAAGGAGGATGACAGCTCCGTGCCCGCCGCTGACGGCCCGTGGGAATACTTCACCGAGTACCGCACCGGCGAGCAGCACCCCCGCTATATGCGGGTCGAGCGCCAGGGGACCTGGATGGTCGGCGGTCAGCCCGTGACCAAGAATTTCGTCAAGGCCCCGACGCCTGAGTTGCTGCTGGACTGCAACGCCCTGGCCGAGGGCAAGGCCTATTCCGAGGTCTCGGCGACCGAGCATAGCCCCGACCACGCCCTGTTCGCATATGCCGAGGACGCCCAGGGTTCGGAAGTCTACAAGATCTATGTGAAGGACCTGGCCAGCGGAGAGGTGCTGCCCAACCCGATCGAATCGGCCAGCGCCAACTTCACCTTCTCGCCCGACAGCCAGTGGATCTTCTGGACCAACCGCGACGACAACGGTCGTCCGGACAAGATCTTCCGTCGCCCGGCGCGCGGCGGCGAGACCGCCCTGGTCAACGAGGAAGCCGACGAGGGCATGTTCCAAGGCATCGGCCGCACCGCCGACGACGCCTTCCTGGTCATCAACATCGCCAATCAGGAGACCTCGGAAAGCCGCATCATTCCGGCTTCCGATCCGACGGCGACGCCCGTGGTGGTCGAGCCGCGCCATGTGGGCCGTCTGTACGACTTGGACCATTGGGGCGACCGCTGGGTGATCCGCACCAATGCCGACGACGCCGTCGACTTCAAGGTTGTGGAGGCGCCGACCGCCTCCCCCGCCAAGGCGAACTGGAAGGACCTGATCCCGCATACGCCGGGCCGCTTCATCGAGGGCGTGGCCCTGGTCAAGGACTACCTCGGCCGTCAGGAACGCGCCGACGCCAACACCAAGATCGTCATCCGCGACCGCGCCGGCGCCGAGCATGAGATCGCCGTCGATGAACCCGCCTACGCCCTGTCGCTGGGCGGAGCGTCGGAGTTCGACACCACGGTCATGCGCTATGGCTACAATTCGCCGTCGACCCCCACTTCGACCTATGACTACGACCTGAGGACGCGCGAGCGCGCCCTGCGCAAGGTCCAGGAAATCCCCTCGGGCCATAACCCGGCCGACTATGTGGTCGAGCGCCTGAACGCCCCCGCCTCGGATGGCGAACTGGTGCCGGTGACGGTGCTGCGCCGCAAGGACACGCCGGTCGACGGCTCGGCGCCGCTTCTGCTCTACGGTTACGGCTCCTACGGCATTCCGATGGCGGCCAGTTTCGCGACGAACCGGCTGTCTCTGGTGGATCGAGGCTTCATCTACGCCATCGCTCACATCCGCGGCGGCTCGGACAAGGGCTGGAACTGGTTCCTGGACGCCCGACGCTTCACCAAGAAGAACACCTTCACCGACTTCATCGCCGCCGCCGATCATCTGATTGCAGAGAATTACGCCCGGTCGGGCAACATCGTCGCCGAAGGCCGGTCGGCCGGCGGGCTTCTGATGGGCGTGATCACCAATATGCGGCCGGAATTGTGGGCCGGCGTGATCGGCGGCGTGCCCTTTGTCGACCTGATCAACACCATGTCCGACATCACCCTGCCCCTGACCCCGCCCGAGTGGCCTGAGTGGGGCAATCCGATCGAGGACGCCGACGCCTACGACTACATGTATTCCTACAGCCCCTATGATCAGATCGAGGCCAAGCCCTATCCCGCCCTGCTGGCGACCGGGGGCCTGTCCGACCCGCGCGTGACCTATTGGGAGCCTGAGAAGTGGGTGGCCAAGCTGCGCCCGGCCTCCACATCGGGCAAGCCTGTGCTGCTGAAGATCAATATGGAGGCAGGCCACTTCGCCTCGTCCGGCCGGTTCGATTATCTGAAAGACATCGCCCACGACTACGCCTTCGCCGTCTGGGCGGTGGAAAAGGGATGGGAAAAGGCGTGATCGTCCGACCGTTTGCGGAAGCCGATCTGGCGGCCGTGACGGCCATCTACGCCGACAGCGTGCTGAACGGCACAGGGACGTTCGAACTGGACGTCCCCTCAGCCGACGAGATGCGGACGCGTCTGGCCGCGCCCGCCGCCTTAGGCCTGCCCGTCCTGGTCGCTGAAATCGACGGCCCCGACGGACTTAGACAGGTCGCCGGCTACGCCTATGCCGCTCCCTATCGCCTGCGCGCCGCCTATCGCTTCATGGTCGAGGACTCGATTTACGTCGCCCGAGCATGCCGGGGACGTGGCGTCGGAAAAGCCCTGCTGGACGCCCTGCTCGAGACCTGCACGACCTTGGGAATGCGTCAGGTTGTGGCGGTGATCGGCGACAGCGCCAACGCCGGCTCCATCGCCCTGCACGAGGCTGCAGGTTTCGCCCACGTCGGCGCCTTTCGCGACGCCGGCTGGAAATTCGACGGCTGGCGCGATGTCGTCTTCATGCAGAAGGCGCTGGGTCCCGGAGGGGCGACGCCGCCCGACGCCGCTGGCCTGGATTGCGGCCGCTAGAGCCTGATTTCGCAGATTTTTTGTAGAAGCGCCACAATGCGCTTGACCCCAGGCGCGACGAACCGTATTCGCCCCTCCTCTCCTCCGCGTGGGGAGAGAAACGCGGGTGTAGCTCAGTTGGTTAGAGTGCCGGCCTGTCACGCCGGAGGTCGCGGGTTCGAGCCCCGTCACTCGCGCCACTCCTCTCAGGGATCTGAGGGAGTGGCGCACCGCCCTTCCTCTATTCTCTGAACATCAAAAAATTCGGGACCGGTACGTCGCCGTCGATCCAATTCGCTCGCCTACTCCTCTAGACGCACCATTCCGACCTAACCGCAAAACAGAAAGGCGGCGGACCGAAGTCCGCCGCCCTCCATATCTACGCTGGCTTCCAGACTTAGAAGCGAGCGCGAGCCGAAATCGAGAACATGCGTCCCAACAGGCCCGGATAGTACAGCTGGGTGTCCGTGTTCGCCTGGCCGTTGTAAACGCCGATCGGCGTCTGCGGCGCATTCTTGTCGAACACGTTGCCGATGAAGGCTGTCAGCTGGAAGTTATCGGTGACATTCCACCTCGCCGACAGGTCGAAGTAGCTCGCCTCCGGCATTTCATACTCGCTGTCATCCACAGCGTTGACGAAGACCGGATCCTTCAACGGCGGGGTATAGCTCCACCGGGCGAAGATCGTCCAATCCGCAATGTCATAGGTAACCGACAAGACAGACTTCCAGTCGAAGTTGGCGCCGCCGATAGACGAATAGCCATAGCCGACAGAATCATCCCCATCGAAGTTCAGTTCATCGACGTAGGTGAACAGTTCATTGACACGCAGGCGCCCCGGAAGACCGAACTCTTCCATATCGACAGACCAGTCGATCTGGGTATCGATGCCCTTGGTGCGATAGAAACCGCCGTTTGTGCGCGTCGTGTTCACGAAATCAAGCTGACCCGTAACTTGGTCACGCACGACGCGTCCGCAAGCTTCAGACGTCAGGCTGAGAGAGTCGTAACACGCCTCAATCCAATAGTTGGCCCCGAGCGACGCAATGATATCGGTAATCTCGATATCATAATAATCAACAGTCGCGCGGAAGTTGCCAACTGGGAAGAAATCTGGCTGGAAGACCACCCCGAAAGTGAGGGTTTCGGCAGATTCCGGCTTCAGATTCGGATTACCAAAGGCGAATGCCTCAACCTGAGTGTTATTCTGGGTGATGCCGCCCGCGAAATCGATCCCTGGCGCCTGTTGGGCGCAGAATGCAGCGATAGCGCTTGAAGGTGCAGAACCGCCTTGAATCATGCAGGGGTCGATGGCGCTGGGGAAACCTTGGTCCCCGTTTTGATAAAGTTCGAACACGCTAGGCGCGCGAACCGCGGAGTTGAACACCGACCGGAACTTCAGCCAATCGAGGGGCTGATACTCCAGACCGATCTTATAGGTGTCGAGACCGCCGACAGACGAGTAGTCCGAATAGCGATAGCCGAAGTCCATCCCCAGATATTTGGCGCCCGGCAGATCACGAAGCAACGGCACGGAGAGTTCGGCGTAAAGTTCCGAAACGCTGATCGAACCGCCCTGATCCTGAATGGCGTTGAAGCCGTAGATGTTGCCGGTCCGCTGTTCGTTATCGACGCGGAACTCAGCACGGCTTTCACGCCATTCGAAGCCGAACACCGCCGCCAGAGGGCCCGCAGGCAGGGTCATCAGGTCGCCGCGCGCGAAGCCCGCGATACGCGACTCTTCGATGTCGGTCGTCGAGAAGGTCGGCACCGTGATGAAGTCGACCATCTCCTTCGTCAGCGTGCCTTCGCCGAAGATATCCAGCGGCACGCAGCCCGGCAGGGCGTTGATCCCCAACGGCGCGCCCGACGTCGGATCCTGACACCCGGCCAGCCCCTGACGGATAGCCGTCTTGTTCACGCTGTTCCGGCCGAGATCCTGGAGTTGGTTCTTGCCGTAGCTGGTGGTCAGGCTCCAATCCCAGCCCGAGCCGCCGAAGTCGCCGCTGAGCGTCGCCAGCATGGCCAGCGAGCTGTTCTTGGTTTCGCCGAAGCGGGCGCCGACCTCGTTCGTACGGCGGTCCATGGTGAACGGCGCGTCGGGATCAGCGCGGCTTTGCAGAGCGGCCCACAGATCGGAGTGCTTCGTCTGAATCAGATCGCGCATGGCTGGCGTCAGATTGACGGTCAGACCGGTCGCCGGCGTCGGCGCCAGAGACACTTCCTGCCACGTATTGGCGTAGTTCAACTGAACGTCCAGGCGCAGCGAATCGGTAATGTCGTAGTGACCGATCGTCGTGATGTTAAAGCGTTCGGCCGGCAGAATCAGATAGTTGTCGGGACCATAGTTGTAGCGCGAGGAACCGGCCGCACGATCAGGCACAGCGCAAGCGCCGCTGCCGGCGTAGGGCGTCAACGCCCCACTAGTGTCGAACGACAGGTTCCCACTGTTATACGCACCGGTATTAGCCACGCCGTCGCAGTTCGTATCATATCCGCCTGCGCCGAAGTTGGTATTGCCTGTGGCGCCGACAAGCGCTCCCAGGTTGCTGAAGGGGTTGCTCGGATCGTTGTAGACCGTGCCCCATGCCGAGGTGCCTGAACCACCCGCGAAATAGGTGCCGCCGCCGCCGGCGATAGCATCCAGGTACTTCTGGGCGGAATCGACGACGATCGGCCGCCCGCTGGCGTCATAAGCGATGGCCGCAGAAACCGCCGAATAAGGCAGTTCCGCTTGGCTCACGCCTTCGCGGCTGTAGTAGCTTGCATAAGCGGTCAGATTGCCACGACCATCGGCGAAGTTGCCGCCGAACAGACCCGTAAGCGACACTTCCGGCTGCATGCCGTCGAAGGACGCGCCATAGGTCGCCGACAGTTCAGCGCCTTCATAGTTGTCCTTCAACACGAAGTTCACGACGCCGGCGACGGCGTCTGAGCCGTAAACAGCCGAAGCGCCGCCCGTCACGACTTCGACGCGGTTCACCAGCGACGTCGGAATGGTGTTCAAATCCACCACACCGGTGGTCGAAGAGGCCGGCAGGCGCTCACCGTTGATCAGCACCAGGGTGCGGTTCGGCCCCAGGCCGCGCAGGTCGACGGTCGCGAAGCTTTCGCCGCCCGAGTTATTTGAGGTGGCCATGTTGCCAGCCACAACCGACGGCAGCTCGTTCAGCAAATTCTCGACCGAAAGCGTGCTGGTCAGTTCGATGGTCTCAGCCGTCACCGTCGTGACCGGGCTCGGAGCGTCATAGTCCTGGCGGACAATACGCGAGCCGGTGACGACCACGTCCGAAACCTGGCTCGCAGGTTCACCGCTCTGCGTGGTCTGGGCGAAAGCGGGGCTGGCCATGCCCGCCACCGCCAACCCGGCAATGAATGTCGACGCAAGCAGGCGCTCACGCTTCAATTGGATCTTCAAGATAAATCCTCCTGTGTTGCACCTGGCCCCCAACGGAGTTTTTACCCCATCTGCCGGCGCGGCCACCTCGCTCCCGCCCCCCAACAGGGAGAATCGAACGAACGGCTAGACGATCCATAACCGGCACCACAGAAGGAATTCTAGGCCAATTACTTTCACGCAACGAATCTACCTCATTCATGTCACAAAATAGCCACGGCCTTTCGTAGAGAACACTCAACCGAGAGGCGAGCGCCTTTTTATTGACCAGAATGAAGCTTCGAAGAAATGTCAGAAAAACAGAAAATTTCCGCAAAATTTGCCACCCTACTGGCAGTTATCGCCGGTATCTCAATGTGGAGCTCGCAAGCTTTCGCCGCCGATCAACGTTCACCAGTGGACGAGATCGAGGCCTGCCGTTCAATTGCCGACCCCGCGCTGCGCCTGCCCTGCCTGGACCGCGCATCTGAAAGGCTGCTCCAGGCTCATAAGGCGGGAGAGTTGACGATCATCGATGGAGCTCAGGTACGAGAAGCGCAGCGCAACCTCTTCGGCTTCAACGGCGTGACCTTGCCATCATTCCTCGGAGCAAGTGCAGAGCGGGAGGAGATATCATCGATCCAGACCACCCTGAGGAGGGCGTCCAGAGACGGCTATGGGCAATGGACATTCCATCTCGCCGACGGCAGCGAATGGAAGCAGATCGACAATGAAACACCGCGCATTCGCGACCAAAGCGGCGTTGAGGTTCGTATTCGCCGCGCAGCTTTTGGCAGTTACCTTATGAATGTAGGCGATGCTCGCGCCATTCGAGTGAAAAGACAGTGAGCACAGTCCTGGCAGCAATAGGCGTGAAATGTCGGGAAAGATCGTCCATATTGAGAACGAAGCACCGTCATGATCCCCTACCTCCGCCAGTTCGATTTCGCCTATGGACGTCGAGATCAGGTCTCGCCTCTGATCCAGCGCGTGATCGCAGACAATCCGGGGCCTTTCACATTCACCGGCACGGGCGTCTACATCATCGGACGGGACCGGCCGGGCGCCGAGGTCGCTGTGATCGATCCCGGGCCGATGGACGAGGCCCATCTTTCGGCCCTGATTCGCGCGATTGAAGGCCGAACGGTCAGCCATATCCTGGTGACGCATACCCATCGGGACCATGCGCCCCTCGCCCGCCCCCTGGCCGAGGCGGTCGGCGGCGCGCCCATCCTGGCGGCTCGTCCGCCGGACCGGACCGTGCACGCCTCGGGCGCTCTGGATGAGGACGACGACGCCGACTTTCAGCCGGACGTAATCCTGGTCGGCGGCGAGCGGATCGAAGGGGACGGCTGGACGCTGGAGGCCCTGGCGACGCCGGGCCACGCCTCCAACCATATGGCCTTCGTCCTGCGCGAGGAAAACGCCCTGTTCAGCGGCGACCACATCATGGGCTGGTCGACGACGGTAGTGGCGCCGCCGGACGGAGACATGGCGGACTATATGAAGAGCCTGGACGCCGTTCTCGCCCGTGGGTTCTCGACGATCTGGCCCACGCATGGCCCAGCGATCACCCAGGTCGCGCCCTTCCTGAAGGCCTATCGCGCCCACCGCCTGGAACGGGAGGCTCAGATCATGGCCCGACTGGCCTCGGGGGATCGGAGGGTCGCCGACATGGTTCCCGCCCTCTATGCAGGGGTTGACCAGGGCCTCTGGCCCGCCGCCAGCCTTTCGGTGCTGGCGCACCTGATCAAGCTGGAGAAGGAAGGCCGAGTTCGCCCCTCGCCCGGGGCTGAACTGGCCGCGACCTGGCGGTTGGTCGACCCGGCGCTCTGAAGCTTAAGGCGCTAGGTGCGCGACCACGGCCCTGGCTAGACGACAGGCCTCATCCCCGACCTCCAGGTCGTCGCGTCCCGCGACACGCACGTCCGTGCGCCCAGGGCGAATACGAACGCTGACATCATACGTCAGGCCGAACCAGGCGCCTTCCTTGCGTCCATCCACACGAAAGGGCGCGGTGCCCAGAACAGTGAACCCGGCCTTTTCGAGAGCCCAGGCCGCCGTCTCCGGCGCAACCTGGGTCGGCGCGTGGGTCAGGCCTTCGCAGGCCTGAGGCTGGCTTTCCGTCACGCCCGCCAAGCGCCTCTCCGCCGCCAGGATGCGGGCGAAGGCGGGCGGATCCGATGGGTCCGTCGCGACGTCGAGCGGGGCGGCGATGAAACGCCGCTCCTGAACCAGATAGCCCCCTACCGTCACCCCGGCGATCGCCAAAGCCGCGCCGGCGATCCCGACCAAGCGCCGCTCACGGAATGCCAAAAGGCAGGCGACCAGAGCGGCCGACAATCCCGCGAAGGCCAGGATCCGACCGATTTTCAGGGCCAGCACGCCCAGGCTGAATTCCGCGCTCCACACGCCCAGGCGCGCGCCGCAGACTGCGACCAGCAACAAGGCCGGCGCGAGCAGCGCAACCAGAAGCAACAGCACGGCCAGAGACTGGCTCTTGGGGCGGGTTGTCGACACGGCGTCCTCCGTCGAATCAACCGGCTGTGGGCAGCCGGTAGTCCGTCATTCGCTCACGCAGGGTCTTCTTGTCGATCTTGCCCGTGGCGCCCAGAGGGATGTCGTCCACGAAGACCACATCGTCCGGCATCCACCATTTGGCGATCTTGCCCTGCAGGAAGTCGAGATGTTCCTGCTTGTCCTCGACCTCGCCCTGCTTGAGCTTGACCAGCAGCACCGGCCGCTCGTCCCATTTGGGGTGCGCCGCGCCGATGACGGCCGCCAGGGCGACCTTGGGGTGGCCGACGGCGATGTTCTCGATGTCGATGGAGCTGATCCACTCCCCGCCCGACTTGATGACATCCTTGGCGCGATCGGTGATCTGCATGAAGCCTTCGGGGTCGACGCTGGCGATGTCGCCCGTGTCGAAGAAGCCTTCGTGATCCAGGATGTCGCCGCCCTCGCCCTTGAAATAGGCGCCGGCGATGGTCGGTCCCTTGACCATCACCCGGCCGAAGGTCTTGCCGTCATGCGGCATCTCCTGACCGCCGTAGTTCTTGATCTTGAGCTCGACCCCCAGCGGCGGCGTGCCCTGTTTCATGCGCCAGGCCATCTGCTGATCATAAGGCAGAGCCTTCAGTTCGGGCGTCAGGTTGGCGATGGTGCCGATCGGAGAGGTCTCCGTCATGCCCCAGGCATGGACCACCTCGACGCCGAACTTCTCCTGGAAGCCGCGGATCAGGGCCTCCGGGCAGGCCGAGCCGCCGATCAGAACCTTTTTCAAGGTGGAGAACTTCAGCCCGTTCTCGATCATATGTCCGAACAGCCCCTGCCACACGGTGGGCACGGCGGCCGAGAAGGTGACCCCTTCAGTCTCGATCAGCTCATAGAGCGCAGCGCCGTCCATCCTGGCGCCCGGCATGACCAGTTTCGAGCCTGCCGCCGGCCCCCCGAATGCGATGCCCCAGGCGTTGGCGTGGAACATGGGAACGACCGGAAGGATCACCTCATTGGGCGTCGCTCCCATCACCGTGGACTGAAGGCCCAGCAAGGTGTGGATGAAGTTCGAGCGGTGCGAATACAGCACGCCCTTCGGATTGCCTGTGGTGCCCGAGGTATAACAGAGGCCGCAGGCCGTCTGTTCGTCGAACCCGCCCCAGACCACGTCGCTCGACGCCTGCTCCAGCACCGCCTCATAGGCTTCGCCCTTCGGCAGCTTGGCCGAAGGCATATGAGCGGCGTCCGTCATCACGATGACGCGTTCGACGGTCGGGCAATGCGGGAGGATGGCCTCCAGCAGCGGCACGAAAGTCAGATCGGTAAAGATGATCCGGTCTTCGGCGTGATTGATGATGTAGGCCAGTTGCTCTGGAAACAGCCGCGGATTGAGCGTGTGGCAGACGGCGCCGATGCCCATGATGCCGTACCAGGTCTCGATATGATTGCCGGTGTTCCAGGCCAGGGTGGCGACACGGTCGCCCGGCTTGATCCCCCAGGCCAGCAAGGCGTTCGACACGCGGCGCGCCCGCTCGTGAATGGCGGCGTAGGTGGTGCGGACGATCGGCCCTTCCACCGAACGCGTCACGACCTCGCGCCGTCCGTGCCAGTTCTTCGCGTGATCGAGGATCTTGTCGACCGTCAACGGCCAGTCCTGCATCATACCCAGCATTCGGCGTCTTCCCTCGTCCATGCGCCTTGGTTGAAAGCGGCGCTTGCATCCACGCTAAGACAGGTGAACCGCGACAGGCAACGTGACGCAAGGGAAGGCTGGCCGCGACAGATCGCCGTTCCCGCACGTCATCAAGGCTTGCATCGCGCGCCATCCAGGTGAATGAGCCGCTCATGACCATTCTGATCGCCATCACCGGCGGCTCGGGCTCCGGCAAGAGCACCCTGGCCGAGGCCCTGATTTCCTCGCTGCCCGAGGGCGTCGCCACCCTTTTGCGAGAAGATTCCTATTATCTCGACGCGGCTTCCGTCCCCGGTTTTGATGCGGCGACGCACGATTTCGACGATGTCGCCGCGCGTGATCACGATCTGCTGATTTCCGATCTGAGCGACCTGAAGGCCGGACGTAGCGTGACCGCCCCGCTTTATTCCTTCATTCACCACGGACGCGAGCCGGGCGGCGAGCCGGTGCCGGCCGCCGAGGTGGTGGTGGTCGAAGGCACGCACCTGCTGTGCACCCCTGCCCTGGCGGCCCTGTTCGACATTCGGGTCTTCGTCGACACCCCCGCAGACATCCGCTTCATCCGTCGCCTTCTGCGCGACCAGACCGAGCGCGGCCGCACGGCCGAATCCGTTATCCAGCAATATCTCGCCACGGTCCGTCCCGGCCATGAGCGGCTGACGGAACCATCCCGGGTCCATGCCGATTTCATCGTCGCAGACGCCACCGCCGCGGTTCGCCTGGAAGATCCTCAAGCCGTGGTGCGCCTGGCGGCGCCGGTGTTGGCCCACCCGTTGCTTGAACCCTGGTTGAGCTAACCGGCGTCGCTGACGGCGTTAACCGTGATCGTTGCAATCGTGGCAAATTAAAGGCAGGATCGTCGTCCAATGATTGGGTGACAATCCGATGACCGTCTCGGTCCACGCCCTCGAAGACCCCCGACGCGACGCCCTGGTGCGCCAGGCTCGGCTGCACTTCGTCGAAGAAGGTTACGCCGGCACCAAGATGGAGCCGATCGCCAGGGAGGCCGGCGTATCCACGGCGACCCTCTACGCCATGTTCGAGAACAAGGCGGCGCTGTTCGCCGCCGTCATCGACGAAGCCTCCGCCGACTTCGCCGAGCGAATGGCCAAGGTGAAGACCTGCGCCGGCGCGCCCCGGCCGCGATTGAACGGCTTTCTGACCGCCTATGCCGAATTCATCAGCGACCCGTTCGTCAGGGCCATTTTTCGCCTGGTCATGACGGAGCGTCGTCGCTTCGAGAGCCTGGCGACAGCCTTCTATGAACAGGCCAAGCAGGATTTCGGCGCGGTGCTCGTCTCAACCCTCGCCGACATGAACGCAAAGGGCGAGCTGAAGCTTCACAAGCCGTCCTGGGCCGCCAGTCAGTTGATGGGCATGGTCGAACACCCGCTGTTCTTCGTGCCGACGGTGACCGGGGATCGGGTTCTTCCCGCCCGCTCGCCTGCAGCCATCGCCGAAGATGCGGTAGAGACCTTCCTGGCCCGTTACGCCGCCTGACCGCTTGATCAGGGCCAGAGCCGGCCGCGACGCCACGCCTGATCTTCCGCCGTCCGGTCAAACCGTAGACGATCATGCAGGCGGAAGGGACGATCGCGCCAGAACTCGATCTGGACCGGCCTGACCCGCCAACCGGTCCAGCGATCCGGCCGCGGAACCTCATGGCCGTCGAAACGCGCGGTCTGTTCGGCCACTCTCGCCAGGAGAGCCGCTCGATCCGCCAGGGGACGCGACTGGTCCGACGCCCAGGCGCCGATGCGGCTTTCGCGCGCGCGGCTGGCGAAATAGGCGTCAGCCTCCTCAACGCTGACTGGCTCCACCGGCCCCCGGATCCGCACCTGGCGACGCAGACTCTTCCAGTGGAACAGCAGGGCCGCGCTTGGATTGGCCCACAACTGACCGCCCTTGGCGCTTTCCTGATTGGAGAAGAAGGTGAAGCCTCGCGCATCGACATCCTTCAGCAGGACCATACGCACATCGGGATGGCCCTCGGCGTCGACCGTCGCCAGCGCCATGGCGTTCGGGTCGTTGGGTTCCGATCCCCGCGCGACCTCCAGCCATTCCACGAACAGGGCGATGGGGTCGCCCCGCTCGAAGATGGTCTGATCCGCATTCGCCTCAAGTTGGGCGGCGTAGTCTTCCCGAGACGGGCTGGGCGGGATCACGGACTGGGTCATGCCGACCCTATAGTCCCGCTTCAGGCCCACGTCACATGCACGCCGTTCAAACCTGCGTCAGCCTTTGCAAACAAGGTTAACCCTGTCTTGACCATGTGGTCTGCACAGTGGCCGCCATGCGCGCGGACAGCCCCTCATTCATGGACGCTCGACGCCTGCTCGGCCTCGACGGTCCGGCAGGCCCGCAGGCGTTGGCCGCCGCATTTCGTATAGCCGTAAAGGCCTCTCGTCCGGATCAGCCCGGCGGAGACGCAGATCGGTTTCGTCGTGTCATCGCCGCCTACCGTCTGCTGCAGACGGAGACTCGCGCACTGCCGGCGCCGCGCAAGCGGTCCGAAACCTCTCATGCTCAGGGCGCCCGTTCCGCGCCCCTTCCCCCTCCGCTCGTCGTGTTGACGCCGATGCAGGCTCTGACCGGGGGCAGCGTGATCGTCAAAGCCTGGGGGCGCAGCCTTCTGGTTCACGTCCCGCCGGGCGTGCGGACCGCTGATCGCATCCGGCTGAAGGATGGCCCGTCCCTGCTGCGCGTCTTGATCCGGCCCGCCGACGGATTATCGGTTCTGGGCGCCGACCTGTTCATGGACTGGCCGATAGCGCCGCGCCTGATGCGGGACGGCGGACGTATAGAAATCGACACGCACGCCGGCCTCCAGAGCGCCTGGCTGGTGCCGGACATGGTCGAGCCGGTTCGGCTTCGCCTTCCCGGCCTCGGCCTGCCCGCCCGAGGCAAGCGCGCCGCAGGCGACCTGTTCGTCAAGCTGATCCCGTCGGACGACCTGCCGTCGGCGGCGGAAGACATGCTGCTTCGCTTCACTCGGGTCTGGACGCCGGAGCGTATGGCGGCCTAAGCGAGAGGCCATGTCGCACAACACCTTCGGCCATCTGTTCCGCATCACCACCTGGGGCGAAAGCCACGGCCCGGCCATCGGCTGCGTCGTCGATGGATGCCCGCCGCTGATCCCGCTGACCGAGGCCGACATCCAGCCCTGGTTGGACCAGCGCAAGCCCGGCGGCAGCCGATTCGTCACCCAGCGGCAGGAGGCCGATCAGGTCCGCATCCTGTCCGGCGTCTTCGACGACGGGAACGGCCCGGTCACGACCGGCACGCCGATCACCCTGATGATCGAGAACACCGACCAACGGTCCAAGGATTACGGCGAGATCGCCCGCGCCTACCGTCCCGGCCACGCCGACTACGTCTACCAGACCAAATACGGCGTGCGCGATCCTCGCGGCGGCGGCCGGTCCTCGGCGCGTGAGACGGCCAGCCGCGTGGCGGCGGGCGCCGTGGCCAGGAAGGTGCTGGGCGACGACGTTCGAATCCGCGCCGGGGTGGTCCAACTCGGTCCGTACCGTATTCCTGACGAAGCGATTGATTTCGACGCCGTCTATGACAACGCCCTGTTCGCCGCCTCGGCCGAGATCGTGCCCGCGTGGGAGCAGTATCTGGACGGCGTGCGAAAAGCCGGCTCCTCCATCGGCGCCGTGGTGGCGCTGGAGGTCACCGGCGTCCCGGCCGGATGGGGCGCCCCCCTCTACGCCAAGCTGGACGCCGAACTGGCGGCGGGCCTGATGTCCATCAACGCCGTCAAGGGCGTCGAGATCGGCGCGGGTTTCGGCGCGGCCGAGCTGTCGGGCGAAGATAACGCCGACCAGATGCGCCTGGGCGACGACGGCCTGCCCGTCTTCCTGTCGAACAAGGCGGGCGGCGTGCTGGGCGGCATCTCCACCGGACAGCCGCTGACGGCGCGCGTGGCGTTCAAGCCCACCTCCTCCATCCTGACCCTACGACAGACGATCAACCGCGACGGCGAAGAGGTCGACCTTCGCACCAAGGGCCGCCATGACCCCTGCGTCGCGCTGCGCGGCGTCCCGGTGGTCGAAGCCATGGCCGCCATCGTGCTGGCCGACGCCAAGCTGCGGCATCGGGCCCAAGTGGGTTAGCCACTCGATATGAAACAGGCACGGTTGCCAATTGATTTCGGCGATCCTATCTAGGTCTCAAGCATTCCTCAGATGGGAGACCACACCATGATCGACGTCAGACCTTTCAAGACGCTCGGCGGCGCCAACCACGGCTGGCTGAACGCCAAGCATCACTTCTCGTTCGCCAACTACTATGACCCGAAGCGCATGGGTTGGGGCCGGTTGCGCGTCTGGAACGACGATGAGATCGCCGCTCAGTCGGGTTTCCCGCCTCATCCGCACGCGGACATGGAGATCATCACCTACGTCCGCACCGGAGCCATCACCCATCAGGACTCCATGGGCAATACGGGCCGCACTGCGGCCGGGGACGTTCAGGTGATGAGCGCAGGCACCGGCGTGCGCCACGCCGAGTACAACATGGAGAATGAGCTCACGACCCTGTTCCAGATCTGGATCGAGACGGATCGGCCCGGCGCTCAGCCCTCCTGGGGTCAGCGCGAGTTTCCGAAGAGCGACCGCTCGGGACAGTTCACCATCGTCGCCTCGGGCGATCCGGCGGACGAGGCCCTGACCATCAACGCCGATGCGCGCGTTCTGGCCGCCACGCTGAAGGCGGGCGAAAGCCTGTCCTATGACCTGGCGGCCGGTCGTCGCGCCTATCTGGTGCCCGCGGTCGGCCAGGTGGAGGTCAACGGCGCGGCGCTGAACGCCCGCGACGGCGCTGGCATCGTCGACGAACCGACGATCACGATCACGGCCCAGCAGGACGCCGAACTGGTTATGGTCGACAGTCTGTAAGAGGCGACTGATCGAAAAATCACAGGGGGCGCTTGAAAAAGCGCTCCCTTTCTTTTGCGCGCTGACAGGACTGCGGAGCGCGGGCACACTGTCCCCATGATCCAGCGCCTCCCTGCTCTCGCCCTCTTCCTGGCAAGCGCCCTGTTGCTCCAGGGTTGCGTCGCGGGCGCCGTCGTCGGCGCCGGGGCCGCCGTGGTCGGCGGCGCGGCCAAGGTAACCGGCGCGGCTGTCGGCGCCGGATTCGACGCGGTCACCACCTCGGACGAGGAAACCAAGGCCAAACGCGAGCGCGAACAGCGTGAATACGAGCGCGAACAACGCCGCTGCGAACAGAGGCAGCGTCAGGGCAAGGCCTGCTGATCGCTATCTCACCCCGATGTATTTGTGCGTCTGGACGCTGAGCCGCCATTGCGGATGAGTCAGGCAGTACTCAATGGCGGCGGCGGTGTTGGCGGCCTGATCAGGGCCATCCATGGGCTGGAGCCAGAAACGCTCGAAATCGAGATTCTCGAAGCGATCCGGCATGGCCAGCGGTTGAGGGAAGACCAGCTTCAGCTCCTGGCCCGAGGTCTGGACCACAGGCGCGTCGGCCTTGGGGCTGATGCAGATCCAGTCAATGCCGTCCGGCGCTGTCAGGGTGCCGTTGCTTTCGATGGCGACTTCGAAGCCGCGCGCATGCAGGGCCTCGATCAGGGGCGCATCCAGCTGCATCAAGGGCTCGCCGCCCGTGCAGACCACCAGCTTCGGATCGCCCTCGCGTCCGCGCCACATCCCGGCGACATGGTCTGCCATCAAGTCGGCGGTCTTGAACTTGCCGCCTCCATCGCCGTTCACGCCGACGAAATCGGTGTCGCAGAAGGTGCAGACGGCCGTGGCGCGATCCCGCTCCAGCCCGCTCCACAGGTTGCAGCCGGCGAAGCGCAGGAAGACGGCCGGACGCCCCGCCTGCCCGCCCTCGCCCTGCACCGTCAGGAAGACTTCCTTGGCCGAATAGGTCATGCGCCGACCGCCCATTCGGCATAGCCCGCCGCGCGCAGTTCGCAGGCCGGGCACGCGCCGCAGCCATAGCCCCAGGCGCGACGATGCGTCCGGTCGCCCAGGTAGCAGGTGTGGCTGAACTCGATGATCGCCTCCACCAGGGCGGAGCCCCCGATCCGGTCCGCCAGCGCCCAGGTCTGGGCCTTGGTCAGGAACATCAGCGGCGTTTCGACCGGCACGGACTTGTCCAACCCCAGCGACAGGGCGCGCGCCGTCGCCTGAATGGTCTCGTTTCGACAGTCCGGATAGCCGGAGTAATCGGTCTCGCACATGCCGCCGATGAGGATCTCCAGCCCCCGACGGTCAGCCAGAGCCGCCGCGGCGACCAGGAAGATCAGGTTGCGCCCCGGTACGAAGGTGTTGGGCAAGCCCCGCGCATCCGCCTCGATCGCGCGCTCGGTGGTCATCGCCGTCTCGCCGATGGCGCCGAAGCCGGTCAGATCGACGACATGGTCGTCTCCCAGCCGGTTCGCCCACTGCGACAGGACCTTAACCACTTCCTGGCGCACCGCCTGGCGCGCCCGCATCTCGACCGCATGACGTTGGCCGTAGTCGAAGCCGACCGTCTCCACCCGATCGAACCGCTCCAGCGCCCAGGCCAGGCAGGTGGCGCTGTCCTGCCCGCCGGAAAAGAGAACAAGAGCTGTTTTTTCAGAATGTTGCGCGATTGCGTTCATGACAAATCTGCGGTCGGCCGGCAGGCCGCGCGCATTCAAAAAAGAAACCGGGGTCGGATAGATGGGACGCCGCCCCCCTATACGCCAGAGACGCAGGCTCGGCAAAGGCGGCGAGACTGAAGAATAATCGCAGCGGCTTAACCCTTCCGCAAAAGATTCTCTGAGATTGTAAAAGAACCTCAGTAGGAGCCGGCCGAATGCCGACGATCGAAGTGCTGACCGACCGCGTCGAGCCGGTGGCGAAAACCGCCATGACCGGCGAGATTCTTGCGCGGTTCCAGCGCGAGCCAGACACCCTGGTGATACCGGTAGTCGACGGCGACCGTCCGATCGGTCTGATCGAGCGTGGGGATTTTCTGCTGAAGCTGGCGGGCCCGCTGGGCCAGAGCCTGTACGGGGCCCGCGAAGTCATTCACGTGATGGACCCGGAGCCGGCGGTGATCGAGGCCGGCGTTCGCGTGGACGCCTTCTCCTCCATCATACTGAAAAGCGGACCAGGCGCCCTGATGCGGGGCTTTATCGTCACGCGCGGCGGAGCCTATCGGGGCGTCGGCACGGCGGTGGCCCTGCTTCGCGCCATCAATGAAGACCAGCGCCACGAGAACCAGCGCCTTGTCGAAGAACTCCGCGCGTCCGACGCCGCCGAGCGTGCCTTCCGAACGGCGGCGCGCGATAAAAGCCGCTTCATGGGTCTGCTCAACCGCGAACTCAGCACTTCCATGAACGGGGTGCTGGCCGTCGCCGAGCTGCTGCATCGCCAGCCGCTGAACGAGGCGGCCAAGGCCCACGCCCGGACCATCATGGATTCGGCCGAGGACATGCTGGACAATCTGCGCGATGCGCTCGATCTGGCGCGCGCCGAGGCCGGGGAGCTGCAGATCGCCGCGACCGCCACTCCGCTGCGCACCCTGATGGATGAGTTGCAGAGCCATTGGTCGCCGCGTGCGGCTCAGGACGGCGTCACCTTGATGGTCGGCTATGAGGGCGACACGGAACTGGCGGCGATGGTCGACGCCGATCGCCTGCGCCAGGTGTTCAACAATCTGATCGGCAATGCGCTAAGGTTCGCTCGTCACGGCATGGTCGAAGCCAGCCTGAGGGCTCAGGCTCAGGGCGATCACGTCCTGATCGAGGCTCGCATTCGCGACGACGGCCCGGTCGACGACCGCCGCGCCGCCGATCTGCTTGATCCGGCCACAGACGACGCCGGGCTGGGTCTGGCCATCAGCCGCCGCCTCGTCGAGTGCATGGACGGCCGTATCTGGGCCGAGAACAACACCGGGCGCGGAGCCACTTTCGCCTTTGACCTGTTCGCTCCGATCGCCTTCATCGAACGCGAGGAGCCGACCAATGTCGCCGATCTGGACAGCCTCCATCTCCAGGCGCGCCCCCATGTGCTGATCGCCGACGACAACGCCACCAATCGCGTGGTCGCCCAGGCCCTGTGCGAAATGTTCGGCTGCACCTCCGAAACCGTCGAGGACGGCCAGGAAGCCGTCGAAGCGGTCCAGTCGCGCCCGTTTGACCTGATCCTGATGGACATCAAGATGCCGCGCCTGGACGGCGTCGGCGCCACCCGGGCCATTCGCGCCCTGGAAGGGCCTCAACGCGACATTCCGGTCATCGCCCTGACCGCCAACGCCGACCCGGACGACGCCAAGGCCTATCTGGCCGCGGGCATGGCCGCCGTGGTGGAGAAGCCCATCAAGCCGGAGCGACTGCGCCTGGCCATGAACACTGCGCTGGAACCTGCTGCGGCGGCCGTCTCCGCCCGCGCGCGTGACGTCGCCTGACGGACGTCAGTCGGCCAAATCAGACCACGACCTCGTCTCCGGACCGCTCTTCGTCTTCCTCGTCATAGCCGACAAGGCGCAAGGCTCTCGCCTTAACCCCCTTCAGCTCCGCCCAGCGCAGCAGGCCCTCCTCACGGCCGTGGGTGATCCAGATTTCTTCCGGCGCCAGTTCCTCGAAGGTCTGGATCAGTTCAGGCCAATCCGCATGGTCCGAAATGACCAGCGGCAGTTCCACACCGCGTTGGCGCGCTCGCGCCCTCACCCCCATCCAACCGGAAGCGAAGGCGGCCACAGGATCGGCGAACCGGCGCGCCCAGCGATCCTGAATGGCCGAAGGCGGCGCGATCACCACCTCTCCGCCCAAAGCGCCGGCCTTCAGCCCCGTGGCGGGCGCCAAGGATCCGAGATCGACCCCTTCGTGCTGATAGAGCCGGTTCAGACGCTCCAACGCGCCGTGCACATGAATGGTCCGATCCCACCCCGCCTCGCGCAGCAGCCGGATCACCCGCTGCGCCTTGCCCAGCGCATAGGCGCCGACCAGATGAGCGCGTTCGGGAAACTGAGTCAGCGACTGGATCAGGCGCGCGATCTCCTCTTCATCCGGCGGATGGACGAAGACCGGCAGGCCGAACGTGGCCTCCGAAATAAAGACATGACATGGGACGGGCTCGAACGGCAGGCAGGTCGGGTCTCGACGCCGCTTGTAGTCGCCTGACGCCACCATGGTCAGGCCGCCGCGCTCAACCACAGCCTGGGCCGAGCCCAGCACGTGCCCGGCAGGCGCGAACCGCACGCCCACGCCACCGATCTGCGTCGTCTCGCCATAGGCGGCGGCCTGAGTGCGTCCCGCAAAGTCAGGGCCGTAGCGCTCGGCCATGATGGCCAGAGTCTGGGCGGTCGCCAGCACCGCGCCGTGGCCCGACCGCGCATGGTCCGAATGGCCGTGGGTAATCACCGCCCGATCTACCGGCCGCACAGGGTCCACATAGAAGTCGCCGATCGGGCAATAGAGGCCCGCCGGCGCGGGTCGCAGAAGATCTTGAGGTCGGATCATCAAATCATCCGCCCGCTGGACAAGAGCGCCCCCGACGGGCGACCAAGGCGGGACAAGACACAGGACGCCTTGATGACGGATTCGTTCCTAGACACCCTATTGCCTCAGCTGGCCTCGGGCGCCGCCCATACCCATGCTCTCGGCTTCGCCTTCGCAGGACTGGACGGAGACCGCGTGCGGATACGCGTTCCCTATCGTGAGGACCTGGTCGGCGACCCTGAGACCGGCGTTCTGGCCGGCGGCCTTGTCACGACCCTGCTGGACCACGTCGGCGGTCTGGCCGTCTGGGTCGGGCTGGGCGCATTCCGCCCGGTGGCGACGCTCGACCTTCGCGTCGACTATATGCGCGCGGCGGCGCCGGGACGCGATCTCTTGGCCGAAGCCCGATGCTATCGCCTGACGCGCAATCTCGCCTTCGTCCGCGCCTGGGCTTTCGAGGACGACCCGACCGACCCCGTCGCCGCCGCCCAATCGGCCTATATGGTCAGCGCGGAAGGCGAACATCGGACCGGCGCCAATCTGAAACCGAAGACCGCCGCATGACCGCTTCCCTGCTCGACAGCCTGCCGTATGCGCGCTTCCTGAACCTCAGGACCCAGGCGAATGGCGACGAAGTGACCGTCGTCATGCCCTTCACCGACAAATTGATCGGCAATCCCATGCTGCCCGCCCTGCATGGCGGCTCGACCGCGGCCTTGTTGGAGATGACGGCCATGGCCCAGGTCTCCCTCACCTATCCGCGCCTTCGTCTGCCTCGCCCGATCAACGTCACGGTGGCCTATCTCCGTTCGGGCCGCCCGGTTGACGTCTACGCCCGCGCACGAATCAACAAGGCCGGGCGCCGCGTCGCCCATGTGGTCGCAGAAGCCTGGCAAGACGCACGACATGAGCCCATCGCCTCGCTTACCGCTCACTTCCTGCTTGACCCGGAAACCGCCGGGACGTGACCACCAGGCGAAAGCGCAACTGTAAACTTTGTAAAGAAATCTCTACCCAAAACAGTTAACATGCATTAACTCTTTCCCATCGTTCTTTTAGCGAGGGGTAAAGCCATGGATCGCAACGAAGTCATCGCTGGCGTCGCCGGTGAACTGCACGCCACTGAAAAAGCGCTGGATGACGCCATCACCCACGCCACGACCCTGGTTCAGGCCATGATCGGCGCTCGTACGGCCCTTTCCCTCTCCGCCGTCGCCGCGTCGGGTTCCCAGACCAAGGCCATGGAGGCGATCGCCGCTCTCAGCACCGCTCGCGAGGCCGTCATCGCGTGCCACGCTGAACTTGAGAAGGACCACCGTCGGTTGGGCTATGGCACCTATGCCCTTGGCCCGGTCAACAAGCCCGATGAATGGGACAGCCGCCCGATGGGCAGCCAGGAACGCCACCTGCGCGTGGCGTGAATTCTGCGTAACGATTGGAGTCGGCACTCCGATTTCCAATCGGCATGATGTAGCTTGGCCCCCATTGTCGCGAGACAAATGGGGGCTTTTCATTGCTGGAAACCATCGCCGCACTGATCGGAGCGGGCTTTATCGTCCTGGTCAGTCTTTTCGCCCTGACCAAAGGAGGGCGTCCTGAGCGCATCGGCGCTGCAACCGTCCTGGGAGGATGGTTTCTTTCAGTGTTGGCTCAAACCTACATCGGCTATGCCTCTGTTCAGTGGCCCACGCTGATCATTGACGTCATCGCCTTAGCGATCTTTATCGCGCTCGTATGGAAGTCTCCTCGCACCTGGCCCGTGTGGGCCAGCGCCTTTCAACTCTTGGCGGTCGCCAGCCATTTCATGGTTTTGATGAAGTTGCGCCCGGAGATTTCAGCCTTCTACACCGTAATCAATATGTCGGGTTACGGCATCATCATCGCGCTGGGCGTGGGAACCTTCTTCGCATGGCAGGAACGACGCGCGGTCGGCATCGCGGACGAATAGGTAGATATTCCTAATCAATTCGGATAGCCTCAGGCGCATATTTCCTCAGAATTTGCGCCCTTGCCCCTGTCCCACTCCCAGCTTTGGAAAGCGATCGACGCCTTGGCGCGACGTGAGGGCCTCTCAGCGTCGGGATTGGCGCGTCGAGCCGGGCTGGACGCGACCAGCTTCAATCCATCGAAACGACTGGGACCAGGCGACCCGCCGCGCCCGCGCTGGCCTTCGACAGAAAGCTTGATGCAGGTGCTGGCGACGAGCGGCCTGAGTCTGGGGGAGTTCGCCGGCCTCGCCGATGATTCCTCATCCCAGCCACGCCCCATTCCGCTTCTGGGCCTCGCACGCGCAGGGGATGAAGGTTTCTTCGATGACGCCGGTCTGCCCATGGCCGACGGCTGGGACCAGACCGAACTGCCGGCTCACAAGGATAGCCTTTTCAGCCTGACCATTGACGGCGACTCGATGGAGCCCGTCTATCGTCCCGGCGACCGGGTGATCGTTGATCTGGACGCGACCGAGGTCCGACGCGGCGACCGCGTGGTCGTCCGCACGATCGACGGCGAGACGCTGGCCAAGGAAATCTCCGCCCTGAACAGCCGCGAGGTGACCCTGAGTTCGACCAATCCGCTTTATGACCCACGCACCCTGCCCCGCCGTCAGCTTCTCTGGATGGCCCGCATCCTATGGGTCAGCCAATAGCGAAGGGCCGCCCCTTTCGGGAACGGCCCTTGCCTTGATCAACGTGGGGGAGAAAGCCGTCGATCAGTTCGGCGCGACATAGCGGGCGTTGACCCACCCGCCGCCGGCGATCTGCACCCACTCGCCTTGCGACCCCACGGCGGTGAAGGGCTGCCCGGCGGACAGGCTGCCTGCCTGACGATACTGGGTGCCGGGACCCGACCGGATACGCAGGTTGGACGTGGCGCGATACATGTTGGCGTTGGCCTGGGCCGCAGCGCGCGTGCGCTGCTGGTTACAGCCGATGTAGGAGCCCGCCGCAGCACCGGCCCCCGCGCCGACCACGGCGCCCAGGGCGCGCTCGTTCTTGGACACCTGGCTGCCCGCCAGACCGCCCAGCACGGCGCCGATGGCGGCGCCCGCCTGCTGACGACCGCCGGGCGCATCACAGTTGGTGACGCCGTTGGCCTGGGGCATGGCGGCGGCGGTCATGGGCACGGCGGCGGAACCCAGAGCGGCGAAAAGGGCGGTGGCGGCCAGACCCGCCTTGAAGGTCTTCGACATAAGTCTCTCCTGTCATCGAGTTGTCGATGAAGTGAGAATGCCTCGGCCAAGCTGAAGGCTCCCCGAGCCTGATCGTTATATGCCGTTCATCTTCCTTGCCGAACGCAGCGGGTCCGATGATTCGTGCGCCCAAGTGCATATGAAAAAACAGATATTGTTCATTTCCTCCCCCATTCGGGGGATGGGCAAGACCTGCAATATCGGGCGCTATGACCCTCATGGGCGCACTTGGAAAAGCAGACGTAGCGCTGGATGTGCTGTGGCGCAGCCTTTACGGCCAGCCGCTGCCGCTCTCCGGCTCTCCCGAGCTCGCCTTGCAGATCATTATGGAATGCGAGAGAAAATCATGGTCCCCAGCACAAGAACCCGACGCCATCGAAGATCGATCTGGCTGCCGTCCCCGTTTGAGGGTCTGCTCCTGACCTTGGCTGTCGTTTCACTGGCCGGCGCTGTCCTCGCCGCCTGACAGCCCGGACGAAGACGGGCCGCCGAGAACGTCGACGGCCCGAATACCCTCAGCCTTCGGCCAAGCCGCCGGCGGCGCCTTTTTTGATCAGTTCAATCGTCTGCGGCAGGCCGTAGATGGCGGCGAACGATCCGAAGCGCGGCCCCTGCGACGCGCCCAGCAACACCTCATACAAGGCGCCGAACCAGGCCCGCAGCGGGTCGAACGCGTGCTCCTTGCCCACGGCATAAACTTCGGACTGAATAGCCTCGCCGTCGGTCGTGTCGGCCGGCAAGCCCTTCAGACGTTCCGCCAGATCCAGCAGCGCCGCCTTCTCCTTGTCGTCCGGCAGGCGATAGGTCTTCGAGGGCTTCACGAAGTCCTCGTAGTAGTTCAGCGCATAGCCCATCAGCCGATCCAGAACCGGCTGGTTGTCGGGCGTGGCGTCCGGCAGATATTTGGCGAAATAGGCCCACAGCTGGTCCTTGGTCGAGGCGTTGGCCACGCCGACCAGGTTCAGCAACAAGGCGAACGACACCGGCGAGGCGCTCTCAGGCGGGTTCCCCGAGTGGATGTGCCAGACGGCGTTGTCCATCCGCTTGGCCGGTTCCTGCGTCTTGTACTGCTCGATGAAGGACAGATAGTCGTCCGTCGCGCGCGGAATGACGTTGAAGTGCAGGCTCTTGGCCGACTTCGGCGATTGGAACATGTACCAGCTCAGGCTCTCGGGCGTGCCGTAGCGCAGCCAGTCCTCCATGGTCAGGCCGTTGCCCTTGGACTTGGAGATCTTCTTCCCTTCGATGTCGAGGAAGAGCTCGTAGTTGAAGCCCTCAGGCGGGACGCCGCCGATGGCGCGGCACAGCTTGGACGACTCGCGCACGCTCTCGATCAGGTCCTTGCCCGACATCTCATAGTCGACGTCCAGCGCTGTCCAGCGCATGGCCCAGTCGGGCTTCCACTGCAGCTTCACATGACCGCCGGTGACAGGGACCTCGGTGCGACCGCCAGCCGGGTCGTCGAAGACGATCGTGCCCTTCTCGACGTTGCGCTCCAGCGTCGGCACCTGCAGCACGTGACCGGTGATCGGGCTGATCGGCAGGAAGGGCGAATAGGTGGCGCGGCGCTCCTCGCCCAGGGTCGGCAGCATGATGCCCATGACCTTGTCGAAGCGCTCCAGCATGGTCAGCAGGGCCGCGTCGAACCGACCCGACCGATAGGTCTCGGTCGAGGACATGAACTCATACTCAAAGCCGAAGCTGTCGAGGAAGGCGCGCAGGCGGGCGTTGTTGTGCGCGCCAAAGCTGTCGTGGGTGCCGAAGGGATCGCGCACCTTGGTCAGCGGCAAGTGCAGGTCTTCGCGCAGCATCTCCGGGTTGGGGATGCCCTCGGGCACCTTGCGCAGGCCGTCCATGTCGTCGCTGAAGGCGATCAGGCGCGTGGCCCAGTGATCGCCGGTCAGGGCGCGGAACGCGTTGCGCACCATGGTCGTGCGCGCCACCTCGCCGAAGGTGCCCATGTGCGGCAGGCCCGACGGGCCATAACCCGTCTCCAGGATCACCGGCTTGTTCAGCGCCTCGAAGGTGGCCAGGGCCTCGTCCGTCTTGCCCGCGTCGATCAGCAGTTTTGCGGCGTCGCGCTCCGCGTCAGACAGCCGTTTTTTGAGCACGTGGGCCAGCAGGTTGCGCGCTTGCTCAAACGGCCACGAACGGGCCTCACGGGACAGGGTTTCGAGGTTCTGTAGCATGCACCGGGCTTTGAAGCCTTGGAGGCCCGGGGTCAACAGCCGCGGCGTTTTACAGCCGCGCTTCGGCGTTCCTCGGGAGTTGCATCTGGTTCTCGAAGCTCATGGCCAGATCGCCGTCCTGATTGGTGACGGTCGTCTTGGTGCGGACGACGCCGCGGTCGGGCTGGCTCTTGGACGGGCGGATCTCGATGATCTCGCGGCGCACCGTCAGGGTGTCGCCGGGACGCACGGGCCGCACCCACCACAGGGCGTCGACATTCATGCCCAGCAGCGGCGTCTGGCCGAAATAGGCCTCATCCACGAACTGCCGCATGACGCGCGAGCAGACGTGCCAGCCGCTGGCGATCAGACCGCCGAACCGTCCCGCCTCGGCCGCCGTCTTGTCGATGTGCATGGGTTGCGGGTCGAACTCCGTCGCAAAGGCGATGATCTCGGCCTCTGTCATGGTGAAGGGTTCGCTGTCCCAGCTTTCACCGACGGTCAGGTCGTCCAGATAGCGGTCGGTCATGCACTCAAACTCCCATTGGCTGCGTCTGACATAGCGGCTGGAGCGGTTTTCGCCAGTCGACTTTCCGCCGGGCCTCGCTTGACCGCAAAGGCCGGGCATGAGCATTCCCCGCCTCATGCGGACATCCGATTTCGACTTCGACCTGCCCGAGGCGTGCATCGCCCTGCGCCCCGCCGACCCGCGTGACTCGGCGCGCCTGCTGATCGTAAAGGGCGGCGAGCTTCAGGACCGGATCATCCGCGACCTGCCGGATTTCCTGCAGCCCGGCGACGCCTTGGTCTTCAACGACACTCGCGTGATCCCCGCCCGTCTGTCGGGCGTGCGCCACCGCACCGGGCCGGAGGGCGAGCTGCTGTCGGTGCCGGTCGAGGCGACCCTGCACCACCGCGACGCGCCCGACGTCTGGAGCGCCTTCATGAAGCCCGGCAAGCGGCTGAAGGTCGGCGACCGAGTGCGTTTCGGGCGCGAGGAGGACAACGCCTGTTTCCTGGGCCAGGTCGACGCCGAGATCACCGCCAAGGGCGAGGACGGCCTCGTCACCCTGCGTTTCGATCTGGCCGGTCCTGTGCTGGACGACGCCATCCGCGAGGTCGGGGTCATGCCTTTGCCCCCCTATATCGCAGCAAAACGGGCCGAGGATGATCAGGACCTAAAGGACTATCAGACGGTCTTCGCCGAGCATGACGGCTCGGTCGCGGCGCCGACGGCGGGTCTGCACTTCACCCCTGCTCTGCTGGACGCCATCCGCGCGCGCGGCGTTACGACCCACGCCGTGACCCTGCACGTCGGGGCGGGCACCTTCCTGCCGGTCAAGGCGGACGACACGGCCGATCACAAGATGCACTCCGAGTGGGGCGAGGTCTCGGCTGAGACCGCCGCCGCCCTGAACGCCGTGCGCGCGACGGGCGGGCGTATCGTTTGCGTCGGCACCACGAGCCTGCGCCTATTGGAAAGCGCCACCGGCGAGGGTGGCGTGGTTCAGCCCTTCCACGGCGACACGGCCATCTTCATCACGCCGGGCTATCGCTTCCGCGCCTGCGACGTGCTGATGACCAACTTCCACCTGCCGAAATCCACGCTCTTCATGCTGGTCAGCGCCTTCGCCGGGCTGGAGACGATGCGGGCCGCCTACGCCCACGCCATCGACAGCGGCTACCGCTTCTATTCTTATGGCGACGGAAGCCTGCTGTTTCGGGAAGACGCCCAATGAGCCACATCGACGATCTCCCCGAAAACCTGGCCGCGACCTTCGACATCCTCGCCTCGGCGGCCAGCGAGTTGCAGGACCCCTGGTGGGTGTTCGGGGGCGCTGGCATGGCGCTGTCGGGCCTGTCGGAATGGCACGTGCCCGATGTCGACGTGATGACCAGTCCTCGCGACGCCCGGCGCCTGATCGAGGCCCTGCACGGCGAAACCGTGGAAGACCCCGGCGAGGGCCTGTTCCGATCGCAGGTCTTCGGCCAGATCCTGACCACGCCGGTCCCGGTCGAGGTCATGGCGATGATGGACGTTCGCGCGGGCGCCGACTGGACGCCGGTCATCTTCACCACCCGTCAGGCGATCGAACTGGACGGGGGAACGCTCTACATCCCCAGCGTCGCCGAGCAGATCGAGAAATGCCGCCTGTTCGGCCGTCCCAAGGACCTGCAACGCGCGGAGCGTCTCGAGACGCTCCTGCGCTGATCTCGGCTCAATACCGGAAGCGCAGCCCCACGGTATAAAGGCTCTCTTCGTAACGCACGTCGCGCGGATAGACGCCCTCGCCATAGTCGAAGAACGATCGGAACGGCTGCCCCAGGATATTGGTGGCGTCGAAGGTCACGGTGATCCGCTCGGTCGGCGACCAGCCCGCCGAGAAGTCCAGCCGCGCCACGTCGTCCACATGCTCGCCGATGACGCCGTTGCCGAACTTGGTCCGCAGATTATAGGCCAACCGCGCCGTCCACGGCCCGTTCTCATACATGCCGGTCAGGTTGTAGGAATATTTCGACACATAGGGCAGCGCCCCGTCGATATAGGTGGCGTTGGCCTGCACCCCGAACGACCGCGCCCATTCCGGCACGAACTCATAGTCGAAGAAGGTCGTGAAGGACGTCTCCACGCCCTGCAGCACGGCGTCGTTCAGGTTGACGGGCCGCGTGACGCGCAGGACGCCATAGACAGGATCGTCGATGTCCATCGTCTGATCGGCGATGAAGCCTGAAATCTCGCGTCGGAACAGCGCCAGCGTCGCCGCGCCCGCATCACCGAAGTAGCGTTCCAACGTCAGGTCATAGTTGGTCGATTCGATCGGCTTCAGGTCAGGGTTGCCGCCCGAGGCCGTCTGCCGTCCCGAGGTGTCGGCCGAGGGGCTGATGAACAGGCTGGGGTTCAACTGGCCGAACGCCGGGCGCGTCCGCGTCTGGTTCGCCGCCATGCGCAGGATCAGGTCTTCATCCAGCATGAAGCGCACGCCCAGGCTGGGCAGCAGGTCCGTGTAGCGCCCGCCCTGATCGACCGGCGTGAACACCTCTTCCTCGCCCTCAATCGAACGGCTGGTTCCGCGCACGCTGAAATCGGTGGCGACGATCCGCAGACCCAGTTCGCCTTCGATCGGAATGCGGGTATTGATGGCGAAGTCCGCCTGACCATAGGCGGTGTAGGCCCTCTCCGACGCCTCATAGGTTTGAACCGGGTTGATGGGCGGACGACCCGGCTCGAACCCGGCCAGGGCGCGCAGGGCGTCCATGTTCTGACGCAGGCCGCCATAGGTCGGCGACACCCAGGCGCGCATGTCCTGAAGATCGCTGCCGTTGAACCCGGCCGGGATCAGGTCCAGTTCGACGGGGATAGCGGTCAGCGGCAGGCCCAGGTCTTCCTGGTTCTGATACCGCTCGCCGTTCTGATAAGAGCCGTTGCGGTCGACGTAGCGCACGCCGAACTTCAACTGCGGGATCAAGCTGTTTCCCGTGTCATAGGTCAGATCGATCTTCGCCTGCCAGTCGTCGCCCGCGCCGATGAAGTGTCGGTCGAACAGGCCGCGATAGACATAATTGTTCGGGTCCGTGACGTCGAAGTCGCGGAACTCGAAGGTCGCCCCGCCGTCCTCGCGCGGCGTATCGAAGTCGATCAGCGTCACCGGCGCATGGGTGAAGGCCGTGTCGAAGCTGTAGTTCGAGAACTCATAGGTACTGTCAGTGCGCGCCAGATCAAAGGCGATCTGAAGCGGCCCGGCGTTGTAGCTGCCGCCCACGGCCGCTTGCCAGGTGTTCGTCTTGCCGGTCGAGGCGCCCTGCCAATGCTCCGGACGACGGCCGGCGATCTGGGTCAGGCTCTGGATTTCATTGCGGCCGTCGCGCAGCGTCACGTCGTCAAAACGTGTCGTCTCATGGTTCAGCGGCACGATGAACTGACGGTCCGAAATCTTGGCCCGATAGCCCTGGTAAAGGGCGTCGACATAGAATTCCCACTGGTCGTTCGGCCGCCACTGCAGCGCCAGATTGGCCGACGGACGCCAGCGGTCGCCGGTCCCGTAGAAGATGCCGACGGCGTCAGGATAACGCGCGCCCTGAACCGCCGGATCGGCCGACTGCCCGTCCACGGCGACGATGCCGCCGCTGTCCCAGCGCACGGAGTCGAGATAGCGCAGGCTGGTGTATGATAGGTTCAGTAAGGCTCCGACCTCGCCCGCGCCTGTGTTCCAGCGGTTGCTGATCAGGATGTCGCCGTTCGGATCATAGCTTTCCGACTGGGTGGCGTAGGAGCCCTTCGCCGAAGCCGACAACTCGAAACCGTCGAAGTCGAACGGCCGCCGCGATCGTACATTGATCAGACCGGCGATGCCCGATTCCAGCCGCCAGGCGGAACTGGACTTGTAGACCTCCAGCGCAGCAATGGCCGCCGCCGGGAAGTCCTGCATGGCGACCGAACGCCCCTGGTCCGTGAAGATGTCGCGGCCGTTATAGGTGGTGGCCACATCGGGCAGTCCGCGCACGATCACGCGCGACGCTTCCCCGCCGCCTCGCTCGACCTGGATGCCGGTGACCCGCGCCAGGGATTCCGAGGCGTTCACGTCCGGCAGCTTGCCGATGTCTTCGGCGACGACAGCGTCCATCACCTCGTCAGCGTTGCGTTTCAACGCCTGGGCCGAGCGCAGGCTTCCGCGTAGTCCGGTCACCACCACATCCTGCACCTGAACAGGACCGCCGGCGGCGGTCGAGGGCGGCGTGACTACAATAGAATCCTGGGACCAGGCAGGGTGAGCGACGGCGAGCGCAAGCAGGGAAACGGAACCCAGGGTTCCAGAACGGAGCAACATTAATCGGGCGACTTTCACGGTTTCGTGCGCTGCCCTAACAGCCGCGTGATCGTTCGGTTTCAAACTAACCGTCGCTATTCAAACAAAGGCGTGTGCGCCGGATTACGGCCACAGAACCGCCTTGAGACAGGAACCGGCCTAGGGCTGGCGGCCTTTCGCCGTTCGGCCTAAGACGCGCGTCCCTGCAAGGAACGCCCATGCCTTTCCCGTTTGAGATTTCCGCCGTCGAAGGCCGCGCCCGCACCGGCGTGCTGAAAACCACGCGCGGCGACATTCGCACCCCCGCCTTCATGCCCGTCGGCACCGCCGCCACGGTCAAGGCGATGACGGTGGATCAGGTCAGACAGACCGGCGCGGACATCATTCTGGGCAACACCTATCACCTGATGCTGCGGCCCGGTCCCGAGCGGATGGAGCGCCTGGGCGGCCTCCATAACTTCATGCGCTGGGACAAGCCGATCCTGACGGACTCCGGCGGCTTCCAGGTCATGAGCCTGTCGGGAATCTCCAAGCTCACCGAGGAGGCCGTTACCTTCTCCAGCCACATCGACGGGTCCAAGCACGTCCTGACGCCGGAGCGCTCGATCCAGATTCAGGCCGACCGCCTGGGCTCCGACATCATCATGCAGTTGGACGAATGCGTCGCCTGGCCCGCCGAGGAAAAGCGCGCGCGCGAAGGCATGGAGCTGTCCGCGCGCTGGGCCCAGCGCTCGAAGAACGCCTTCGGCGCGCGCGACGCGCAGGCCCTATTCGGCATCCAGCAGGGCTCGACCTATGAAAACCTGCGCCGCGTGTCCTCAGAACGCCTGCAGGAGATCGGATTCGACGGCTACGCCATCGGCGGCCTGGCCGTCGGCGAGGGCCATGAGGCCATGTGCGAGGTGCTGGACTATGCGCCCGAGTTCCTGCCGAAGGACCGCCCCCGCTATCTTATGGGCGTCGGCAAGCCGATCGATCTGGTCGAAGCGGTTTATCGCGGCGTCGACATGTTCGATTGCGTCCTGCCGACCCGCGCGGGACGCCACGGCCAGGCCTGGACCTGGGACGGCCCGCTGAATCTCAAGAACGCCCGCTTCGCCGAGGATCAGGACCCGTTGGATATGGAAGTCCCCTGCCCGGCCTCGCGGGACTATTCAAAGGCTTACCTGCACCACCTGATCCGCGCCGATGAGATTCTCGGCAAGATCCTGCTCAGCTGGCACAACATCGCCTTCTTCCAGGCGCTGACGGCCGCCATGCGCGCCGCCATCGCCGAAGGTCGGTTCGAACAGTTCCGCCGCGACTTCCGCGCGCGGCATCTCAAGGCCTAGCCGCGGCGCGGCACGAAGCCGGCCGGCGCCGCCGGCGGCGCGCAGTTGCGCTGCATCCCCACGCCTTTCAGGAAGGACCGGCGGCGCAGCCCCGCCTGAATGGCCGACTGGACATGCTTGCTGTGCGCGTCGGCGCCGGTCAGGCGGCGCACCCAGCTGCGGGCGGGAATGAAATCCGTCACGGTGCCGCGCACGGCGTCCAACGTCGCCCCAGCCGCAGCATCGGCGGCCCGCTCGCTCGCCAGCGTGCCGTCATCCGTAGGCGCGGCGTCCGTATCTGGCCCCAGCGCCTCATCCAACCGAGCTATTTCAGCGGCGATGACGGAGCAACGGGTCATGTTCCGCACGTCATAGGGATTGGATTCCGCCTGTAACAGAACGGTCGGAATTTCCTGACGCTTGAGGTTGAGATCCTCGAGCGGTGCGGTCACGGCGTCGCCCAACCCCGTTCCCACCTGATCCACCCCGTCCCGAGCGGAGGCGCCGGCGTTGCAGCCGGCAAGCAACAGGGACACGGCGATGGCGGACAAGGAAATCTGGCGCATGAGCGCGTTTAATCATGCCCGGCTCCCCAAAGCCAAGCCTGCCTCCCTCGACACCAGGTTCGAAGCCCGCCTAGGCTGGCGTCATGCGCACGCTGAACGCCCCGCTCTATAATCTGACGTGGCTGGATTTCGTGATCACCGCAATCGTACTGGCGGCGTTGCTCGCGGCCGCCTGGCGGCTCCACGGCCCCTTGAGGCGGCGTGGGATTGGAACCTCATATGTCAGTTGGCTGGACGAACGCCTGACAAAACTCGAACGCGCAGTCCGCAACAAGAACCAGCGGCCCTAGACGCGTTTTGGATTTTTAAGGGAGTGGTACGCCCCCTCGGGCTCGAACCGAGGACCCTCTGATTAAAAGTCAGGTTGGTTTTCTTTTATTTTCAACTACATAATCAAAATGTACTGTATGTATATCGACGGCGATGACATACGAGCACTCCGCCCATCCAACCGCTCAGCCAGTTTCGGCGGCACTCGCAGCCGAGCTCCTCATGGGTCTGGACACCCACGTTCGACCATCGTGTGATGGCGTGCTCGTAGATTCGGGATAAAGCCGATGCACATAAAGACTTGGTTGATCGCTGCAGCCGCTGGCGCCGCCGGAGCGCTATTAACGCTTGCTAGCCAGAACGTCCGCCTCGCGGTGATCCCCATCGGGATGTCATTTTCCGAGTGGGCTGGTTTGCTTCTCACTTCGGTTGCAATCTTGGTCACTGCCCTCGGCGTTCTGATCGCGATTGCAGCGGTCTGGGGATTTAGCGGCATCAAAGCTGGTGCGGAGGACGCTGCCGTCGAGCATGTCACGCAACAGCTGGAGAATGGCGGCGTGCTGGCGCCGCAGCTTCGCAAATCATTCGAGAATTTTCTCGAGAGACAACTCAGGGATGACCGGCTCCGGCGCTATATGGAGGAGCGAGTGAATGTCGTGATTTACCGTGGTGCCGAGTCTCGGGCCGAAGCTGCAGACGACGATAATGATGCCGAGTATGTCGACCCGGACGACCAAGGGGAAACGACCGATAATGACGCCGCAAGATGAGTAAGCTGTCGCCCAACGGAGGTGTCTGAAATGATGAGCCGCGAGTGGACCCATCTCCCCCCTGGCGATCGAGATTTGATCCTGCGCCATCAGGGTGCCGCACCCGTCAAGATTGGGGCGATTGTAAAAGACTTCAACCTGCGCCTTTTGGCGTCTACTTTACCGGCAGGCATCTCCGGAGAGATACGCCCGGACGACGCGTCGCCCGCTGGGTTCACCATTAAGGTCAACCGCCACGACTCCCATGCTCGTCAACGCTTTACAGTGGCGCATGAGCTTTCCCATTACCTCTTACATCGAGACCAAATTGGAAGAGGGATTGTGGACGATGTCTTGTATCGCTCGACGCTGACTGATCGACGAGAAGCTGAGGCAAACCGTCTCGCTGCGGACCTATTGATGCCGGATAGTTTGATTGAAGCATGGCTGGACCGCGCGTCAGCGCTGGGCGTCCAAGATATTCCCCTCTACCTTGCTGAAAGATTCGAGGTATCTGAAGCTGCTATGAGGATTCGACTCGGATTGGCTTGAAGGGGGCGACATGGCGTTGCGTGATTTCACTACCGTGGGCTATCTGCCCATGCTGACCGTAAGCAACGCAGAGATGCGCGGCCTGCAAGAATTGCCCAACGCTGATAAGGACCTGCTGCTCCCCTACTTCCAGCTTCGTCCCTGGGGTGTTTCCAACGAGCTCAGAAGCACCATAAACCGTATAACCGAAGCTTATGGGGAAAGGCCGTTCATCGCGGACATATGCGCCCCAGCACCGCCTGGAGGCCCTACCAGACCAGTCCACGATGAACTGCAGCGCTTGCGAGAACCTCACAACGGCTACGCAGCTTGGTGCGATTATTTGGAATCGCATGCCTTCATGATCCCAACTCTCCAGCTGAGAGACATTAGCCAGCTAGCCCCCCAAATCGACCGCTTGTACGGCCTTGGTCGAGGTCTGGCGGTATACCTTCCTCAAGGCGTTCATGGCCAACTCCAGAATCTCATGGAGCTGATATCCGCCGGTACGCGCCAGGGCCAGGACGTGGTCGCGATAATCGACCTTGGGCAGAGAGGCCAAGAATTGTTGCTTACTCAAGCCATCACAACCGGGCTTGTAAGAACTATAACCAATGCTGCACCGCAGATCGCGGTGGCGATATCGGCGTCGTCTTTTCCCCAAGACTTCGTTGATCGATCTTCCCAAGAGATTTTTGAACGTCGTCATTATCAAGGCGTACGCGGACAATTCCCTGGAAGCCCCCTTATTTACAGCGATCGCGGCAGTGCTCGTGCGGAGCGTCAAATGGGAGGCGGCGGCGCGCCAGCACCACGCGTAGACCTCGCCAAAGGCGAGTCATGGTCCTTCTTTAGAGATGGCTCCGGCGGGCCAAGACCTTCCGGATATGTGACCCAGTCATCAGCAGCAATGGCTTCTGATGCCTGGGACCGTCACCTCCGTATTTGGGGTTATCAGATGATAGAACGAACAGCAGGCGGGGACGTTACGGCCATCCGCTCTCCGGTAAGTTCAGCCGCTGTCCGGATCAACATTCACCTTCACCATCAGCTTTTTTATGATCATCCGTTAGACATGTACGATACGGATGACGAATGGACGGATTAGGATCAAGCCCGAGCAAAAAACAGGCTCGCATCCTCCTGCCACTCACGCCACGTCTCTCGCTGATTTGCTTCCCATTCCGCAACCGCCAACCTCTGCTGCCGGAACCGACTGAGCATTTCTAAATCCGATGGCTTTACCCGCCGTCGCCCGATCGAGTGCCAGAACGCTTGGCTCGTTGCAGCGTACCTTTTCGCGAGCAACTCAAGGGCAAGTTTCTCGACTCGATCTGCATCATTAGAAATGAGCGTTCGATCAAGTTTCTTTGTCTCTTCGAGAGTTAAAAGCGGTCGGACATCTACCTCATCCCTTAAGGTTGAAGCAGACCGAAACTCCCTTACTGACCCATCATCAAGCAGCAACCATATATCCACCTCTGAAGCGCCTATCATTTCAAGGCTTGGGAGATGCTTGGGGGCCACGGCCAAAATCGTCTGATGACAGAAGCGCTGGTACGCGGGCAGTTGTGAAGGCAGCCGTCGAAGAGTGTCTTTAACAGTCTTGATCTCAATGCCGATCATTGCCTGCCCGAAGACGGCAAGATCTGCCCGGGTGCCGGATTTGCCCATCACAAATTCCGTTGCGATCACCGCTCCGCGCGTGACTCGCTTTGACGCTAGCAGATGGTTCAAGACCACTGCTTTCGCCTTATCCTCTGCGGAAATCTGAACTTTCGCCGTCAGTGCCATCTGCCCCCCTTATGTAAGGTGATATGGCCGCTGCCAACAGGGCAATATCCTTTAGCCTGCAATGATCTGCAAGGAACGTGCAGGACCAGCAAGCATCATCCAGTGCCTACCTATGGGCTCTGCGGTATGCCTCAGATACGCAAGGATTCCGACACATAAAGCCCGCGGGCGAGGCGGGGGACTCAGCGCGTTCCTTGGGGTGGCGGGGCCAGAACGGCCCGGGGCGGCGCTGGGAGCGCCCTGGAGGCCGCATGAAGGGAAAGCGTGGCCGAGGGAACGCCCACGGCTACAGGCCGCCCAGGGCGGCTTACAGCGCGATTATTAGGGTGTTGCTGACGCAGCCGGGCTATTCCGGCCAGACGCGGCGCACGTCCAGCGTCCCCGCCAAGCTCGGCCGAAGCATCAGATCTTGGGCGGCCGACAAATCCAGCCAGTGAACGCCAGCACCAGGCGGCACCTGGCCATGACAACCCAACCCCGCCGCCGCATCTCCCCGATCGAGAGCGGGGTGGCCAGGTGGTAGGACAGCGGCCGGTTCTCATATTTCCGAAAGCCCATCTCAGGCCTTTGGCCAGCGCCACCGCTCGACCACCTCGCCGCTCATGAACCCAAAGCCGCTGATGACCACGGTCGGCGACCGCTGCCCGCATCGCTCGCATTTCAACCGCGCCCTCAGCTGCGCCAACGGAATGGACCGCGCAGAGGCTGGCCAGCGCCGAGACGCGGGACCGACCTTGTAGCCGCAGGGGCACTCCAAAGTGAGCTAGTTGCCTGACTCGATGTCATCGACGGTCGTGCCGTCGCCGTATTCGCGCATCGTCAGTGCGCCGGGGCCCCGGCCGACAGCACCAGGCGTTCGAATTGCGCCCTGCCCTTCGCGGCCGCCTCGGGCGAGATCTGCGCCAGCTCGGCGGCGATCCGCGCCTGCATGTTCAGCAGAACCGGATCCGCCCGCGCGGCCTCTCCATGTTGCCAGATCGCCATGAGCGACCCGAGCGCGACGTCCTCCTGCGACAGCTCAGGCGACGTCGACGGCCTTCCTTCTTTCGTTTGCATGGTTCAGCTCCAGACCAAGCGCCCGACCCGACGCCGCTCTACGGCGCCGGGCCTGCCTGCCTCAAGCTAAATGTTCTTGTAATGTTCCACCCCCTCGATGCGCTTGTGGATGATTCAACAAGCTGCCTTGCCTTATCGAGCCGCAGAACCATGTTCCATTAGCAGCACAACCAGCGGAGAATGAGATGCCTGTAGAGAAGGTGAACGGTAAGACTGTTCTGGAAACAGCCGCATTCGTGATGACCGGCGATACCCCCACCGCCACCTTGATGGTGCGAGGTATTCCGCTCGAGGTGATTGTCGACTCTTCGATCCCATACGGAGAAACTCGAACCGCCGTCAAAGAGCGCAATTTCGAGCTGAGGACAGGCGCTCTATCAGGCGCTCAAAACGCTTGGGCGTCGACGCGTCTACTCCTGGACGGCATTGATCATGAGATCTTCGTCATATTCACCCAGGTCGGCCAGGATCGTATGAAAGCGTACCACGTGACCTATACGATCACGGCCTAGAGACTCTGGCTGTGGGAGAAAAGAAGGTAAAGGCGAGGACGGCTGCAGCGCGGCGCGAAAAAATTCTGGCGGACCATCCTAAGTGTTGCTTCTGCGAAGGTTCGCAAGCAGCGACGACTGTCGACCACGTCCCTGCCCGTATTTGCTTTGTAGGCAAAGAGGGGCCTGAGGATTTTGAGTTTCCCGCGTGTAAGGAGTGCAACAACCTCTCCGGACTGTCCGAACTCGTTGTGGCTTTGTATATCAGGATGGCGGATTGGGATGAGCGCAATCAGTCAAAAGCCGACCTGAATAAGCTAATCTCGGCGGTCAAAAACAATGCGCCCGACTGCCTGCCGCAGTTGACGGTGCCCGCAAACAAGAAGCGCCAGCTTCTAAGAGATCGATTAGGCCGATTGCCACCGGGGATGCTGCTTGAAGATTTGCCTGCCGCAACAGCACCGCCAGCGGTGGCCCGGCACTTCGAAATCTTTTCCCGCAAGCTAATTGCTGCCGTGCATTTCAAAAACACAGGCCTAATCCTTAGTTCCGACCATGATCTTTTCTTTGCGGTTGATCAGATCGGAACGGCACGATCAAAGGAATGGCTCGATTTTGCTGTCACGCGCTTCGGACCTGGCATCGTAGCTGGGCGTCGCAATAAGGACATTAGAAACCAGTTCATTTTCAACCATGCCTATCACGACGCTCACGGTTTTTCCGGCCTGTATGCTCAGTTCGGGCTTTCCTTCAATTTCTTCTGTATCGCTGCGCCCAGAAAGCATCGCCACGAAATTCGGCTGCCAATGGAAGAATACCGTCGCCTACGGGATTTAACTCTGGTCAGGAACGCTCTCTAAACTGCACGACCTCTTCGCCGATCCATTCGTTCAAGGCCATGAACCGGCGCTGGAGCGGCACAATCTCAGCCTCATAGAAGATCTGTGACGCTTCCTTCACCGAGCCGAACCCCCCGGCGTTGGACGGCACCACGCCCAGCAGCTGCGGCGGCACCCGGTGAACGGCCAGGATGTCGTCGCGCGTGACGTTCTTGATGTCGGAGAAGTTGTCCTTCGCCGCCGCCTCCGACGGGTGCAGCAGCTGGATCCCCTTCTCCTTGCCCCCAGCGCTGTGAACGAACAGGTTTTTGAAATTTCCCGGCCCCTTGGCCCCGCGTAGCGAGGCGCGGATCGCGTCCGCGTCCTTGTCGCTCAACGGGTCAGTCACATACATGATGAAGCCCGAGTGCGAGCCGTTCAGGTAATAGCGCCGGCGATACAGCGTCGCCGCCTCGCTCAGCAGCGCCGACTGCAGCGCCGACAGATATTCCGGCTCGCCATAGATCTCCTGATCGATCCCGGTCCGGCGTCCATGGAACACCTGGCCGGGCTCGAATGCATGCTCGACCGCCCAGCTCGGCGTGAAGAAGAACTCTCCGTCGACCAGCCCGCGCCGGGTGTATTTGGCCAGCGATCGACGCAGCGGCATCGGCCGCCCCAGGCGGTTGTTCACCCGCTCGACGTAGTAGTTGGCCAGCACCTGGTCATCCAGCGCCAGGCCCTCGAACGTCTCCAGCGACAACAGCGGATGCGGGATGAAGTCGCGCACCAGCTGATTGACCTTGTAGAACATGGCCGAGCCGTGATGGCTGGCCACCTTCGCCGCCCGGCTCAATCCCTCCATAGGGATCGGCGGCTCATACCATTTGCCGTTGCTCCAGCAGGCCAGGTGATCGGCCAGCCCGGCCCGGCCCCCCAGGACCGGCTCCGGATCTCCAAAGCTGAAGACCATGGGCGCGGCCGTCTCGGCCGTCGCTTCAGTCATCATCGTCACCGAAAATCTCCACGCTGGATTGGCTGGTCACGCCCATAGCGGCTTCCAGCGGTTCGTTATCGAGGGCCTGCATCAGCGCCCATGCCAGGTCGCCGTGGCCGCTGGCCTTGGTGCGGGGCGCCTCATAGGTCAGGTGGCGGCCCTTGCTGGTCAGGGTGCGCCGGATCGACATCAGGGCGTTGGTCAGATCCTGCCAGTTGGCCGGATACTCCAGCCGCTTGCGGCTGATGACGTTCAGCGCCTTGTGCACCAGGCGCGTCTTGACCATCGGGTCATAGAGGTGACCTCGAGCCATGGGGAAAAACTTGGACACCAGCTGCAGGACCGCATTGCCCAGGCCGGTGCGATCGATGTCGATCTTGGTGACGTTGTAACGCAGCGTCATCGCCTCGATCATCAGGGCCTGTTCGGTGAAGTCGGATCCCCGGAACTGTTCCTTCCAGATCACCCTGAACTTGCCCTTCCCGGGCGTCTCAGGCGGCGCGACCAGGACCAGGGCCGCGTTGTCCGCGTTCTCCCCGTCCCCGTTCGGGTCGTAACTCAGCCAGACCTCGCCCTCATACGGCCGCCCAAAACCCAGCAGCTGCATCTCGAAGTCGATGTCGGTCCATTCCAGCTCGTCCACCTGGCACGGCCGAAGCGACGCCATCGGGAAGATCGACATGGAATCGTCGACGAACTGGCACATGTAGAGGTTGGCCCACGCGGCCGCGCTCTTTCGCCGTTTCAGATCGGCCAGATCAAACAGGGTGCAGCCGCTGGCCGCCGCGTCCTCGATCGTGACGATCTGACGCCAGATCCCGTCCTCGCACAGGCGGCCGTCTTTCAGCGCCTTCCAGCTGACGTCGAACTCGACCTTATCCTTTTTCGCCCGCTCCTTGTTCCAGGCTGCGCCGGTCCAGAACGGATAGGCCTCGTCGTTCACCGATGTCGGCGTCGAGATGTAGGTGATCCGGTACTGCTTGTGCGACGCCATGCCCGAGGCGACGTCTTCCAGGCGGGTGAACCCATGCACCCACATGAATTCATCGAAGTAGAGCGAGCCGTGATAGCTCTGCGCCGTCCGGCTGTTCGTGCCCAGGAAGTATAGGGTCGGCTGCGTCTGCGGCAGGCCGGTTTCCGGGTGATCGCCCCGGTCAATGACCAGGTCCTCGCCCTTCAGCTCGACGCCGATCGTCAGGCGCACGAACTCGATGATGTAGGACTTGAACTGGCAGGCCTGCTTTTTCGAGGCCGACAGGAAGATCTGGTTGTCGCCGGTGTCCAGCGCCTCCATCAGCGCTTCGCGGGCGAAGTACCAGGTCGCGCCGATCTGGCGCGACTTCAGGATCATCCGGGCCTTGTGGGTCCGGGCGCCGTACCAGACGCGCTGGTAGTCGAAGAGCTCGTCCTGGAACCGCTGACGCAGGATCTCGACCTGGTCGGCCGTGATCAGGTTCTGCCTGGCCTTCTTGCGATCCTTGCCCTTGCTGTTCCGATTGGCGACGTTGTCGTTCAGGTGGCCGGTGTGACCGCCCTCGCTCTCGAACTTCCGGACGCGCGCGATCGTGACCAGCTGGCGCCCTAGAAGGTCAATCTCCTTGAAGTCCCGCCCGTCCTTCAGCTCTTTCAGGATCAGGGTGATCAGGCGCGCTTCCAGCACGCCCTCGACACGGGCGATGGAGGACGCCACCTCCCAGCCGTCTCGGCTCTTCCAGCTGGCCAGCGTCCCTTCCGGCACGCCCAGCCACTCGCTGATGTCCGTCAGCCGCCAGAACGACCAATAGAGAAACTTCGCGGCCCGGCGCGGGTCCAGGTTCTTGCTGACCGGAAAGCCGACGACGCCCGATTCCAGCATCATCGCGCCCAGGTCGGTGGCGGGCGCGTCGGTGTCTGGCGGCAAGGCCGTATCGGTTCTGGGGCGGCGGCGGGTCATCGGCGCGGACGCTACTCACGCCCCCGCCCGCCCTCGCGCCCGCCGTGTTGTCAGACCCTCTCTGACAACAGCAGCGCCTTGAGCGGACCGGCCCCTCGGGACTGATCTGGCGCCTGTTCAATCGGCCCGCCCCAGATCGAGGGACTGGCCTCATCCCAGATCAGGCGAGCGACCCAGCCCCATGGCCGACAAGACCCAAACGTCCCGTTTTTTCCGCGTCGCTGTCGAAGGCGCCACGACCGACGGCCGCGTCATCGAAGCGGCCTGGATCGATGAGATGGCCCGGAACTACAACCCGAAGACCTTCGGCGCCCTGGTCAACATCGAGCACATCAAGGGCTATTCCGGCGAGGCCCCGTTCAACAACTACGGCAAGGTCCTGGCGCTCGAGGCCCGCGACCACGAGCTGGAGCTGAACGGCAAGACGGAGAAGCGCCGGGCGCTCTACGCCAAGATCGAGGCCAACGACCAGCTGATCGCCCTGAACCGAAAGGGCCAGAAACTCTACACCTCGATCGAGGTGAACACGAATTTCGCGGGCAAGGGTCAAGCCTATTGCATGGGCGTGGCCGTGACCGACAATCCGGCCTCGCTCGGCACGGAGATGCTCGCCTTCTCGGCCAAGGCCGCGACCAATCCTCTGACCTGCCGCAAGCAGAACCCCGGCAACCTCTTCACCGCGACCGAAGAACCTGTTGAGCTGGTCTTCGAAGACGCCGGTTCAGGCGCGACCAGCTTCAGCATGGACGCCTTCCTGGACCTCGCTGCAGTGAAGTTCGGCTTCAAACAGGCCGCTCCGCAGAACCCGGCCACGCCCCAGGATGCGTCGCCGTCGACGTCGGATCAGGGGCAGGCTTTCGCGGCGGGTTTCGCCGAGCTGTCCCAAGGCATCAGGGCCATGGCCGACCAGTTCACCGGCGAACTGTCCGCCATCCGCGCTGACCAAGGTCAGCTGCAGTCGGAGCTGGCCGCGCTGACGTCGGACCTCTCGAACACCCCCGGCCCGAACTACACGGCCCGCCCGCCCGCCACGGGCGGCGAGACCGCCATCCAGACCGACTTCTGACCACGCCGGTTCGCCTGCGCCCCACCTGCCCCTGACCTTCTGGAACTCCCATGCAGAACGATACCCGCGTCAAATACAACGCCTACGCCGCCCGCGTCGGCCTCCTGAACGGCGTCGCCACGACCTCGGCGGCTTTCACGGTCGCGCCGACCGTGCAGCAGAAGCTGGAATCCAAGCTTCTGGAATCCTCGGCCTTCATGAAGCGGATCAACGTCGTTCCGGTCCGCGACATGGAAGGCGCCAAGCTCGGCCTGGGCAACACCGGCCCGATCGCCAGCCGCACCAACACGGCGGCGGGCAACAAGCGCAAGACCCGCGCGACCCACACGCTCGATAAGCGCGGCTATAAGTGCTACAAGACGAACTTCGACACGCACCTGCGCTACGAGACGCTGGACAGCTGGTCGGAGTTCCCGGACTTCGAAACCCGCGTCCGCGATCACTGGACCCAGCAGCAGGGCCTGGACCGCCTGATCATCGGCTGGAACGGCACCCACGCCGCCGAAGAATCCGACATCGAGGAGTTCCCCCTCCTCCAGGACATGAACATCGGGTGGCTGCAGATCCTGCGCGAAGAAGCGCCGCACCAGGTCATCCCCGGCATCAACACCGCCCCTGAGGGCCAGGACCCGGTGTATCGCCCTGTCCGCGTCGGCCCGGGCGGCGACTTCGCCAACATGGACGCCCTGGTGATGGCCGCCATCATGTTGATGGAGCCTCAGTATCGCGAAGACACCGGTCTGGAAGCGATCTGCGGCCGCGAACTGCTGCACGACAAGTATTTCCCCGTCGTGAACCAGGAGCACAAGCCCAGCGAGACCCTGGCCGCCCAGACCGTGGTGGCGCAGAAGCGCATGGGCAATCTGCCCGCCAACACCCAGCCCTATTTCCCGGCGCGATCGACCCTGATCACCCGTCCCGATAACCTGTCGATCTACTGGCAGAAGGGCGGCCGCCGTCGCCATCTCAAGGACAACCCTGAGATGGATCAGGTCGAGAACTACGAGTCCTCGAACGACGCCTATGTCGTCGAACGCATCGGCGCGGCCGCCTTGGTCGAGAACATCGAGTTCGGCGATTGGAGCCAGCCGGAAGCGCCCGAAGGCAACGGCTGATAGCCATGCGCCACGTCGATCCCTTCCAGCGGCATCGCCAGCGCGTCCTGGCCGCCACCGCCTCGGGTGTAGCCGCATCGATCGGCTACCCCGTTGCGGGCGCGCGCCTGGCCGCCAACGACGCCGGTCCGCCCAGCGCGGCCGGGGCCGAATACAAGCGTCAGCTGGCGCAGTTGCTGCACGACCGCCAGCGCCTGAAGCAGATCCAGTCTCGCACGACCAAGATCCAGCTGAAGCGCGAACTCCTCCCGGCCTATGACGCCTGGATCGAGGGCGTGCTGGACGCGGCCAAGAACGGCCAGCCGGGCGTTCAGGACGAAGTCCTGGTCACGGCCATGATCTGGCGGATCGACGTCGGCGATTACGCCGCCGCCCTGCCCCTGATCGCCTACTGCCTGAAGTGGGGCCTGCAGCTGCCGGGCCACTTCAAGCGGACGCTGGCCGCCTTCGCCGTGGAAGAGATCGCCGAGGCCGCCGTCCGCGCCCTGGCGCCCTCGGCCGAACGCCCGTCGACGGACCTGGTCAAGGCCACGACCGAGGCCCTGGCCGGGATCGAGCGCCTGACCCACGACAGCGACATGCCGGATGAAGTCCGCGCCACCCTGCACAAGGCCATCGCCATGGCCATTCTGGCGGGCGGCGAGGAAGACGGTCCGGATCGCCGCCTGCGCGAAAGCCAGGCGCTGAAACGCTACCAGCTCGCCCTGGATCTCGATCCCCGCTCCGGCGTGAAGGGCGACATCAGCCGCCTGCAGCGCAGCTTGAACAAAGAACCGCCTTCCGGCTCGGCCGGCGCGTCCTCGGACGCCGCCGCCGCCGAGGGCTGACGGCCTGCCCCCCCGGCGCTCGGGGCGGGGACGGAAAGTCCGACGGCGGTTCGCCGCCCGACGGTCGATCCGTCCCCCCACCCCGTAGCCTCACCCCCGTGAAATGGCGGGCATTTCCTGACGGAGCTGACCCATGACCTCAAGCAGCCCAAAGGGCGATAGGTCGTACAAATGACAGATCCGATCTGGCCGAACGACCCCTCGCTTGATCCGGCTCCTCCCGCTCCCTCGCCTGAAGGCCAGGTCAAGGCCGACGGCTGGTGGCCGGACATCGACCTGGCCCATCTGCGCGACACCGTTCGCCTGAACCAGACCAAGATCCCGGCCGCCCGCCTCCGCGAGGCCGTCCAGATCGCCATTCTCGACATCGCGGACGAACTGTCCGCCTGGCGCGCCGACCATGCGGCCTTCGCCGACCTGGCCGCCGTCCCCGCCCTGCAGATCGACGGCGAAAGCGCCCTGGTCATTCGCTGGCGCAGGGCGGTCACCGCCTGCGTGGCGGCCGACCTCGGCGAGCGGCTGCTCGGCCAGGCCTCGACGGCGGCCGGTCACGAGCGCGCCGCCGAGCTCCTGCCCGAAGCCGACCTTCACAGGCGCAACGTCGTCCACGCCGTCCGTCTGTTCCTGGGCAAGACCCGCGTCGTGGCCGAGCTGATCTGATGGCCGCCTATCAGGCCATCTCCGAACCCGGCGACACCGTCGACCGCCTGGTCTGGCGTGAAATCCGCAAAGGCCCGGCCGCCGTCGAACGGGTGCTCGAGGCCAAGCCCGGCTTGGCCGATCTCGGCACGATCCTGCCGCTCGGTACGGCCGTCACCATTCCGGACGGCGCCACGGCCGCCTCCGCCAAACCTCAAGTTCAACTCTGGGACTGACCATGACCTTTCCGCATCTTCAGCCCGCGCCGAGCGTGAACTGGGCCAAGGTCTCCTTCCTGTTCGGCGCGGCCGTCACCATCGCCGCCTGGATCGTCATCGGCGCCCAGATTCAGCAGCGCGTCCAGGTCCTCGAGGAACGCACCGCCCCCTTGGCCAGCGGCGATCTGATCCGTGTCCAGACCGACGTGGCCTGGATCCGACAACGTCTCGAGCAGGAGCGCGGCCAATGAGCCGCCCCCTGCCCGAGGCGCAATGGTTCTGGCGACGCCTGTTTACTTGGACCGTGACCGGCTGGGTCCTCTTCCACCTTCACGGCCTGATCCAGCGCATGCCCGAGGGCGATCTTCGCACGATCGCCACGCGTCTGATCCTGCTCCTGGGCGCCTTGGTCGCCTTCTACCTGATCGGCCCGACCGCCGAACACATCATCGCGCTCGTGCGCGCCTGGCGAGGAGAAAAAGCCAATGACCGTTAAGTCCGTCCGCTACCTGGTCGTCCACTGTGCCGCCACGCCTCCCGCCCGCGACATCGGCGTGAAAGAGATTCGCGCCATGCACCTGCAGCGCGGCTTCCGCGATGTCGGCTACCACTACGTCATTCGCCGCGACGGCCGGATCGACAAGGGCCGCCCCGACAACGTCGCCGGCGCCCACGTCAGCGGCTTCAACAGCATTTCCCTGGGCGTCTGCCTGGTCGGCGGCGTCGACGCCAAGGGCAAGCCGGAAGACAATTTCACGCCTGCCCAATACGCCGCCCTGGCCCAACTGCTGCGCCAGCTGACGTCGTCTCACCCGGCCGCCCAGATCCTGGGCCATCGCGATCTGTCTCCGGACAAGAACGGCGACGGCAAGATCACGCCGAACGAGTGGCTGAAGGCCTGCCCCTGTTTCGACGTCCGCACCTGGTGGGCTCGGGAGCAAGCCGCCTGATGTTTCGCCGCACCCTCAACTTCGACAGTCCCTTCGGCGTGGCGCTTCTCGTGGGGCTGGCCATCCTGCTCCTCATCCTCGGCCTCGGCGCGGTCGGCCTGCGCTTCGACCCCTTCGACCTGACGGCGAAACGGGCGGACCGGGCCGAAGCCGCCGCCCACGCCTCGGCGGACGACGCTGGCGCGCGCCGGATTGAGGCGGCCGGGGCCGCTGACACCGTCCAGCGGATCGACCGCATCACCGTCCAGATCCGCGCCGCCGACGCCATCGCCCATCAGACCGCCCTATCCGCCCAGGAAGCCCCCGATGCGAACTCGCCTGTTGATCCTGCTCGCCTTGACCGTCTGCAGCTTGCCGATCGTCAGCTGTGCGAGCTACGGCCCGCCCTCTGTCCCGACCCCGCCGCCCCAGCGGGACATGCCGGACCTGGCCCTGCGGGCCTGCGCCCTGGCCCGCCTTCCTGACCAGGCCACGGCCGCCGATCTCGAGAGCGCGTTCACCGCGCGCGGCGTCGCTTTGGTCGCCTGTGACGCTGCGCGCCAGCTGGCCGTCGACGTCCATACAGGCCAGCGTCTGGATCAGGAGGTCTGGCTGCGTCAGTCCGCGGATCGCCGCCTGCCCTGGTGGCGAAAGGTCCTCCCATGAGCTTCTGGAAGCCCGACAGCCTGAAAGAGGCCCTGACCAAGGCGCTCGACCCCTCCCATCACATCACCGACAACCCCGATCGCCTGCAGATCGAGGTGATCGAGGGCTCGGTCCACGCCCTGGCCACGCCTGGGCTGGGCTTCCGCTACCAGTATGAGATCGCCGTCGGCGTCCTGGACTACACCGGAACGCTGGACGAGATCATGATCCCCCTCCTGATCTGGCTCCAGCGCTGGGAGAAGTCACAGCTCCTGGACCACTCCAAGGCCGCCCGGGGCGTGAAGTTCGAGCGCCAACTGCTCGATGCCGAGGCCGCGAACATCCTGTTCACCGTCCAGCTCACGGAAGCGGTGGCTTTCGAGCTGCGCGAGGACGGCGGCTTTGACGCTGTCCACCGAAAGGACTCGCCCATGGCCGACACCGGCCGGGCCGCCCTTCTGCACCGCATCTACGCCAACGGCGAGTTGGTGGCCGAATGCGGCGTTCACCCGGTGACGGGCTGATCCATGGCGGCCGCGCGTGAAGACGCCCTGATCCTGTTTGAGGAGTCTGCAGGCGCCATCCTGCAGAGCCTCGAGCCACGCGAGCGCCAGCAACTGCTCCGGCGCATGGTCCATGCCCTTCGCCGCTCTCAGGTGCGGCGCATGACTGCCCAGACGGATCCCGACGGCGCACCCTGGCCGAAGCGGAAACCCCGCAAGGAACGCCAGCCTGTCACCCGGCCGATCCGCTTCCTCTACAACAAGGGCGGCCAGACCCGCGTGGCCGAGATGCGAAGCTGGCGGCGCGACGGCCCCATGGTCATCGGCTACGACAAGGAGGCGGGCGGCATCCGCACCTTCCGGCGCGACCGCATCGCTCGTCATATTCCCCCCGAAGGCGGATCCGTGGATCCCGGCGCCCTGGACGGTTCGCTCTGGAACGAGCGCGGCAAGCTGAAGGCCGTCGGCCGAAAGATGTTCCTCAAGCTGAAGACCGGCCGGAACCTGAAGGCTGGCGCGGACACCGGCGCCGCATGGGTGTCGATCATCAGCCGGGCCCAGCGACTGGCGAGCGTCCACCATTACGGCCTGCGCGATCGCGTCGCGAAGAACGGCCCCGAGGTCGATTATCCGCAGCGTCAACTGCTCGGCTACAGCCAGGCCGACAAGGAGGCCCTGCTGGACATGCTTCTGCAGCACGTCGCTCAGTCTCGCTGACATCGGCCGCCCTGACGTGCGCGCTCCCCAGCCGAGCGCCCCCTCGATGTTGTGAGACGGTCTCTGACAACAGCGCCCCGTCGCGCCTCCTACGGCGCGGCGGCGACATGGCGCCATGTCCACCTTCACCGGCCAGTCTACCGGCTCGACCGCCGTCGACCTTTCGAAGCTGCCCTTCCCGGCCGTCATCGAAGTCCTGTCGTTCGAGACGATCGTGGCCGCCTGCAAGGCCCGGCTGATCGAACTCATGCCGGAGCTGGAGCCGGTGCTGGCCATCCCCAGCGAACCCCTGGTTCTGGTGATCGAGATCTTCGCCTATCGGGAGACGTTGCTGCGCGCGCGGGTGAACGATGCGGCGCGCGACGTGACCCTGGCCTACGCCACCGGCGCCATGCTCGATCACCTGGTCGCCCTGTTGGGCGTCAAGCGTCTGGTGATCGAGGCCGCTCGCCCCGAGACCAACACCCCAGCCGTGATGGAAAGCGACGATTCCTTACGTCGCCGCGCCCTCCTGGCGCCCGAAGCCTATTCCGTCGCAGGTCCGGCCGGAGCCTACGTCTCCCACGCGCTCGGCGCTGACGGCGACGTCCTGGACGCCTCAGCGACGACGCCATCGCCGGGCGTCGTCCTGGTCACGATCCTGTCGCGCCAGAACGACGGCGTCCCCTCGGTCGAGCTGCTGGACAAGGTCTTCTCCGTCGTGGCGGCCGACGACGTCCGCCCCCTCACTGACCATGTTCAGATCCAGGCGGCGCAGATCGTCCCCTTCGATATCAAGGCCGCCGTCTCGACCTTCGCCGGGCCGGACTCGGCCGTCGTCATGGACGAGGCGCGCCGTCGCCTGAACGACTACCTCGATCGCTCCTACAGGCTCGGTCGCGACGTCACCCGCTCCGGCATCATCGCCGCCCTGCACACCGACGGGGTTCAGAACGTCCGTCTGACCGCGCCCGCCGCCGATGTCGTCATCTCGGCGGTCGAAGCCGCCCGCTGCGCCTCGATCGCCGTCACCCATGCGGGCCTGGACGAATGACGCCGCCCACCCGCACGCTGGCTCCCCTAGCCGTTCCCAGCGCCTGGCCGGTCGAGCGCGCGCTCGATGTCCTGACGCTTCGCATCGACGGGATCGACGTTCCCTTCCGCGACCTTTGGAACGCCGACGCCTGCCCGGCGTCCTTCCTCCCCTGGCTGGCTTTCGCCCTGTCGATCGACGCCTGGAACTCTGACTGGCCGGAACGGACCAAGCGCGCCTTCGTCAAGGACGCCATCGCCGTACAGCGCCAGAAGGGCACGGCCGCCGCGATCGAGCGCGTGGTGAAAGCCTTCGGGGCTCAGATCAAGGTCCGCCCCTGGTTCCAACAGGATCCGCCCGGCCAGCCCCACACCTTCGACCTGGTATTGACCGTCAACGGCGAAGGCGGGGCGGCCGCCACCGCGCGCCTGGTCGATGACGTCATCGCCGAGGTCAGCCGGACCAAGAGCGCGCGCGACCATTTCAACTTCACCCAAGGCTTCCAGGCGACCGGCGCCATCGCCGTCGTCGGCGCGGCGCGCGTCGCCGCCTACCGCCGCCTCTCCCTCGAAGCCGCCTGACGGACGACCATGGCCCTTACTGTCACCATCACCAACGCCGGGCGCGCTGAACTGATCAACGCCCAGAACACCGGCACGAACGCCGCCGTCATCAACAGCATCGGCGTCAGCTCGGTCCACGCCGCTGGCGATCTGAAGCTGCTCACCGCCCTGCCGAACGAGCGTAAGCGGCTCAACACCATCGGCGGCGAAGTCGTGGCGGACGACGTCATCCATGTAACGATCAACGACACCACGGCCGACACCTACACCCTGCGCGCCTTCGGGCTCTACTTCGACTCCGGGACCCTGTTTGCGGTCTGCACCTCCGTGGATCCGATCATGGAGAAGGCGGCGGCCGCCATGCTCCTGCAGGCGGTCGACATCACCCTGACCACCCTGGACACCGCCAGCATTGAGTTTGGCGGAACCGGCTTCACCAATCCGCCCGCCACGACCGAGCGGATGGGCGTGGTCGAACTGGCCACGGTTGACGAAACGATCGCCGGGACCGACGCCGTCCGCGCCGTGACCCCTTACGGCCTGGCTCGAGCCCTGGTCTCCTGGGCCCAGAACTTCGCCGCCAAGGTCCACGGCCACGTCATCGCGGATATCGCCGGGCTTTCGGACAGTCTGGCCAGCAAGGCCAATCGAAACCACGTCCATGGCGCCGATGATGTGAACTCCGGCGTCTTCCACATCGACCGGATCCCCAAGCTGGCGATCTCCTGGATCAACGGCTTGGCCGACCAGCTGGCGGGCCTGGCGGCCAAGGATCACAAGCACACGGCTTCGGACATTACCTCCGGACAGCTCCACCTCGACCGCCTGCCCGCCATTCCACAAAGCAAGGTCTCCGGCCTGGTCGACGCGATCGCGACGCTCACCACGGCGGTGGCCGCCAAGGCTGAAGCCGCCTTGAGCGTGGTGATGAGGGGATCGCTCGGCTCCGTCGACCTCAACACGGTCCTGACGCCGGGCGGCTATCGCCAGGCCGCGAATGCCAACGCCCAACTCCAGCTGAACTACCCGATCACCAATGACGGCGGTTCGCTCCTAGTGGTGAACCCGTCCACGGATACCGGCTATCAGACCTATCATAGCCGCACGACGAATAGGATGTGGACGAGGCCGTTCCTGGCGGGGAACTTCTATCCCTGGGCCGAACACTGGACGTCAGCCAACTTGCCCGATCCGGCGCAGGTAGGTTCGTTCAACACCTTCACCACCTACCAGGCCATCGAGACGTCGAACGCCCTGCCCCTGCGCTTGTCGTCTTCGGCAGCCAGCGGAACCCAACTTCAACTGAATAACAGCAACGGCGGCGCGGTTCAGCGATACTTCGGGATCACGCCGGATGGCGAGCTCGTCTTCGGCGCGTCGCTGACCGCCGCGAACAATCGGTTGATCTATCACTCGGGCAACCTCAACCCGGCGTCCTTCGCCCCTTCCAACCACATCCACGACGGCCTGATCGTCCGTCAGACCTATGCCCCCGGCACGGACCTGAACTCCCTGACCAGCAGCGGGATCATCGGCGTCCACGCCAATCCGGCGGCTAACCTGAACTTCCCGGTCATCTCGGCGGGGGCGCTGGAAGTCTTCGCCTCTGCCGCCACTCGCGTCTACCAGCGCTACACGACCAGTTCGACGACGGCGCCCGACGTCTACGAGCGGACTCTCCTGGGCACGACCTGGTCGCCCTGGCGCAAAGTCGTCATGGACGACCTGGCCTCGACCTATGGTGCGCGCGGTCTGATCGAGATGGCGACCGACGCCGAGGCCATCACCGGGACCGATCAGGAGCGGGCGATCAATCCCTACATCCTGAAGCGCCGGGTCGACGCTCGCGCCGCCTCGAACGCCGAGACGTTGGCAGGCTCGCTGACCGACAAGTTCATCACGCCGTCCTCGCTGTGGGCATTCGCCAAGTCCATCGGCCTGAACGGCTACGCCCAGGTTCCCGGCACGCCTCTGGTCATCCAGTGGGGCCGCCAGACCGGCGCCATGAGCGAGGGGCAACGGACGGTGATGCTGCCCATCGCCTTCGGCGGCGGTTGCGTCGCCATGCTGGCTATTCCTTGGAACAGCAGCCCGACCGCCGACTACTACATGCAGATCGTGGGGCGTTACCTGGACCGCCTGGTTTTCATGCTCAACAGCGCTTCCGGGTCGTCCGGCTCCGCACAAGGTTTCGATTGGCTGGCGATCGGCTTCGCAACCGGGACGCCCAACCCCGCCTATAGCTCTGGCGGTGGGGGCGGCGGAGGCGGCGGAGGCCTGCCGCCTGGCGGCGGCGGCGAAGACCCCATCATTCGACCTGAGGTCTGATCATGAGCATTGTCTTCTGCCCCACCGAACGCTTGTTCATCGACCCCGATCTGTGGCCCCACGATCTTCCAGAAATCCCCGTCCCGGTTTCCTCCGAAGATCACGCCCGTATCTTGGACGAGCTGTCGACCGGCCGCATCCTGGCGACCGACGAAGCTGGCCTGCCCATCACCGTCGAGGCGCCCCCGCCCTCGGTCGAAGCTCTGGCGAACTTGGCCCGCCGCCGCCGCGATGCGGAGATCGCCCAGGTCCGCTGGCTGATCGAACGCCACCGCGACGAACAGGCTCTGCAGATCTCGACCACCCTGACGCCCGAGGACTATCGTCTCGTCCAGGAACGCATCGGCAGCCCCAGCGCAGCAACGCCGTTCGGCGGCGACCCTTGCGATGTCCGTTCCGGCTATCGCGGCGGCTTCGGTCAGAGCGGCGCCAACGCCGCCCAGGTGGAGGCCCTGTGTCTGGCCATGGGCGTGCCGGCGGGCGTGCTTCCGACCTATCAGTTCGGCTCGACCCAGGTGTTCGCCCTGACCGGCGGCAACCCTGACCTGCAGGAAGAAACCACCGACACCTATTCGATCGGCGCCGTCATACAGTCGCCGTTCACCACGCCGCTTCTGGAACGGATCTCGACGTCGCTTGACTGGTATTCGATCGAAGTCACCGGCGCAGTCGGCAACCTGCCGATCATCCAGACCATCGAGAATTGCTTCAATCTCAACGGCACGAACCCGACCTATGATGTGAACAACTACTATTGTCAGGTCATGGGCAAGCGTAACCCGACCACGGGCTTCCTGTTCGAGCCGGGGCAGCCCGCGCTGAACCTCGGCGCCTTCAAGGTCAGCGGCGTGGACCTGCAGATCGACTGGACGTTCGATTTGGCCGACATCGGTCTGCCCGCCTCGGCCGGCAGCCTGTCCCTGGGCACCGTGGTCAGCTACGTCGACAAGTTCGAAATCCAGAACCTGCCGGGCGGCCCGTCCTACAACTACGCTGGCAGCCGCGGCACCGCCGTCGAGGACGGCGCTGGCGTGGCTCACCCCGACTGGAAGGCCAACACGACCCTCTCCTACTCCAGGGACTGGATGAACGTCAGCCTGCGGTGGCGTCATACCGCCGCGATGATCAGCGCGGAACAGGTGCGCAACGCGGCCAGCACGACGCGGGGCGTCGATTCCTATGACGTCTTCGATCTGAACGGGCGCTTCACGCTGCCGCACGACCTCAGCGTGCGGGTGGGCGTCGCCAACCTGTTCAACAAAGAGCCGCCCCAGGTCGGCAATTTCGCCGGCAGCTTCGACGGCCAGAACTACGATACGCTCGGCCGTTACTATTCAATCGCCGTAACCAAGAGCTTCTAAACGGCTGGGACGCCGGGGAAGGAAAGCGTCAAGCCTCTTCCTTCCTCGGCGCCCGCTTTGATGAGCCCCTGCGCACATCCCGTCCCTGTGTCCATTCCAAATTGAAAGCTTCAGTTTCCATCACCGAAAGGCGGGAACTGATTATTCGGAACGATCATCTTGGCCGGTTCGGCCTTTGGTCTGTCGCCCTTATCAATACGCGCATGAACAGCGGAATTCAGAACATGAAATTCACCAGTCTTACGGCCCTCACCCTCGCGCTCTCGTGTTTTGCCGGCACAACGGGCCGGACGGCTGAACTGCCGGAGATGCAGCAGTCCGCCATCATCGGAACCGTCGAACGCGATCGTGAGCAACTCGGAGCAACGGCCCTGGCCATCTGGGGTTTCGCCGAGGTCGGCTATCAGGAGACCCAGAGTTCAGCCCGCCTGCAACAGGATTTGACTGCCGCTGGCTTCACAATCACCGAGGGAATAGCTGGCCAGCCGACCGCCTTCCTCGCCAGCTTCAAGAACGGCGATGGCCCGGTAGTCGCCCTTCTGGCTGAATTCGACGCCCTGCCAGGCCTGTCCCAAGCGGTGTCGCCGGTCGAACAGTCCCTGCATGCGATCGCCGGCCATGGCTGCGGCCACAATCTGTTCGGCGCAGCCTCCTCCTATGCCGCCATCGCCGTCCGCCAGTGGATGGTCGACAATAACATCAAGGGCGAATTGCGCGTCTATGGCACGCCGGCCGAAGAAGGCGGCTCGGCCAAGGCGTTCATGGTCCGCGACGGCCTGTTTCGCGACGTCGATGTCGCGCTCCATTGGCACCCTGCGACGGTCAACAGCGCCAGCCAAGGAACGACTAAGGCCAATATCAGCGGCAAGTTTCGATTCTACGGCACGTCATCCCACGCCTCCGGCGCGCCGGATCGCGGGCGCTCGGCTCTGGACGCCGTAGAGGCGATGAACGCCATGGCCAATATGATGCGCGAACACATCCCGGACGGCACCCGCATCCACTATGTGATCACCGATGGCGGCGAAGCGCCCAACGTGGTGCCCAACTATGCAGAATCCTACTACTATGTCCGTCATGGTGATCCTGAGGTCGTTCTGTCCGTCATCGAACGGCTGAAGAAGGCTGCCGAGGGCGCCGCTCTTGGAACCGAAACCCGATACGAGTTCCAGCAGATCGGCGGCGTCTACAGCATGATGCCCAACGGCGCCCTGATGAGCGTCATGGACCGCAATCTACATCGCGTTGGCGGAATCACCTGGACGCCGGAAGAAACGGCTTTCGCGGCTGAGCTCCAGAAGACTTTGACCAGCCGCCCCCCCCTGTCGGGCGTCGGTGAAATCCAGCCCGCCAAACTGAGTTTCGATGGAGCGGGGGGATCGACCGACGTGTCAGACGTCAGTTGGGTCGTTCCCACCGTCGGCCTGGCGACCGCTACATTCGTGCCCGGCTCTGCCGGACATAGCTGGCAGAACACCGCCGCCGCAGGCTCCAGCATCGGGGTCAAGGGCGCGGTCGTCGCCGCCAAGGCCCTGGCCCTGACAGCGGCGGAACTCTTCGTCAGCCCTGAAACGATCGCCGCGGCGACGGCCGAGCTTCATGAACGTCGCGGCGCGGACTTCGTCTATCGTCCCCTGGTCGGTGACGGCCCTCCACAACTGAACTATCGCGGCGGCAGCGAATGACACTGCTCTCGAGACGGTGGAAACATAATTGACGTCCCGACTGACGCCTCATGCTGCCGGCGCGCAGACGGCGGCATGAACCAAGGCGGCTTTCCCGAGGCGCGCTAGCTTACCCGTGACGACATCGGGGAGATTCAGATATTGCGCTGAAGCTGACGAAGCAGCTTCAGCGCCCCATGCTTGTTCCGTCGTCTCTGAACCAGGACATTTGGCTGCAATTAACGGTCCGAACTTGATCACCCAGCGCCGCTGCTGTCACCCCGGCTACGATCGAGCTCCATAAAAGCCATGACGCGGACTTCGTCTATCGCACCCTGGTCGGTGACAGTCCTCCGCAGCTATCGTAGCGGTGGTGAATGACGCAAACGCCGAAACGATGAGAGCACAATTGACGTCCCAACTGACGCCTCACGCCGCTGCAGTCGCACAGACGGCGGCGGCATTGATGAACCAGCGTCGCTTTTCAGAGGCGCGCAGACTTCTGGCGCCGCTGGCGCGTGACTGCGCCGGTCAGGCCGACCTGCACTTCCTACTGGGGGCCGCCTGTGCGGGCGCGAGCGAGCCCGCTGCCGCCGAATCCGCCCTGTCGGACGCCCTCGCAATAGACCCGGAACATCAGCGCGCCGCCGTTGATCTGGCGCGACTGCTATCGGCACAGGGCCGCCATGCGGAGCTCCTGGACCGGACGGCTCGGGCTGCCGCCGTCGATCGCCCCCATGAAGCCCTGCTCGGAGAACGGGCGCGAGCCTTGGCGGCGATGGGCCAGGGTGATGAAGCCGTCGCCGTTCGACGCCGCGCTGCCGCGCTGAATCCCGGCAAGGGCCATCTCCTGCACAACCTCGCTGCGACCCAAGGCGACGTGGGCCTCAACATCGACGCCGAGAGCAGCGCGCGCGCCGCCCTGCGCCTGGGCGACAAGCCAGAGACATGGCTAGTTCTGGCGCGTGCCCTCCAGGGCCAGAACCGTTTTGACGAAGCAGAAACAGCCTTCTCCGAGGCGACGGCACGTCGTCCGATGTATTTCGCCGCCCTGCATGATCACGCTCAACTCGTCTGGATGCGCACCGGCGATCTGGATGAGGCGACAACGGTCCTGAATCGCATGACCCAGCAAGGCGTCGAAGGAAGACCGGCGCGCCTCATAAAGGCCCAGCTAATGCAGGCCGCAGGGGATGCTGAAGGCGCCTACGCCTCTCTGGCCGACGATATTCGGTCCGATGACATCGCCGCCCTGGTGATGGGCGCGCAGCTAGCGCTGGCCATAGATCCCGGCGCGGCGCTGCAGCACGCCCTTCGCGCCACAGCGCTCGCACCTCAGGATCGCGCTGCAGAACGCATCCTGATCAATGCGAACCTGGCGCTGGGGCGGGCCAGCGAAGCTCTTGAAGCCCTCGCTGAGCCTTTACGGCGAGCGCCCTTTGATCAAGGCTTCATCGCAGCTCAGTGGACGGCGTGGCGTCTGCTGGACGATCCCCGCGCCGCCGCGCTCTATGACTATCAGAACGTTGTGAGCGCTGGGATGATCGACGCCCCGCCGGGCTGGATATCGCTCTCGGCCTATCTGCAAGATCTCCGAACAGCCCTCCTGCGCCTGCATGGCCTGACGGCCCATCCCCTGGGACAATCCCTGCGTCATGGGGCCCAGACCAGCGCCAATCTGCTACGCAGCGACGATCCGACGATCCGAGCCTTCCCAGCCGCCATCGATGCAGCTGTGCGGCGTCACCTGTCCTTCATAGGATCAGGTGACGACATCCTGCGCTCGCGCAACACCGGTGAGTATCGCATCCAGTCGATGTGGTCCGTCCGCTTGGCTCCCCACGGCTTCCACACCAACCATGTTCATCCCGAAGGCTGGTTGTCCTCGGCATGCTATATCGAAACACCCGACGACGAAGAGGCGGGCGAGCATGACGGATGGCTGAAGTTCGGCGAACCCGGACCGACCTCGCCTTCTCTGGCCGCCCAACGCCATATCAAACCCGAACCGGGCCTGCTGGTGCTCTTTCCTTCCTATATGTGGCATGGCACCTCGCCCTTTCGTCGCGGCGCCCGAATGTCCATCGCCTTCGACCTCGTGCCTGCGTGACGTCGTTCACCTCTCACTGGGCCGCAGCGGCGCCCGTCACCACGCAGACCCACAATCCAGTAGCGGCCACGGCCAAGGCAAGAATGAGCGTGTCGATATTGTCGCTCCCCCTGCCAATAACCAAGCCTGGAGGCGCGCCGGCATCCAGAGCTTCAGGCGGCGGCTGACTAGGCGTCCGATGGTTCGAACAAACGCGCCAAGTCGACCCGGCGAGCCAGCAGGTTTTCCAACGTATAGCCGTCCAGCACCTTCATGAAGGCGGCCAGGGCCTGATGCAGCGCGCCCGTCAGGCCGCAGGCGGGCGCGATGATGCAGTTTCCGCAATCGACCAGATCGAAGCCGTCCTCGGTGTGGCGCACCACGGCCCCGACGTTGATTTCGGCTGGCGGGCGCGCCAGCCTCACTCCGCCGAATCGACCGCGCACGCTGACCAGATAGCCCGCGTTCACCAGGTCGCTGACCACCTTCATCAGGTGGTTCTGGGAGATGTCGTAGGCCTGGGCGATCTCGGCGATCGAGCACAGCCGATCCTCGCGTGCGCCCAGGTAGAGCAGCACCCGCATGGCGTAATCCGTATAGCGCGTCAGGCGCATTCAACCTCTCTGGAGCCGCTTACGGCGGGGCTCTCGATAAGCGCGTCATCGCGCCGCAGGAAATTATATGCATCCTCATTGCATGTTTCAAATGCTGGCTATAGATGCATTACTAATGCATCAATGGAGCAAGGGCGATGAACGGCCGCTCGCATAGTCTACCGCCGGCCCCGGCCGCCCGAGCCGCTTCAGCGCCGATCCCCTATCGCTCGACGCCGGTGTTTGACGCCTCGTCCCTGCCCGCCGCCCTGCGGGCCGATCACAGCCTCAAGGCGGGAACCTGGGGCCTGATCCAGGTGCTGGAGGGCGAGGTCCGCCTGACCTATCGCGACCCGCACATGACCACTGTGCTCCGTCCGGGAACGCCGGGCCGTATCGAACCGCAACAGATCCATTTCGTCGAACCGTTGGGGCCAATGAAGATGCGCGTCGATTTCTACAACGAGCCGCCCGGCGATTAGACGCCGGCCCCCCTTTCCTTCCCCCACTTAGTATCGCCTAGGAGTTTCCTGATGGCTCAAGCCCTCAGCGAGCGCACGATCGCGCTTGTCAAAGCCACTGTTCCCGCGCTCGAGGCGCATGGTCTCGACATCGTCTACGAAATGTACTCGCGGATGTTCCAGAATCCCGAGATCCGCGACCTGTTCAACCATTCGCACCACGGCGACGCCGGTTCCCAGCCGCGCGCCCTGACCGGCGCCATCCTGGCCTACGCCGCCAATATCGATAACCTGGGCGCCCTGGCCGCGGCGGTCGAGCGCATCGCCCAGAAGCACGTCGGTCTGCAGATCCTGCCCGATCACTACCCTCACGTCGGCGCGGCCCTGCTGGGCGCCATCGCCCATGTTCTGGGCGAAGCCGCGACAGAAGAGATCATAACCGCCTGGGGCGAGGCCTACTGGTTCCTGGCCAACATCCTGATCACCCGCGAAGCGGCCATCTACGAGGACCTGGCGGCGGCCAAGGGCGGCTGGAACGGCTGGCGCGCCTTCGAAGTAGTCGAGGTGCGCCCCGAAAGCGCAGTCATCACCTCCTTCGTGCTGAAGCCCAAGGACGGCGGCCCGATCCTGCGTCACCGACCGGGCCAGTATCTGACCTTCTGGTTCGACATCCCCGGTCATGCGCCGATCAAGCGCAACTACTCCATCTCCTGCGCCCCGAACGACGAGACCTATCGCATCTCGGTCAAGCGCGAGGACAAGGGCCTGGCCTCGGGCTGGCTGCACGACAACGCCCGCGTCGGCATGGTGCTGAAGGTCGGGGCGCCTGCGGGCGACTTCTTCCTGCCCGAGACGCCGCAGCGCCCGGTCGTGCTGCTGTCCGGCGGGGTCGGCCTGACGCCCATGGTGTCGATGCTTGAGACCCTGGTCGCAGAGAAAGCGGATACGGAGGTCCACTATGTCCACGGCGCCTATGACGCCGGGGTTCACGCCATGGGGCCGCACATCCGCGCCCTGACGGCGGCCCATCCGCGCGCGCGCAGCACCGTCTTCTATGAAGCGCCCGCCAATGACGCCGACGGCCATGACCATGCAGGGCGCATCTCCGGCGCCTGGTTGAGCCAGCAAACGCCGATCCAGGAGGCCGACTACTATCTGTGCGGCCCCCGCCCCTTCCTGCGCGCCCTGGTGTCGGACCTTCGGGAGGCCGGAGTTCCGGCAGATCGCATCCACTATGAATTCTTCGGCCCGGCGGACGAAATCCTCGCGGCCTAGCCGTCGCAGAACCTGAATGGAGCCGGCATGGCCCGCTACAGATCGTCGACAGACGCAACAGCACGTTACGCCAGCGTCGCCTTCGTTGCGACCTTGTGGCTGGGCCTGCTGATCGGCGTTTCATTCCTGGCCACGCCGGTGAAGTTCCAGGCGCCGTCGCTGACCCTGGCGACGGCGCTGGAGGTCGGCCAGGCGACCTTCGCCCTGTTCACACGTGTGGAATGGGGCCTGGTCGTTCTGCTGGCCCTGGCTGTCGCATGGGTCGGGCGAACGAGCGCCCAGCTTGGCCTCTGGATCTGCGTGGGCCTGCTGGCGCTTGTCCTTGCAGCGCAGTCTCTATGGCTTCTGCCGATACTCGACGCGCGGATCGCCTTCATCACCGCCGGCGAAACACCGCCGCCCTCTGAGCACCACTGGCTCTACGTGGCCCTGGAGACAGGCAAGCTTCTGATCCTCGCCTTCATGTCATGGCGAAGCTTCAGGAGACTGGGTCGGATGCAACGATCGATACGATAAGTCCAAACTGCAGGCCACCTAAAGAAGATGGCAGAGAATGGCATTGAATTTAGGCGACCTTTTTCTTCTCACCTGCGCCTGCGGGACAGTTTTGATCCAGATCAATTTCACCAGCGCAGAACATAGCCATAGGCGTACGAGCGTGGCGCGCGCCGGCAAAAGCATGCTGGCCGCCGGCCGCATAGAAGGGGTTTCGGGGATCATCGCATGACATTGGACCTGACCATTGGCGAGCGTCGCCTGGCGCTCGTCGTCTTGAGCGCCCTGACTCTATTCGGGATCGCCCTGGCGGCCGGCGGCGGACGCACGGGCGACCCCGTCGCGCTCCACGGATTGATCATCGCTGCTTTCGGCCTGATGCTGGTTTTTCCGGTCATCGCCCAATATCTGTCGAAAGAACCATCGGCCGAGGCGCAGAGCGGCTACTATGACGCCCCGACCAAGGCGGGCATCGTCCTGGCCATGTTCTGGGCGGTCGTCGGCATGGGCGTCGGCGCCTGGGTGTCGGCGCTGTTGGCTTGGCCCGAGCTGACCTTCGTCGATTCCGCATGGGCCAGCTTCGGGCGCCTTCGTCCTGTGCATACGTCCGGCGTCATCTTCGGCTTCGGCGGCAACGCCCTGATCGCCACCTCCTTCCACGTGCTGCAGCGCACGTCGCGCGCGCGCCTGCCCGATCAGTTCAGCCCCTGGTTCGTGCTGCTGGGCTACAACTTCTTCTGCATCCTGGCCGCCAGCGGCTATCTGATGGGCATCACCCAGTCCAAGGAATACGCCGAACCCGAGTGGTACGCCGACATCCTGCTGACCCTGGTGTGGGTCGTCTATTTCGCCATCTACATCCGCACGCTGATGCGCCGAAAAGAGCCGCACATCTATGTGGCCAACTGGTACTACATGGCCTTCATCCTGGTCGTGGCGGTGCTGCACATCGTCAATAATCTCGCCGTGCCGGTCTCCCTGTTCGGGGCCAAGAGCTATTCCCTGTTCTCGGGGGTCCAGGATGCGATGACCCAGTGGTGGTACGGCCACAACGCCGTGGCCTTCTTCCTGACGGCCGGCTTCCTGGGGATGATGTACTACTACCTGCCCAAGCGGGCCGAGCGGCCGATCTTCTCCTACCGGCTGTCGATCATCAGCTTCTGGGGCATCACCTTCATGTATATGTGGGCGGGCTCGCACCACCTGCATTACACCGCGCTGCCCCATTGGGTGCAGACCCTGGGCATGACCTTCTCGGTCGTCCTTCTGGTGCCGTCCTGGGCCTCGGCGGGCAACGCCCTGGCCACGCTGAACGGCGCCTGGACCAAGGTGCGCGACGACGCCACCTTGCGCTTCATGATGGTGGCGGCGGTCTTCTACGGCCTGTCGACCTTCGAGGGCTCCTTCATGGCCATCCGCGCCGTGAACTCCCTGTCGCACTATACGGACTGGACCGTGGGCCACGTCCACGCCGGGGCCCTGGGCTGGGTGGCGATGATCACCTTCGGGTCGTTCTATGCCCTGGTGCCGTGGATGTGGAAGCAGACGCGGATGTATTCGGCCAAGCTGGTCGAGGTCCACTTCTGGCTCGCCCTGGCCGGGACCGTTGTTTACGTCTTCGCCATGTGGAACTCGGGCGTCATCCAGGGCCTGATGTGGCGCACCTATGACGACAACGGCGGCCTGGCCTACTCCTTCATCGAGAGCATGGTCGCCATGCATCCCTACTATGTGGCGCGCACGATCGGCGGACTGCTGTTCCTCAGCGGGGCGCTGGTGGGATCGTACAATATCGCGATGACGATCCGGCAGGCGCGCTTACAGCGCCACGCCTCGGCTGATCCCTCGCCGGATCTGTCCCCTGTCCTTCAACCGGCCTCTGCGGCCACCCAGCCTGGAGAGTGAGCGTGGGCGGTTTTCATCGGAAACTCGAACGCAACGCCATCGGCTTCGTCCTGGCCATCATCGGCGTATCCGCCATCGGCGGCTTGGTCGAGATCGCCCCCCTCTTCACCATCAATGAAACGGTGGAAGAGGCCCCGGACATGCGGGTTTATACGCCGCTGGAACTGGTCGGTCGCGACATCTTCATCCGCGAGGGCTGCTACGCCTGCCACTCGCAGATGATCCGCACCCTGCGCGACGAGGTCGAGCGCTACGGCCCCTACTCCCTGGCCGTGGAGTCGCAATACGACCACCCCATGCTGTGGGGCTCCAAGCGTACCGGGCCGGATCTGGCGCGCGTCGGCGGCAAATACTCGGACGCCTGGCATACCGCACACCTGAAGAACCCGCGCGACGTGGTGCAGGAATCGGTCATGCCCCGCTATGGCTGGCTGCAGGAGAACAACCTGCGCACCAACGATCTCTCGCGACGCCTCAAGGCCCAGCGCGCGGTGGGCGTCCCCTATGACGACGCCATGATCGCCAACGCGGCGGCGGACGCCTACGGCCAGGCCAACCCTGACAGCGCCGCCTCCAACGACGTACGCGATCGTTACGGGGCCGCGACCAATATCCGAGCCTTTGACGGCGACGCCGAACGGCTGACCGAAATGGACGCCATCGTGGCCTATCTGCAGGTGCTGGGACGGTTGACCGACGCCGCTCACGCCCCCGTCAAGACGGCCGACGCGTCCACGGCTGCGGGCGGATAGGCCATGCACATCGACCATCAGGCGCTGGTCGCCTTCGCCAAGAGCTGGGGGCTTTTCTACCTCATCGCCATGGCGGTCGGCGTGCTGATTTACGCCCTTTGGCCGTCGAACCGGAAGCGGTTCGACCGCGCCAAACGCGCCATCCTGGAAGACGACGACCGGCCGGAAGACTGAGACAATGGACGAGCAGGAATTTGATCCCGTCAGCGGTCGCAAGACCACGGGACATGAATGGAACGGCATCAAGGAACTGGATACGCCGATACCACGCGTCGTCCTGTTCTTCCTGGCCGCCGGCACGCTGTTTTCGCTGATCTGGTGGGTGCTGATGCCCGCTTGGCCGCTGGGCGTCACCTACACCAAGGGCCTGCTGGGGCTGGATCAGCGCGAGGTCGTCACGCGCGAGGTCGCAACAGCCGCCGCCGAACGCGCCGTCTGGACGGACCGCTTGGCCACGGCCGACTTCGCCGAGATCACGTCCGATCCCGAGATGATGGCCTATGTCCGTCAGACCGGCGGCGTCCTGTTCACCGACAACTGCGCCGTCTGTCACGGCGTCGGCGGTGCGGGCGGGCCGGGCTATCCGGCCCTGACGGCGGGCGCTTGGCTGTGGGGCGGCGCGCCGGACCAACTGGCCGAGACCATCCGCGTGGGCGTCAACGCCCAGCACCGCGAGACCCGGGTATCGGAAATGCTGGCCTTCGGCGACATGAAGATCCTGTCCCACGATCAGATCATGGGCGTCGCCGGCCATGTGCGCGCCCTGTCGGGCCAGAAACCTGAATATGTCGACGCCGCCGCCCTGACCGCAGGACGCCAGACCTTCGCCGACCAGTGCGCCGTCTGTCACGGCGCCGATGGACGCGGCGACGCCAAAGTCGGCGCGCCGAACCTGACCGACCGCCAGTGGCTATATGGCGGCGACACCCAGTCGATCGTCACCTCCATCCAGAGCGGCCGTCATGGCCAAATGCCCGCCTGGGAGGGCCGCCTGTCGCCCGCCGAGATCCGCATGATGGCGGTCTGTGTGGCCGATCTGGCCAAGGACAAGCGATGACAGCCGCCTTGCGCCCGCCCCGATCGAACCTGCGCTGGCCGCTGATCGCCGTCCTGCTGGTCGTGGTGCTGGGCGCCATCGTGATCGGCGCCAACATCCATCTGGTCCGGGCGGCCGTCGGCTCTCAGCCCGAATGCGTGCCTCACGCCAAGACGACGGGCGGCGCGTCGTTCCGCGCGGCCAAGTCCGCCTGCTGACCGAAAGGGATTCTCACATGACGAACATCGACGGCATCGAGACGCCCGCCCTGCCTCTCAGCGCCCAACGCCAGCGGAACCTCCCCGCCAGCACGGCCTTGGGCTGGCTGGCTGCCGGTTGGCGCGACCTGTGGCGCAATCCCCTGCCCAGCCTGGCCTATGGGTTGATGGTCTTCATCGTCTCCATCCTGGTGGTCTGGGGGCTGTTTCGCTTGAAACTGGACTACATCCTCCTGCCCGCGCTGGCGGGCTTCATGGTGGTCGGACCGCTGATCGCCATCGGCCTGTACCAGAAGAGCCGCGACCTGGAGGAAGGTCGCCCGACCAATCTGAAGCGCATGATCCTGGTCAAGCCCGAAGGCGGCGCCCAGGTCTGGTTCGCCGGCGCCATGCTGTGCCTGCTGGTGCTGCTGTGGATGCGCGCAGCCGTCATCATCTACGCCCTCTTCTTCGGCCTGCGGCCCTTCCCCGGCTTCGAGGACGTGCTGACCATGCTGACGCACACCTCGCAGGGATGGTGGATGCTGGCGACAGGCGCCTCGGTCGGCGGACTGTTCGCGGCCTTCGGCTTCGCCATCGGCTGCTTCGGCATTCCCCGATTGATGGACGACCGCACCGACGCCCTGACCGCCATGGGCAGCAGTATGGCCATCGTCTCGGCCAACCTACCGGTCATGTTGACCTGGGCCGCTGTCGTATCGGTGTTGACGGCCCTGGCCGTAGCGACGGGTCTGGTCGGTTTGATCGTGATCTTCCCCCTGCTGGGTCATGCCGCCTGGCACAGCTATCGGGCGATGCGATGAGTTTCGCAGCTCGCGAGGAAATCCGTCTCGCCAGCCGGGATCTCGGCGATGGCCTGCGCCAGACCGAGCTGACCGTGCCAGGCATTCGATGCGCGGGCTGCATCGGCAAGATCGAGAAGGGCCTGCTGGAGACCGCCGAAGTACGGCAGGCCCGGGTCAACCTGTCGACCAAGCGGGTCCGCGTCGCCTGGAGCGGAGACTCCACGCCCGACCTGATCCAGGCGCTCGACCGTCTGGGTTTCACCGCGCATCTGACCGAGCCGGAAGCCGAACGCAAAGACCCCGAGCTGACGCGGCTGATCCGCGCCCTGGCGGTGGCGGGCTTCACCTCCATGAACATCATGCTGCTGTCCGTCTCGGTGTGGTCCGGGGCCGACGCACAGACGCGCCACGCCTTCCATGCCATCTCGGCCGTCCTGGCCCTGCCATGCCTGATCTATTCGGGCCAGATCTTCTTCCGCTCGGCCTGGTCCGCCCTGAGGCGCGGGCGCACCAACATGGACGTGCCGATTTCGGTAGGGGTGCTTCTGGCTTTCGCCATGAGCGTCTACGACACCCTGCACAACGGCCCGCACGCCTATTTCGACGCCGTCACCTCCCTGATCTTCTTCCTGCTCATCGGGCGGACGCTCGACCATCTGATGCGCGAGAAGGCCCGCACCGCCGTCAGCGGCCTGGCGCGAATGGCGCCGCGCGGCGCAACAGTCGTCGCGGCGGACGGCGCCCGGGAGCATCGCCCCATCGAAGAGATCGAACCGGGGATGTGCATCGCCGTGGCCGCCGGCGACCGCGTCCCCGTCGATGGCGTGGTCGAATCCGGCGCCTCGGATCTGGATTGCGCCGTCGTGACCGGCGAAAGCGCGCCGCGACGGATCGAACCGGGCGCCACAGTCCAGGCGGGCGTATTGAACCTGACCGGCCCCCTGATTCTCACCGCCAGCGCGAGGGCCGAGGACTCCTTCCTGGCGGAAATGACCCGCCTGATGGCTGCGGCCGAGGACGGGCGCGCGAGCTATCGTCGCATCGCCGATCGGGCGGCCGCCCTCTATTCGCCCGTCGTCCACAGCGTCGCCTTCCTGACCTTTCTCGGCTGGATGGCGGTCGCCGGCGACTGGCGCCAGGCGATCACCGTCGCGATCGCCGTTCTGATCATCACCTGTCCCTGCGCCATGGGTCTGGCCGCGCCCATCGTTCAGGTCATGGCCGCACGCCGCCTGTTCGAGAACGGCGTCATGGTCAAGGACGGCGCCGGTCTCGAACGCCTGGCGCGGATTGATGTCGTCGCCTTCGACAAGACCGGCACCCTGACTCTCGGACGTCCCCGCCTCGTCAACGCCGCGAGCCTGCCCCCCGAGCACCTGGCGATCGCGGCCGCCTTGGCCCAGGGCTCCAACCACCCCGTTTCGCGCGCCGTCGTCGCCGCCTCGTCCTACCCTGCGCCTCTGCTGTCGGATGTTCGCGAAGACGCGGGCCTGGGCGTCGAGGGCCTGATCGACGACCGAGTATGGCGCCTCGGCCGCGCCGACTGGGCCCTGGCGGCGGATCAGGATCAGGCGATCGAAGGCACGGTATTGAGTTGCGACGGGCGGTTGTCCGCCGCCCTGATCTTCGAGGACGCCCTGCGGCCGGACGCCGCCGAAGCCATCCGTCGACTGCGCGCCAAGGGTCTGGACATCCTCATCCTCTCCGGGGACCAGACTCCCGTAGTGGAAGCGACCGCCAAGGCCCTGGGCGTCGAGACCTTCTCGGCCCGCCTCCTGCCCGCCGAGAAGGTCGAGCGGCTGAACGCCCTGGCCGCTGAGGGACGGCGCGTCCTCATGGTCGGTGATGGGCTGAATGACGCCCCCGCCCTGTCGGCGGCCCACGTCTCCATGGCGCCCGGCGACGCCGCCGACATCGGGCGCAATGCAGCGGACTTCGTCTTCCTGAACCCCAGTCTGAATTCCGTCGAACTGGCGCTGGGTGTCGCCAGGGAAACCGAAAAACTCGTCAGGCAGAACTTCGCCCTGTCGATCCTTTACAACGCCATCGCCTTGCCGATCGCCATCCTTGGACACGTGACGCCCCTGGTCGCGGCCCTCGCCATGTCGCTGTCTTCAATCGTCGTGGTGGGGAACGCCCTGCGCCTCAAGGCCGGGCGTCGAGACGCCGTAAAGTCGCGGATCAACGCTCCGGCCCGGCGGACCAGCCCCACGAAGGCCGTGGCATGAGCAGTCTGATCTTTCTGGTTCCCTTGGCCCTCATACTTGGCGGAGCCGCCTTGTGGGCCTTCCTCTGGTCCTTCAGGGCGGGTCAGTACGACGACATGGATGGGGCCGCAGAGCGTATCTTCCTGGATGATCCTGAATAGGTCGGCAGCGCCATCCAGAGACCCCGTCCCCGTCATCGCGGAGATGAATTAACCGTCGAAGCCTCGCCTCGCTTAAAGATACATGATAAATGCATCTTTAAGCGAGGCGCGACCGCCAATGATGGAATCCGTTCCCCCAGACCCCCGCAGTCCCGGTGCGGCCGTCGGCGTAACCGAGCCGATGATCCATGCCCTTGTCCACGGCTTCTACGATGCGGTCCGCGCCGACCCCATGCTGGGGCCGATCTTCGACCGTGAAATCGGCGACGGCTGGGACGCTCACCTGGAGACCATGTGCGACTTCTGGTCGTCTGTGGTGCTGATGAGCGGGCGCTTCAAGGGCGCGCCGATGGTGGTCCACGCCCGGATTTCGGATATCGACGGCGTCCATTTCACCCGCTGGCTTCAACTGTTCCGCCAGACGGCTCGCACTCTGGCTCCGCCGGACGCTGCGGCCCTGTTCATTAGCCGGTCCGAAGCCATCGCCCGGCGCTTGCAGATCGGAATCGCAGCTCATCGCGACACGTCGGATGACCAGACATCCGTCTGTTCGCTCGCGAAAGGCCTGACGCGAACCCTTCCCCCCGCCCCCTCCCTCTCGCCACAAGGTGATGCCCATGCTCCGCTTTCTAATGATGCCGGCCAACATGGTGTGCAACCGGATCGGCCTGACCAATGAACACGAGCGGGGCATGATGCGGATGCTGGTCAATATGGCCCTGTGTTCGGCCATCGCCGTCGTCGCCTTCTTCGTGGGCTGGAAGCTCCTGGCGTGACGGCGGCGGAACAGCCGATGCTGGCCGTCACCTTCGTCCAGGCCGATGGAACCCGCCAGATCGTACGAGTCCAGGCCGGCGCCTCGCTGATGGAGGCTGCGGTGCGCGCCCGCGTGCCCGGCATAGAGGCCAAATGCAGGGGCGGCTGCGCCTGTGTCACCTGCCACGTCTATATCGAGCCGCACTGGCGCTCAGAGCTCGGTACGCCCAGCGCCATGGAAGAATCCATGCTCGACTTCACCGACGCAGTCGATGCGCGATCCCGCCTGTCGTGCCAGGCGCGCGTCACCCGCGCGCGCCATGGCCTGATCGTCCAGGTTCCCGCCGAACAGCGAGTGCTCGGCCTGTAGGACGTCGCCGTTCGAGGCGCGACGGAACCGCCAAGGGCTGCTCGCTTGCAATTATATCGTATTACGACATATTTGATCCCATAGGAGAACGACGATGTCCGCACCGCCTGACGACGTAACCATCCGAGTGATCAATGAAGGCGCCGGCTGGCGTCTGGAATGTCGCCCCCGCTTCGAGGCCCAGATGTTCCGTTCCGGGCGGGCGGCCGAGGCTGCGGCGCGTTCGATCGCCGCACGCTTCGCCCTGTCGGGCCTCGGGGTTCAGATGGCCGTAGAGGATCAAGGTCACGCCATTCTGGGGACCACCACCTTCTTCCCCCTACCGGTCCCCGACACCGCTCGAGGAGGCCTGTGATGAAATCCGTGCTCGTGTTCGCGGCGTCAGGCATGCTGGCGCTGCTGATCGGCATCTTTCTGATGGTAAGCGGCAGTCTGACGTCGAATATGGTCAAGGCCGTCATTGGCGTGGCCTTCATCCTGTCCGGCCTGTCGGCGATCGGCTGGTCCGTCATCAAGAGAAACAAGAACCTGTAGCCTGTATGGTCGCCGCCTGATGTCGCATCCCTCCACCGAACTGACCCAGGCGGATTTCGAATCCCTGGCCCGGTTCCGTTTCACCATCAGGCGGTACCTGGCCTTCGCCGAACAGGGAGCCAAGGCGGCAGGCCTGACATCCCAGCAACATCAGGCCTTGCTGGCGATCAAGGCGCAAAGTTTCACCAGTGAGATGACGGTCGGTGACCTGGCCAACCGCTTGCTGCTACGCCCCCACAGCACGGCCGAACTGGTCAACCGCCTGGTCGCGGCAGACTTGATCACACGCGACATCGCCGTCCATGACCGGCGCAAGGTTCATGTGCGCCTGACGGCCAGGGGCGAGGCCGTTCTGGCGACGCTTTCGGCGCGCAACCTGCGTGAACTCCAAACCGTGACACCGGCGTTCGAGGCGCTGCTCCTGCAGTTGTCCGACCTGGTGGAGGACTTTGTCGGCCCAAACGATTGCGACACCGGCGCCTAGACGGCTCGGCTCAGACGCCGGTGATCGCCCCATCGGCGCGGCTGACGCCGACGCGCTTCAACGTCGTCACCTCGAACGGCTTGGCGAAGATGGTCGAGACCTGCATCAGGGCCGCCTCGGCCCGGTCTTCGGTCAGGGTCAGCAGGATGAAGCCCTTGGCCGACTGATCGCAGAAGCGCACCTCGTCATTGGCCTGCATCAGCGCCGCGCCCAAAGGGAAGCCGCCGATGGCGTCGCCGATCGAGGGGCTGGAGACCGCGCTGGTCCCGAACTCCACCGCCCGGCGCGCGCCGTCCGCGTCCTTCAGCTCATTGACCCAGAAGGCGTGGCTGTCGCCGGCCAGGACGATGGGCTGCACCCCCGCCTCGGCGAAGGCGGCGTAGAGCCGTTCGCGCCCGGCCGGATAGCCGTCCCAGGCGTCGAGGTTGAACGGCAGGCCCATCTTGAACAGGAACAGGGCCTGTTCGAACTGGTCGCGATAGGCCTCGGGGATCTGGGCCATCAGGCCCTGAACCTGGGCCTCGGTCAGGGTGCGCGACACGTCGGGTCCGGCGACACGCGCCATGACGACCTGATTGCCCAGCACCTGCCACGGACGGCCCTTGGCCTTGGAGGCGGCCAGTTCGCGCTTCAGCCAGTCGCGCTGCTCGGCGCCCATCAGATCGCGAGCCGGATCGTTCAGCTTGGCGCGGAAGGCGTCCAGGTCCAGCACCGCCTCGCCGTCCGGTCCGTCCTTGGCGGTCAGATCCTTGTCATAGGCCAGCGGCTCGGTGCGGCCGGTCAGGCGGGTCTCGACCATCATCAGGCTGGCCAGATCGCCGAAGTGGAAGCTGCGATGGATCGCCTCCTTCAACGCGCCGGGCGCGGCTTCGCGGATCGGCATCCACTCATAATAGGCCTTCAGCGCCGCCGCCTTGCGCTGGGCGAAGTCGCCTTCGGTCTCGGGCTGGTGGTTCTCGGCGCCGTGCAGCCAGGCGTCGTTGGCCGTCTCGTGATCGTCCCAGACGCAGATGAAGGGCGCGCGGGCGTGGGCGGCTTGGAGGTCGGCGTCGCGCTTGTACTGGGCGTGGCGCAGCCGATAGTCGGCCAGGGAGACGATCTCGTGCGCCGGCTCGGGCACGCGGCCCAGCGTCGGCCCGGTCGCCATGCCGTAGGCGTCCGAATCCGCCCCGTATTCGTAGATGTAGTCGCCCAGATGAACCACGGCGTCGAGGGTCGGCAGGGCGGCGATCGCCTCATAGGCGTTGAACAGACCGCCGGGGTGCAGTTGGCACGACACCACCGCCAGATTGACCGGCGTGACGCCCTCCGCCGCCAGGGTGCGGGTGCGGCCCACAGGCGAGCGTGTGTCGCCCACAGCGAAGTCGTAGCGATAGTCGCGGCCGGGGCGCAGGCCCGCCGCGTCGATCTTGACCGTATAGTCGCGTTCAGGCCCCGTCTCGAACCGACCCGAGGCGACGATGCGGTCGCCCTCCCGGTCCAACACGCGCCAGACGACCGAGACCGGCCCGGCCTGGCCGTCCGCCGGAGTCACGCGCGTCCACAGGATCACCCGGTCGATCGCCGGATCGCCCGAGGCCACGCCATGGACGAAGGCGACAGCGACGCCTTCGCCCGACGGGACCGTGGCGCAGCCCGCCGCCGCGCCCGCGCCGAACAGGCCCAGAAGGCCGCGACGGTTCATGGTCATGGCTCTGGTCCTCAGTAGCGCAGGGTGAAGGCGACGCCGTAGCTGGCGCCTCGTCCGGCGATGAAGGTCGGCAGGCCCAGCGCATCGCCCGTATTGCCCGCATCCTTGATGTATTCCTCGTCCAGCAGGTTGTCGCCGAAGGCCTCGACGCCCCAGTTCCCCGACGACGGGGCGTAGCGCACCCGCAGGTTCAGCAGGCCGTAGCCGTCCTGATATTCGTCCTGCACGGTGTCGGCGACGAAGTTGCCGGTCTGCAGCTCCGGGCGGTCGTTGTCGTCGTCGAAGAAGACCTTGGACTGCCAGGTGTAGGTCGGCTGGATCTCGATGGTCCCGGTCTCGACCGGCAGGCGCCAGGTCGCGCCGATCGAGGCCATGTGATCCGGCGACAGGCGGAAGCGATTGCCGTCGCGCGCGCCGCCGTCGAAGCGCGAGTGGTTGTAGCCGTAGGTGCCGAACAGATCAAAGGTCGGCGTCGCGGCGAAGGCGACCTGGCCTTCAAACCCATAGGCGTTGGCCTTGCCCGCATTGACGGTGACGAAGCGCGTGCCGTCCTGTTCGGTCGTCTGGAAGTTGTCGTAGGCGTAGTGGAACACCGCCCCGTCCAGACGCAGGCGGCGATCCATCAGCGCCGCCTTGTAGCCGACCTCGAAGCTGTCGACGGTCTCGGCGGGGATGACTTCAAAGGTCGGGGCGCCCAGCGGCACGGACGGGCCGCGCACCTCCAGCACCTCTGGCCGACGGCCGCGCGCATAGTTGGCGTACAGGCTGGCGTCGTCCGACAGGGCGTAGCGCGCCGTCAGACGCCAGGTGAAGCCGTCGTCCTCGTGATCCGCCTGGATCAGGTCGCCGTTATTGGCGGTCGGCTGAGCCGTCAGCGCGAACAGAGGCAAGCCCGAGGCCAGCGGCAGGTCGGCCGCGCCCGGCGTCGCCAGCCCCGTCAGGATGGCCGTGATCTGCTGCTGCAGCCGCTGAGCGCCGGCCAAGTCTCCAGCCTGAGCCAGTTGCTGGGCCTGAACGCCGAGGGTCTGCACCGCCACCAGGCCGCCGGCGATGGAACGGCCGTTCAGCACCGCCGCGGAATAGCCCGTAGTCTTGTCGTCGCGCGTCCAGCGCACCCCGCCCGAGAACTCCAACCGATCGGTCGCCTTGAAGGTCAGATCGCCGAACAGATCATAGGAGGTCAGATCAGCCCGGTTCGTCGCCGTCTCGATGTGAGCGGGCTTCAGATTGCCGACGATGCCGGGGATCAGCGGATGCGCCGCGGCGGGCAGCATGGACTGCAGGATGCCGCCCATCAGCAGCGGCGTCGGCGCAGCGTAGACCATCTTCAATCGCTGGTCGCCCAACGGCGTCGCCAGTTGCAGCAGAGCCAGACGCTCGTCGAACTGGGTCGGCATCCGCTGGAAGCCTTCCTCGTTGAAATAGCCTGCGCCGACGAAGCCAGAGAAGCGGCCGCCGTTGTCGAAGTTCAGGCGGAACTCCTGGCTCCACTGCTCGCCATAGGCGTGCTCGGCCGCCGTCAGCAGCGGCAACGACGTGCCGTCCGGGTCGAACACCTCGGTCGAGTCGAACTGGCGATAAGCCGTGGTCGAGTTCAGCGTCAGCGACGGCGACAAGTCCCACTTCACCAGGCCCGTCACGCCCCAGACCTCGCGATCCAGCCCCAGGCCGACGCCGCCGTCGAAATCGGCGCCCGGCGTCAGGGCCGCGCCGTCCCACGGCGCACGACCGCCCAGGGACGCGCCCGTCGTCGGATCGAAGGGGTCATAGGCGATCGACTTGAACGAGGTGCCGCTGGCCGAGTCCTTCTGATAGTTGGCGATCAGATCGGCGCGCAGATTGTCGGTCGGCGCCCAGGCGCCCGACAGGCGCAGCGCCTTGGTCTCGATCGAGTTGTAGTCCTCGCCGACCAGCAGGTTCTCGACCGTGCCGCCGCGCGTCTTCATCCGCGCCGCCAGGCGCAGGGCGCCGGTCTCGCCCACGGGCGCGTTCACGAAACCCTCGACCGCGCGATATTCCAGGTCGCCCGCCTCGATGCGAGCGCCGGCGTCGAACTGGCCCGGACGGGCGCGGTTCTGCACCAGATTGACCGCGCCGATCAGGGCGCCGCGGCCATAGAGGGTCGACTGCGGCCCCTTGGCCACCTCGATCCGCTCCATGTCGAACAGCTCGACATAGGAGCCGCGCGACTTGGAGATCGACACCCCGTCCTGGAACACCGACACGCGCGGCTCGGCGGTGGCGGCGCCCGAGTCCGAGGTGATGCCGCGCATCACGAAGCCCGGATTGTTCGGCGACTGGTTCTGCACCAGGAAGCCCGGCACGAAGGCCGACAGCTGGTCGAACTCCTGCACGCCCAGATCTTCCAGAAAGTCGCCGCTGTAGGCCGTCAGGGCGAACGGCACCTCGATCGGGTCCTGAGCGCGCAACTGGGCCGTCACCACGATGTCGTCCACGGCGGTCGTCGCCTCGCCCGGCGAAACGCTCTGGGCGTGGACGGCGCCGGCCGCCATCAGACCTGCTACGGCGGCGCCCGCCAGGAATCCACGCTTGAGGCTGATCGGCTTCATGGTCTTACCCCCTGAGAAAGCGGATCAGACCTAGAGATGCTGAATGTCGCGTGCGCGACGAGCCGGTCACAGCCGAATGAAGCTGCGGCGGCGAACAGGCGAAACTTCCTCGCACCACCCCCTATTTTCCGGCCGCAACCTCATCCTTGCCCCCCGGAAACCGCGGCGGCCCCTCAAGGCTCGCCCGTCTCACCCGGCGGAGTAGCTGGTCTTGGTCAGAGTGTAGAAGTCTGCGGCGGCGAAGCCCTGTTCGCGGGGGCCGTAGCTGGACTTCTTCGTGCCGCCGAAGGGGACGTGGTAATCGAC
>NZ_JBSHDX010000006.1:0-270681 GCF_053616535.1 Brevundimonas sp. NPDC055812 | reverse complement strand
GTCGATTACCACGTCCCCTTCGGCGGCACGAAGAAGTCCAGCTACGGCCCCCGCGAACAGGGCTTCGCCGCCGCAGACTTCTACACTCTGACCAAAACCAGCTACTCCGCCGGGTGAAACCAGCGACGCGCTAGGGCTCCAGCTCGATGTCCCAGTAGAGGTAGTCGAGCCAGCTCTGGTGCAGGAAGTGGGGCGGAAAGCGCCGCCCCGCCTGCTGAAGCTGCCAGGCGCTGGGCTGGTGGGCGGTGCGGCGCAGGGGCATGTGCGCCTGACCGGGCGTGCGGCCGCCCTTGCGCAGGTTGCAGGGACCGCAGGCGGCGACGATGTTCTGCCACGTCGTGCGCCCGCCACGCGAGCGCGGGATGACGTGGTCGAAGGTCAGATCCTGGGACGTGCCAGGCTCGCCGCAATACTGGCAGGCGAAACCGTCGCGCAGGAAGACGTTGAAGCGGGTGAAGGCCGGCTTGCGGTCCTGATCCACATAGGACTTCAGGCAGACCACGCTGGGCAGTTGCATCTCCAGCGAAGGACTGCGGACGACCTTGTCATAGGTGGCGACCACGTCGACGCGGTCCTGCCACACAGCCTTGACCACCTCTTCCCAGGGCCAGAGCGACAGGGGGAAGTAGGACAAGGGCCTGAAATCGGCGTTCAGCACCAAGGCTGGAAAGCCGGCCGGCGGGCGGGTCAGGACCTGCATCAGGCCCTCCCGCTCATACGGGGGGTTATCGACGCGACAGGACTGAAGACACGTCTCCTTCCTTGGTCTGCTGACGAAAATCCTACGCCTGATTCCCACGCATCGCCATGACCGGCGTGAGGAGTTTTCGTGACGGCGCGATCAGAAGGCCTCGACCAGTTCAAAGCGTTCGCAGACCACCTTCATCCCCGGCGCCCAACTGCCTTCGCGGCGATAGTAGGCCTCGTGCGCGTCGCGCCACCACGCATAGGTCAGGTCGCCCTCCCCCTCGGCGCGAGCGAAGTCCTCGCTGACCTGCTCGAAAGGCATGATCTCGACTTCGGTCGTGCGGATCACACATCGCGGGACGCCCGCGCCGTCCAGAATGACGCTGACCTCGCCCACGGTCGGCATGATGTCGGCCTCGCATGACGCCAGCGACGAACAGGTCGCGCGCTTGCCGCCGGCCAGCACCAGGGCCAGCAGTTCGTCCGCCAGTTCAGGGCTGTCGCCGAAAGCCCAGCGCGGCGCGGCGGCATAGGCGACGGGAATCTCGCTCATGGACAGCCTCAATAGCGCGACGCGGCGGTCGGGAAGGCGGGCAGGCTCCAGCCCCACTTCAGGGCGCCTGCGCGCACGCCGAACCCGGCCACGACGGCCACCGCCACGGCGGGCCATGTCGGCAGACTCAGGGCCTTCAGCCCGACGAACAGGGCCGCCGACACCAGAGCCGCGGTGATGTTCAGTTCGCGCCGCAGCAGGATGGAAGGCTGGTGCGCCAGCACGTCGCGCACGATGCCGCCGAAACAGGCCGTCAGCACGCCCATGACGATGCAGATCAGAGGCGTCACGCCATAGGTCGCCGCCTTGGCCGCCCCCATGACGCCATAGGCCGCCAACCCCACCGCATCCAGCCACAGCAGGGCGCGGAAACGCCACGACCGCGAACCCAGCATCCAGAAGCCGACCGCCGCCACCATGCAGACGGCGACATAGCGCCAGTCCTGCACCCAGAACACCGGCGCCCCGATCAGCAGGTCGCGCAGGGTGCCGCCGCCCATGCCGGTGACGGCGGCGAAGAAGGCGAAGGTCAGGACGTCATGCTTCTCGCGCGCGGCGGCCAGGGCGCCGGTGGCGGCGAACACGGCCACGCCCGCGAAATCCAGCAGCGGCAGCACCGCAGTCGGACGAACCAGGTCTGCGCCCGCGATCGGCTCCAACATCGTCATCATCCCCAGGGCGCCACGCGGCGCCGTCTTCGGGGTCGCCCCCGGCCTTGGTGAAGACGAGGGTCAGGCGCCCTCGTCCAGCGCGATCTCGCCGCGCCGAACGCCACCATACCACCCCCAGAGCAAATGCGCCGCCACCCCGCGATGCGGCCGCCAGATCTCGGCGCGGGCATAGGCCTGTTTCTCGTTCGGACGGGCCTCGGCGCGGTCGGCCCAGCGCATCGCCTCTTGGAGGGCTACATCCCCGCCGGGAAAGACGTCGAGCCGCCCCTCGCAGAACATCAGGAAGGTCTCGGCCGTCCATTTGCCCACCCCCTTGATGGCGACCAGGGCGGCGATGGCCTCCACGTCGTCCAACCGCTCCAAATGGTCGAAGTCGATGTGACCCTCGGTCTGGGCGCGGGCGATCTCATGGCCGTACTTCGCCTTCTGTCCCGACAGGCCGAAGGTGCGCAGCGTCTCGACATCGCGCGCCAGCACGGCCTCGGGCGTCACCTGCCCGTCCAGCCCGTCGACCACCCGTTTCCAGATCGAGGCCGCCGCCGCCACCGACACCTGCTGCTCGACGATCATGCGGAACAAGCCCTCATAGCCGCCCGGCCGCAACCGCCATTCGAACACGGGCGTCGAGGCGTGCGCCTTGGCCAGCGCCGGATCGGCGGCGGCCAGAGCCTCGCGGGCGGCGGCGACGGAGGCGGGAGACGGAGCAAGAGCCATGACGCCATGCTAGGCCTGCGCCCCATCCCTCGAAAAGAGCCGTTCGCCGCCCGGTTCTGACCACGGCCGGAAACCGCTAGTCTGTCTCCATGTTCGCCACCCGCTTCGCCCCCTCGCCCACCGGCCGCCTGCACAGGGGGCACGCCTTTTCGGCCCTGACGGCCTGGCGCGCAGCGAAGGATGTGGGCGGGCGCTTCGTGTTGCGGATAGAGGACATCGATCCGACGCGATGCAGGCCCGAGTTCGAGGCGGCCATCTACGAAGACCTGGCCTGGCTGGGGCTGGACTGGGAGACGCCGGTGCGGCGCCAGTCCGATCATCTGGCCGCCTACGCCGCCGTGGTCGAGGCGCTGAACCGGCGCGGCCTGCTCTATCGCTGCTTCCGCACCCGCAAGGAGATATTGGACGCCATCGGCGATGCGCCTCACGGCCCGGCCGAGGCCGCTCGCCCCGGCCCGCATCCGGCCGAGGAAGAGGCGCGCCTGCTGTCCGAAGGACGCCCTTTCGCCTGGCGACTGTCGCTGGATCGGGCGAAGGAGGCGCTGGGCGGCGCGGCCTGGGACGCACTCAGCTTCATCGAGGAAGGCTCAGGCCCCGATGGCGAGACCGGCATGGTCAAGGCGCGCCCCGAGACGGCGGGGGACGTGGTGCTGGCGCGCAAGGACGCCGGGACCGCCTATCATCTGGCCGTGACGCACGACGACGACCTGCAGGGGATCAGCCATGTCATCCGGGGCCAGGATCTGTTCGAGGCGACGCATATCCAGCGGCTGATCCAGGCGCTGATGGACTGGCCCGCGCCCGTCTATCGCCACCACCGCCTGCTGGCCGGGCCGGACGGCCGCCGGTACGCCAAGCGCGACCGCTCGGTCACTCTGGCTGAACTGAGAGAGAGCAGGCTGACGCCCGAAGCGCTGAGGGCGGAACTGGGGTTCTGACCGCAAGGCGCCGTCAGATCGGCATCCGCATGATTTCCTGATAGGCCGAAATCACCTGGTCGCGCACGGCCATGACCGTCTCCAGCGAGGCCTCAGCCGAGGAGATGGCGGTGACGACGTCGATCAGATTGCCCTGCCCCTGCACCGACTGGGCCATCTGGGTTTCGGCCGCGCGGGTCGCCTGCGTCGTCTGCGTCATGACGTTCTGCAGCAGGTCCGCAAAGCCCCCCGCTGCATTAGGCCCCGTCGAGGCGGCTGCATTGGCCGAGGTGGCGACATTGACCCCGCCCCCGCCCTGAACGGCGGCGTAGGCGCGGGCGGCCATGATGGGATTCATGCCCTAGCCCCTCTTATTTCTTGATGATGTCGAGGGTGCGGGACTCCATGTTCCGCGCCGTCTCGATGACGTTCAGGTTGGCCTCATAGGCGCGCTGCGCCTCGCGCATGTCCATGGCCTCGACCAGGGTGTCGACGTTGGGCCGCTGGACATAGCCCTCCGCGTTCGCCGCCGGGTGCGAGGGGTCGTAATCCATGCGGAAGTCGCTCTGGTCCGGCCGCACCTCGGCCAGGACCACGCCGGTCGCGCCGTCGACGTTGCGGGCCTGGAACACTGGCGTCTGGCGGCGATAAGGCTGGCCGCCCGCAACGTTGGCCGTGGATTCCGCGTTGGCGATGTTCTCGGCGATGATGCGCATCCGCGACTGCTGCGCCTTCAGCGCGGTCGAGGCGACGGCCATGGCGGTGTTGCGGGGCGTTACGGGGCGATTGTTGACCGGATCAGGCATGGTTCAATCCCCTTCAGGCGCCGGGCTTCTTGGCCGCCAGGCGGATCATCTGCATCGACTTCTGGTAGAAGCCGATGGCGGCGTCATAGGCCATGCGGCTCTCGGCCATCTTGAGCATCTGCTCCTCGACCACGACCGAATTGCCGTCCAGCGTGGTCTCGGAATCCGGCGTATTCGTCGCCTCGAACCGTGCCGCCTGACCGGGCGGCGAGATGTGACGGGCGTTGGTGGCCGTCATGCGAAGGCCGCCGCCCGTCCGCATCGCCTCGGCGAAATCGGTCGGCGTCTTCAGGTCGCGGGCGACATAGCCGGGGGTGTCGGAGTTGGCGACGTTCTGGGCGATCACCCGCTGGCGGTCGTCCAGCCAGCCCAGGCGGCCCTTGATCTGATTCAGCAGCGGCAGGTCGGTGACGGACACGCGAATCCCTCGGACGAACGGATCGGCAGAATTTGCCGCCTGCATGGTTAATATCCCGTATCCCTAAACGCGCCGTTAACCACGTCCGTTGAAACATGCGGGCGAAGCGTCGCGGCGGTCCGCGTCGTCTCCGTCGCGTCTGGGGCCTGCGAACGCATGAACTTCCTCGATCTGTTCCGGGCGATCTTCGGCCTGGCCATCACCCTGGGCATCATCGGCCTGGCCGCCTGGGCGGCGCGCCGCTATGCGCCCGAAATCCTGGCCCGCTTCCAGGGGCCGCAGGGACAGGTGCGGCGGATGAAGGTGGTCGAGACCCTGGTGCTGGACCCCTCGCGCCGCCTGGTGCTGATCCGCGTCGACGACGAAGAACGGCTGATCCTGCTGGGCGAAGGCCGCGAACTGATCGAGCCGCGCCAGCCGGGAGACGTCAAGTGAAGCGCCCCGCCCTGTTCGGCGCGCCGACCCGCGCAGAACTGAAACGCGCGGCCCTGCTGTCGCTGATCACGACCGCCCTGTGCCTGATCTGGCCGCTGGGCGCGCTGGCGCAGGAAGCGGCTCAGACCGGCTCGGCCATCAATATCGACCTGGGGACCGGCGCGGGCCTGACGCAGCGCGTGGTGCAACTGGTCGGGTTGATGACGGTCCTGTCGCTGGCGCCGTCCATCGTCATCATGACCACCAGCTTCGTGCGAATCGTCGTGGTGCTGTCCCTGTTGCGCACGGCGCTGGGGATGCAGCAGTCGCCGCCGAACGCCGTCCTGGTGTCCCTGGCCCTGTTTCTGAGCGCCATCGTCATGGCTCCGACCTGGCAGGACGCCTATGATTCGGGGGTCCGCCCCCTGATGGATCAGCAGATGGAGCTGCCTCAGGCCTTCGATGCGGCGTCTGAACCGGTAAAAACCTTCATGCTGGCCCAGGTGAAGCCGGACGACCTGGCGTTGTTCACTCGCCTGTCGCGTGTGGAGCCCCCCGCGGACGTGCAGGACCTGCCCCTGCGCGTGGTCACGCCGGCCTTCATGATCAGCGAGTTGAAGACCGCCTTCACGATCGGATTTCTTCTTTTTGTTCCGTTCCTTGTGATCGATCTGGTGGTCGCCAGCGTGCTCATGTCCATGGGTATGATGATGCTGCCGCCGGTGGTCGTCAGCCTGCCCTTCAAGCTGATCTTCTTCGTGCTGGTGGACGGGTGGAGACTGGTCGCCGGAAGCCTTGTCGAGAGCTTCCAGAGAGCCTCCGGAGCGGGATAAATCCCCAGCCTGCAAGGCCTTCGCGCCGATGCGGGCTTGCCAAGCCTGCAAAAACCGTCGTTGATCCCCCGGTCCTCGCCCGGCGCTTCTTTCCGGGCGACCACCATTGGGAAACGACCCTCATGACCACTCAAGCTGAACTGATCGCCGCCGTCGCCAAGGACGCGGGCGTTTCGCAAGCTGACGCCGGCAAGGTGCTGACCGCCATTGTCGAGAACATCCACAAGTCCCTGAAGTCGGGCGGCGACGTTCGCATCTCGAACCTGGGCGTGTTCGACACGGCTGAGCGCGCCGAGCGCGAAGGCCGCAACCCGGCCACGGGCGCGACGATCAAGATCCCGGCCTCGAAGGCCGTGCGCTTCCGCGTGTCCAAGCCGCTGAAGGACGCCGTCAACGGCTAAGCCTTTCAGGCGCGTTCGATCCCCCTCGCGGGGATAGACGCAAAAGACCCCTCTCCCGCCGGGAGGGGGGTCTTTTATTGGCCCGCGCCGGTCCTGGCCCGGAACTCGGCCTTGGTCTGCGTGATCCAGCCGGCGTAGGCGTCGGCTCCGGCGCTGAGGGCGGCGAAGTCCTGCGGGCGGCCCGAGCCGTCGGCCCCGTCCAGTCCCGCCAGCGCCACCCGGATCGCGCCGGGCGAGCGCGCCCCTTCGGCGAAGCGGGCGTAGTTCTTCGACAGGCGGCTCAGGGCGCCGGCGTCCTGCGCCAGGGAATAGCCCGCGCCCGCACGAATCAGGCGCGTCTCCTCGACCTCGCTGAGCGGCACGGCCGTCTCCTTCCAGCGATCGCCCAGACGCTGTTCGTAGAGGGCGGCGGCCGCCCCCCACTGTTGCTGCTTCCACAGGATGTCGGCGCGCACGTCCCGCGCGGCGGGCGAGGCGTCCTTGCCCAGCACCTCCAGCGCATGATCGTAGCGCCCCAGCTCCATCAGGGCGCGAGCCTCCAGCGCGCGGCGCTCCAGGTTCATCGGCGTGGGCAGCAAGGTCGTGCGCGACGACCACAGGGCCTTCAGCGCCTCTTCCGGCTGGCGGTTCATCAGATAGACGGCGGCCAGATTGGTCGACACCTGCGCCTTGGCCACCCCGTCCAGCCGGTTCTCGGCCTGGTATTTCAGCAGCTCCGCCGCCTGATCCAGCAGGTCGACGTCGATCAGGCGCCGCGCCAGACGCCGCACCATCTCGTCGCCGTCGGCGCCGACGGGCGTCAGTTCGCGGAAGTCGAAGAACAGGGCCAGCGCCTGCACCGGCTGCAAGCCGTCGGCCGCGCCTTCGAGGAACAGGGCGCGGAAGGCGTTGTCGAGATCGGCCTGAAGCCGATCCCCGCCCGGCAGGGTGACGATCTTCGGCCCCGCCGTCTTCAGCGTGGTCAGGGCCTCGCGATAGCGGCCCTGCGACAGATAGAGCTCGCCCAGGGTGCGGATCACCGCCAGCTCGGTCGCGTCGCCGCGCCAGCGCCATTTCAGCGCCTCCAGCTGGGCGGCGGCGGCGTCGGCCTTCAGCGTCCCCTTGGCCATCTCCAGCTTGATGACGCCCAGCCGCGCGGGCGTGGCGACGCCGTCCAGCGGGGCGCGCGCCACCGCCTTGTAGATCGCCAGGGCGCGGTCGGGGTTATGGTCCAGTTCGAACAGCCGGGCCTGCACCAGGCGGGCGGTCAGCTGGTCGGGGGCCGAGACGTTCGGCTGGCTGAAGACATAGGCCAGAAGTTCGCGCGCGGCGTCGGCGTCGCCGGTCTCGACCGCCGCCATGGCGTGGGTGGCGCCGAAGCGGGCGCGCCATTCGGGAGCAAAGCCGTCGACCACGCCCGCGCCGGCCGCGAACAGCCGCCGGGCGTTGGCCCAGTCGCCCTGCTGTGCGGCGATATAGCCCTGCCACACCTTGGTCGAGGGATCCCCGGCCAGGGCGCCGGACGAGAAGTCGGCCTCGGCCTCGGCGAAACGGCCGATGGAGGCGCGGGCGGCGCCGCGCAGGCCGCGCACCTCGGCCACGCCCTGCATGGCGGGCGTCTGCTTGATCAGGGCGTTCAGCACCCCGACCGCCTCGAACCCCAGACCGTGCCCGACCAGGAAGCGGGCGTAGGCCAGCCGCGCCTCGATGGGCGCGCGCGGATCTTCGGCGGCGCGGCCGCTCTCACGCTCGGCGGCGTCCCGAAGGGCGCGATGACGGGCGGTGAAGCCGCCCTCGCCCGCATCGGCGGACCAGTCGGCCAGGATCAGGGCCGGACGCGACGCGGCGCGCGGCGCGTCGGCGCCTTCGACCGCCGTCTCCAATCCGGCGGTCGGCGAGGACAGGGTCAGGCCGCGCGGACGCGTCACCGTCACCAGGTCGCCGTCGGCCGTGACGCTCAGGTCGTCGGTCGGCGTCTCGATCGCAAGGCCGTGGGCGGTAGGCAGGAAGCCCGCGTCCACCGTGCGCCGCCCGGTCTTCAGCCCCTTGCCGGGCGCCAGGGCGGTGACGGCGGCGAAGCGGTCGCCGATCATCGGATCGGTCAGCCAGACGGTGCGGGTCGCCCCGGCCATGCGCGCGGTCAGCGACGCCTTGACCGCGTCGTCACGCTCGATGTCCACGCCGCTGGGCGAGGGCGCGGTCCCGCCGATGGTCACGACCCAGGTCGAGCCCTCGGCGCGGGCGGCCACGGCCTGACCCGGTTCGACCGGAATGCGTACGGCGGTGAAGTCGGGTCCGGCGGCCCAGCGGGCGCCGTTCAGCCCCTCGCCCTTCATCTCCATGCGGGCGGCATGGTCGAAGACGGCCCAGACCGCCTCGCCGCGCCGGAAGACGGCGGCGCCGACCGGCCCGTTCCAGGCGAAACGCATCACCGTCTGCTGGCCCTTGACCTCGGCCGCCACCGGCACCGCCCCGCCGATCGGCACGGGCGAGGGTCGCGAACCGTCGGCGCGCGCGCCCGGCGCATAGAGGTTCAGCCAGACGGCGCCGTCGGCGGCGCCGCTGGTCGCGCCCGCCCCCTCGGCCAGGGTCAGGACCAGTTCGGTCGCTCCCTGAGCGGCGCGGGTCTCGATCTTCTCCAGCCCCTTGGGCGGATCGACGCGCAGGCGGCTGACGTCGGGGGCGGCGGTCGTGCCGATGCGGACCACGACGGTGCGGCCGTCCTGGCGCACCCGCGCGCGCGATCCCACGACCCCGGCGAACTCGATCTTGGTGAAGCCCGCATTGGCGCCGATGCGGATCTCGACCGGCGCGCCGGCCTGGGCCAGAGACGGCGCCGGCGCCAGGGGCGCGAAGACGACCACGCCCGCCGCGGCGGCCGCCACGGTCGTCTGCAGAACGCGCTTCTTGGCGGGGGCCCCGGACATATCGCGCGCATGCTCGCGCGAAGGGCTTTAATCGCGGTTAACGGGGCCTAACTCGCCCGACCTGCAGGGCCTATCCGCGCGGATAGGACAAAACACCCGCTTGCTTCCCCAGGGCGAACGGCCGACATCATGGACATCGTTCTTCTAGGAACCGTTTCGTGTCCGATCCCGCCTATCCTCCGATCAGCCCGCTGAAGACCGGCCTTCGCGCCCGCTGCCCGCGCTGTGGCGAGGGCCCTGTCTTCAAGGGTTACCTGAGCCTGCGTGAATCCTGCCCTGAATGCGGGCTGGACTACAGCTTCGCCGATCCGGCCGACGGCCCGGCCTTCTTCGTCATGTGCGCGGTCGGCGTCGTCGGCATGATCGCCTTCATGATCTTCGAGTTCAGCCTGCATCCGCCGGTCTGGGTCCACTTCCTTGTGACCTTCCCGATCCTGGCGGCCATGTGCCTGTGGGTGCTGCGGCCCTTCAAGGGCTGGATGGTGTCCGAGCAGTATTTCCACAAGGCCGAGGAAGCCACCTTCGTCAGCGTCGGCAAGCACGGCGAAGGCTATGGCTGGCGCGGTCAGGCCGAGCGCGCCGCCAAGGCCGCCGCCCGCGACAAGGACTGAGCGGCGGCCTCTTTCTAGGCAGTCGGATCAGTCGGCCCGGAAGACCTGGCCGCCCTTCATCACGAAGCGCACGCGCTCCAGTTCGGTGACGTCCGTCAGCGGATCGCCGCTGACCGCAACCAGGTCGGCCGGCATCCCCGGCGCCAGGCGCCCGGCTTCGTTCTGGATGCGCAGGTGCTCGGCGGCGCCGACAGTGGCCGCCTGGATCGCCTCAAGCGGCGTCAGTCCTGCGCGGACCAGCAGGGCGAACTCCTGAGCGTTGTCGCCGTGGGCCGAGACGCCGGTGTCGGTGCCGAACGCGATCCTGACCCCGCCGCGGTGCGCGCGCGCGGCCATGTCCAGCATCTTGGGTCCGGCTTCCAGCGCCTTGGCCGTCTGGGCCGGAGTGAAGAAGTTGTCGGGGCTGGATGCGACGCGAGCGACGAAATCCCCCGCCATCAGCGTCGGCACCAGCCAGGCGTTGTTCGCCTTGAACATCCGGATGGAGTCGTCATCCAGATAGGTGCCGTGCTCGATGGAGTCGCCGCCCGCCTTCAGGAAGGCGTTGATGCCGTCGCCCCCGTGAGCGTGAGCGGTGACCTGACGGCCCATGCGATGGGCGACCTCGACGATAGAGGCCAGTTCGTCCTCGGTGAACTGTTGCGCCAGGCCTGCTGCCGTATTGGACAGGACGCCGCCCGTGGCCGTGATCTTGATGATGTCGGCGCCCGCGCGCACCTGCATTCGCACCGCGCGGCGGCAGTCTTCCGGACCCGAGCAGATGCTCTCAGGCGACATCAAGTGCAGGATGTCGTCGCGATAGCCGTTGACGTCGCCGTGCCCCCCATGGACCGAAACGGCCGAACCGGCGGCGATGATGCGCGGTCCGGGCACGTCGCCCATGCGGATGGCGTCGCGCAGGGCGAAGATGGATTCGTTCGTCGCACCGAGGTCGGCCACCGTGGTGAAGCCCGCATTGAGCGTGCGCCGCGCATATCGCGCACCGACCATCGCCTGGGCCGCATTGGACTGCGTCAGTCCATCGAGGCGCGAATTCGGATTCGATTCGAAGGTCAGATGGACATGGCTGTCGATCAGGCCGGGCAGGACGAAGGCCGAGCGCAGATCGACGACGTCCCCTTCGCCGACGAAGCCGTCGCGGATCTCGACGACTTGGTTCCCTCTGATCACGAGAGTTTTATCACGCAGGACCCGACCGCTGGCCGGATCGGCCAAAAGCCGCCCCACTTGAACGAACTTCGTCGGCTGTTCAGCGGAAACCGACGCAGGCGCCGGGGTTTGGCGCGCTTCGGCGCCGGTCGCGGCCAGAACGGCCGCGGTCACAATCAGGGCAAGCTTTTTCATTCATCCCTCCCGTTACTGAGGCGCGCAACATAACCGTTCCAATCTTCCCGCCAAGGCCAAGGTTGCTTTGCAAGGACGGTTCATGAAACAAGCCGATACAGTTGTTTAACCGTGCGAGGGGCGTCGCATGCGGCTTTCCAGACGTGGCTTGATTCTGGGCGGATCGGCCCTGTTGGCGGGGTGCTCCTCCGCCGCTTCCACCTCCAGCCTTCAGCTCGCCGGGGCCGTGGCTCCAAACCTTCCCACCCTGCCGGATCACGCAGCGCCGGCCGCTGTCCAGATCACGGACGTCGGGACGACGATCGATCCCCACGGCGTCGTCCGCAAGGATCTGATCGAACGCGCGCGCGCCGCCATGGACGTGCACGGCCACAAGATTTCGAAGCGCGACCGGATGTATCTGGTCGATTTCCAGAAATTCTCGGGCGAGGACCGGCTCTACGAAGTCGATCTGGAAGGCGGCTGGGTCACAGCCTACCGGACCAGCCACGGGCGCGGCTCGGACCCGGCGCATTCGGGCTATGCGCAGCAGTTCTCCAACCGCCCAGACAGCCATATGTCCTCCATCGGCGCCTACGCCACGGCGGGCGCCAGCTGGGGGAGCCAGCAGGGACCGAACGTCCTGTTGGACGGGCTGGAGTATTCCAACAATCTGGCGCGCGAACGGGCCATCATCATCCACGGCGCCGACTACGCCGACCCCGCCTTCCTGGCGCGTCAGGGCAAGCTGGGCCGGTCCTACGGCTGCTTCTCCGTGTCCCACGCCGATCTGATCCCCCTGCGCGAACGCATGGGCGAAGGCCGGCTGTTGTTTGCGATGACCTGACATAACGATCGTCACCCTCGGACTTGTTCCGAGGGCCTATCGTTCTACAGGCGCCGCATCGGGCTTAAGAGCGCGTCATAAGAACCAACCGCCGCGCCTAACGGCCGCCATGGGTCCTCGGGGCAAGCCCGAGGGTGACGTAATTTTAGCGCGGCTCCAGCGCCCGCCAGCCGATGTCAGTGCGGTGGAAACCGCCCGGCCAGTCGATCTTGGCGATAGCCTCATAGGCGCGCTCGCGCGCCTGGGCCACGTCGTCGCCATAGGCGCAGACGTTCAGCACCCGACCGCCCGCCGCCGCCAGGGCGCCGTCGTCGCGCAGCTTGGTCCCGGCATGGAAGACCTGGACGTGCGGGCCGAAGTCCTGATCCGCGCCGCGAATGACCGAGCCTTCCAGCGGACTGTCGGGATAGCCCTTGGCCGCCAGCACCACGCAGATCACCACGCCCGGCTTGAACGTCGGCGCAGGCGCCTGGGTCAGGTCGCCGCGCGCGCAGGCCAGCAGCAGCGGCACGACATCGCCGTCGAACCGCATCATCAGCACCTGGCATTCCGGGTCGCCGAAGCGGGCGTTGAACTCGACCACCTTGGGGCCTTCGGCCGTCGCCATCAGGCCGACATAGAGGACGCCGCGATAAGGGGCGCCTTCCTCGGCCATCTTCTGGATGGTCGGGACGACGACGCGGTCGTTGGCCGCCTCGGTGAAGGCCGCCGTGAAGACGGGCGCGGGCGAATAGGCGCCCATGCCGCCGGTGTTGGGTCCCAGGTCGCCGTCGAAGGCGCGCTTATGGTCCTGGGCGCCGCCGAACAGCACGGCCCGCGTCCCGTCCGACAGGGCGAAGAGGGAGCCCTCCTCCCCGTCCATGAATTCCTCGATCACCACGCGCGATCCGGCCGCGCCGAACCGGCCGCCCAGCATCCGCTCGATCTCGGCCTCGGCGTCGGCGCGATCGGGGCTGATGGCCACGCCCTTGCCCGCCGCCAGGCCGTCGGCCTTGATGACATAGGGGGCCGAATACCGGTCCAGCGCCGCCTTGGCCGAGGGGACGTCCTCATAGACGCCATAGCCCGCCGTCGGAATGCCGTGGCGCTGCAGGAAGGCCTTGGAGAAGGCCTTGGACGTCTCCAGTTGCGCCGCCGCCTGGGTCGGGCCGAAGCAGGGGATGCCCGCCGCCTGCAGCCGGTCGGCCAGCCCCTCGGCCAGGGCCGATTCCGGGCCGACGACGACCAGATCCGCCTTCATCTCGCGCGCCAAGGCCGCCAGACCTTCAGCGTCGGTCGCCTTCAGGTCGGGCCGCATCTCGCCCAGCCTGGCCATGCCCGGATTACCAGGCGCGACGACGAGCCGCTCCACCAGCGGCGACTGGGCGATCTTCCAGGCCAGGGCGTGTTCGCGCCCTCCCGATCCGACGAGCAGAATGTTCATGGGGGCGGAATGGCCGCGCGCGCCGTCCTGGTCAAGCGCCGGAAACGGTTAGCGGACGCAGGATCATGGAAATCAGGGCATCCAGGCGGGCATGGCCTTCAACTGCTCCAGCGTCATGGTCGACACCAGGTCGTAGTCGTCGCCTTCCTTTCGAGGCGTCAGACCATCCAGCGGAATGCGCACCCAACGCGGCCCGCCCTCGCCTGCCGGCTCGATGATCAGGCCCGTGACCGCGCCCGACGCGTCCAGGTCGACCCGCTGGACATCGCCCAGATCGACGCCGGCCGACGTGATGAGATCGGCCTCCTCCAGTTGCGCGACGGTCAGGCCCAGGGCCATGGCCCCTGCCGGGGCGGCCGCAGGCGTGGTCGCCGTTTTCGGCGCCGAAGCGGCATCGGGCGAGGCCTCGGGCGTCCTGTCCGGCCTGGACGGCGCCTGCGAACAGGCGGCCAGCAAGGCGGCGGTCGAGGCGGCGGCGAGCAAAATCCTCATCATCAAACCCTCCTGTCTCTAGATCACGGCCGACACCACATAGACGCCGACGCCGGCCAGAAGAATCAGCCCCAGAACCAGCCACGGGCTGAGCGCCGGATTGTGACTGCGCCGCGCCAGATCGCGCTCGCGCGCCTGATCGGGCGGTACGTCGTCGGCCATGGCCTCCTCCGAGGGCGGGTCTGGGGACTGCACCATGTTTCGCGAACGCGCGCGGGGACGCGCCCGTTCCGCCACGCTTGTCGCGGCGCCCCGGCGGATGTCTTTGCGGGGGCGTCGGCTGCGGCTAGGGTGCGCGCCATGACCTCCGATGACGACTACGCCTTCGAGGGCGCGGCCCCGCAGCCCGCCCGCGACAACAATCCGCCGCTGTCGATCTCGGAGCTGAGCTTCGCGCTGAAGCGCACGCTGGAGGAACGCTTCGGCCATGTGCGGCTGCGCGGCGAAATCTCCAAGGTGAACCGCCACGCCTCGGGCCACGTCTACCTGACGCTGAAAGACGACAAATCGGCCATCGACGGCGTGATCTGGAAGGGCGTGGTGCGCGGCCTGGGCGTCCAGCCCGAGACGGGGCTGGAGGTCATCGTCACCGGCAAGATCACCTCCTATCCGGCGCGCTCCTCCTATCAGATCGTGATCGAGAGCATGGAGGCGGCGGGCGCAGGCGCCCTGCTGGCCCAGTTGGAGCGGCTGAAAGTCCGCTTGCGCGACGAGGGCCTGTTCGATCCGGCGAAGAAGAAGCCGCTGCCGACCTTCCCCGCGACCATCGGCGTGATCACCAGCCCGACCGGCGCCGTCATCCGCGACATCCTGCACCGCATCGCCGAACGCTGGCCCTGCCGCGTCATCGTCTGGCCGGTGGTGGTCCAGGGCGACGCCGCCTGCGGCCAGGTGTCCAACGCCATCCGCGGCTTCGACGCCATGACGCCGGACGGGCCGATCCCGCGCCCCGACCTGCTGATCGTCGCGCGCGGCGGCGGCTCGGTCGAGGACCTGTGGTGCTTCAACGACGAGGGCCTGGCGCGCACGGTCGCGGCCGCCCGCATCCCCATCATCTCGGCCGTGGGGCACGAGACCGACACCACATTGATCGACTTCGTCTCCGACCGGCGCGCTCCGACGCCCACGGGCGCGGCCGAGATCGCCACGCCCGTCCTGGCCGACCTGCGCTGGGCGCTCAGCGATCTGGAGGGCCGCCTGTCGCGCGCCGGGGCGCGAATGCTGGAAGACCGCCGCACCCGCCTGCGGGCCGCCGCGCGCGGCCTGCCTGCCCGGCCCGAAGACCTGCTGGCCCTGCCGCAGCAACGCCTCGACCATGCCGCCAGCCGTCTCGGCTCGGGCCTGCACCGCAACGTCGCCGTGCACGAGCGGCAGCTGGCGGTCGTCGCCGGGCGGCTGTCCAGGGGCCTGCTGGAGCGCGCCATCGAGCGGCGCGGCGACCGGCTGGCCGCCTATGCCGACCGCTTCGGCCCGGCGATGAAGCGGCGTCTGGACCGCGACGAAACCCGGCTGGCCGCCCTGTCGCGGGCGCTGTCGACGCTGGACCCCAAGCGGCCCAAGCCCGGCTTCGCCCGTATCGAGGACGCCGAGGGCGCCATGATCGCCTCGGCCGCCGCCCTGTCGCCGGGGCAGACGGTGCGGATCGTCTTCGGCGACGGCGCCAAGGGCGCGACCATCGACGGCGAGGGGGCGGCGCCGCGTCCTGTCCCTGCGCCCAAGCCCGCCCCGCGCCCGAAGGCCGCGCCGGCGGGTCAGGGCGACCTGTTCTAACCCCCTGAAAACTCCGCTCATCCCGGCGGACGCCGGGACCCAGTGTTTTGGCTTCAACCTCAGCGCTTGGAAACTAGGCGTCAGTCTTCAGAGAACCGAGCGCGTCGCTCTTACTGGATCCCGGCGTCCGCCGGGATGAGCGGGTTTAGAGGGCGGAGCCCTAACGGCTGGCGGTCTCGCCCAACACCGCCTTCACCGCGTCGATGTCCAGCGCCTCGACCGTGACCGCCCTGCCGTCAATCACCGAGGTCGTCGTCTGCGCCTTCAGCAGGGAGTTGAGGATGGCCTCCTCCGTCGCCTCGGCGACCGCGACGAACAGCGGCGACATCCGATCGTTGGGCCAGTCCGCGACCATCGCCGGCCCCATCCGCCGCTCAGGCGTGCGCCGCACGCCCTCCGCCGTCGAAAACGCGATCGCATAGTCTCCCGACCCGTTCGAGAACGCCGCCCCCGTCCGCGCCAGACCGGCGAAGGCCCGGTTCGCCAGCCGCTCCAGATTGCGGTCCGACAGCGGCGCATCGGTCGCCACCACGATCATGATCGAGCCGTCGGCGCGCTCATTCTCCACCTCTTCGCGCAGGTAGTAGCGGCCCAGCCGCACCCCGACCGGCGCTCCATCGATGCTCAATGCGCCGCCGAAGTTCGACTGGACCAATACCCCGACGGTGAAGCCGCCCAAGCTGTCAGGCAGCTTGCGCGAACTGGTGCCGATCCCGCCCTTGAACCCGAAGGCGATGGTCCCGGTCCCGGCGCCGACCGCGCCCTGCTCCACCGGCCCCGATGTCGCCGTCTCGATGGCCCGCACCACGTCGGCGGCGGTGACGACGCGGGCGCGGATGTCGTTCAGCCCGCCGTCGTTGGTCTCGCCCACCACGGCGTTGACCGAACGGATGTCCTCATGCCCCGGCTGCTTCAGCATCCAGTCCAGAACGCCGTCGATGCCCCGCGCCACCGACAGGGTGTTGGTCAGGACGATGGGCGTCTCGATCTCGCCCAGCTCCCTGATCTGGGTCGCGCCCGCCAGCTTGCCGAAGCCGTTGGCCACCGACAGCCCGGCCGGGACCTTGTCGCGGAACAGAGAGCCCTCGTGCGGCACGATGGCGGTGACGCCGGTGCGGATGTTGTCGCCCGAGCGCAGCGTCACCTGCCCGACCTTCACCCCGGCCACGTCGGTGATGGCGTTCAGCGGCCCCGGCGACAGGACGCCCGGCGCCCGGCCCAATTCGCGGATGGTCGGGCGCTGGCCTTGCGTCTCCTGAGCGACCGCGCCGGGCGCGGCGGCCAGAACGGCGGCGAAGACGCCGGCGGCGAGGATGTCGGCGGGCGATCGAGACATGAAACATCCGAACTTATGAACGAGAAGCGGTCAGATGACGGCGATTCGCCTCTCGTCCCGCACAGGCTTCACGCTATGATGGCCTCATGAGCACGCAATCCTCTCCCCAGGACCCGGGCCAGGCGGCGGGTCAGACCGCCAGCCTGCACTACGGCGACGGCGAATTCGCCGTCCTGTCGGCCGGCGCCTTCGTGCGCTGCGCCGTCAGCGGCGCCGCCATTCCCCTGACGGCCCTGCGCTATTGGTCAGTGGAGCGGCAAGAGGCCTACGCCGGGCCGGGCGAGTATCTGGCGGCCGCCGGGCGCTGAGCCCATCCTCGTGTCGCGCCGGACGGCCTCCGGCGTTCCTGTTTTCCGGTGTCCTGAGATGTCCGCCCTGAGTTCGATCCACGTCCTGCTGGTCGACGACAATCCCAATATGCGCGCCATCGTCGCCGCCATGCTCAAATCCGTCGGCGTCGGCCGCCTGACCGAGGCCGAGGACGGCGCCGACGGGTTGGAGCTGTTGCGTCGAGAGGCCGTCGACATCGCCATCGTCGACTTTCGCATGAAGCCGATGGACGGGGTGGCCTTCACCCGCGCCGTCCGCAACCAGGCCGACAGTCCCAATCCCTATCTGCCCGTCATCATGATGACGGGCCATTCCGAGAAAAGCCGCGTGACCGAGGCGCGCGATGCGGGCGTCACCGAATTCGTGGCCAAGCCGGTGAAGGCCCAGACCCTGCTGACGCGTCTCGAAGCGGTGATCCTGCGCCCCCGCCCGTTCGTGCGCTCGCCCAGCTATTTCGGCCCGGATCGTCGCCGCACCCGAACCGAAGGCTACGCCGGCCCCTTCCGCCGCGCCGGCGACGGCGTGCTGGATTAGGCGTCCGACGCCCGCAGCGCCTCATAGACCTGAGGCGGCCAGCGTTTGTGGACCCAGAACCAGTCGACCGGATGCTCGCGCACCCGATCCTCGACGAAGCGGTTGGCCGCCTGGACGCCCGCCAGGACGTCCGCCGCCTTGTCGCCCGTGTCGGGCACGGCGATCGGCTCGTGCGCCGTCACGCGGAAACGCACGCCGGGCAAGCGCACCACCGACAGGGGCTGCATCACCGTGCCGAACTTCAGCGCCATGCGCGCCGCGCCGGGCGAGGCGTTGACCGGCTGGCCGAAGAACTCGACCTCCGGGCCCTGGCTGTATTTCTGATCGACCAGCAGGGCGATAGATTCGCCGCGCTTCATCCCCGCCATCAGCTCGCGCGTGCCGTCGCCCTTGGGCGCAAACAGCTTGATGCCGTAACGCTCGCGGCTCTGGCGGATCAGGGCGTCGACATAGGGGTTGTTGGCCGCGCGATAGGTCACCTGACACGGCACGCCCGCCGACATGATGACCGCCGCCATGACCTCGAAATTGGCCAGATGGCCCGAGATCAGCACGACCGGACGGCCGCTGTCGCGCACGGCGTGAAGCCGCTCCAGCCCGACGATGTCGATCCGCCCGCTCTCCGGCGTCAGTCGATCCATCACCGCCAATTCGGCGAAGGTCCGCCCCGTCTGCTCCCATTGATCCACAGCCAGACGATCGCGCTCGGCGGCGTCCATGTCGGGAAAGGCGATCCTCAGATTGCGCGTCACCGTCCTGTGCGTGCCGGTCAGCGGCCCCAGCGTCCGCAGCAGCTTGCCGCCGAAGCCCGAGGCCCGTTCGACGCCCAGCAGGCGCAGGAAGCCGAACAGCCCCTGGAAGGCCGCCGCCTCCAGCCGCCAGTTCAGGTCCTGCAGAAACGGGACCTCTCTATGTGCGCTACCGCCCTTCGGGCTGCTTGAGCGCGTTTGATCACCAGGCAATCGTCAGTCCGCCGTCCACCACCAGGGTCTGGCCGGTCACATAGGCCGACGCAGGGCTGCACAGATAGACCGCCGTGCCCGCGATTTCATCCGGCTGGCCGATCCTTTTCAGCGGCGCGGGGTCGGTGACGGTCTTCAGCAGCTCGGGGTTCTCCCACAGGTAGCGGGCGAAATCGGTCTGGACCAGGCCCGGCGCGATGCAGTTCACCCGCACGTTCGACGGCCCGTATTCGACCGCCAGATTGCGCGCCAGCTGCATGTCCGCCGCCTTGGAGATGTTGTAGGCGCCGATCAAAGCGTTCCCGCGAAGGCCGCCGATGGAGGAGATCAGCAGGATCGCCCCGTCCTTGCGCTCGACCATCTCCGGCGCGACCATCTGGATCAGCCAGTGGTTGGAGATGACGTTGTTCTGAAGGATCTTTTCGAACTGTTCATCGCTGATGCCGGCCATCGGCCCGGCGTAGGGATTGGTCGCCGCATTACAGATCAGAATGTCGATCTGGCCGAAGGCGGTGCGGGTATCGTCCACCAGCCGCTGCAGGTCTTCCTTTGAGGCGATGTTGGCGGGAATGGCGATGGCGCGGCCCTCGCCGTGCTTGTCATTGATGGCGACGGCGACCTCTTCGCACGGCCCGGCCTTGCGCGAGGAGATGACGACGCGGGCGCCGTGCTCGGCCAGACGCTCGGCGATGGCCTTGCCGATGCCCTTGGAAGAGCCGGTGATGATGGCGACCTTGCCGCTCAGATCGAACAATTCCATGCGTTAACCTCCTTTTACCGCCCGTTTATCCGCGCGGACCCTAGCCGTTAGCCTTCGTTAACGTGATACTTGATCGATTCTATAGGGAAAGGCGGTTCTGACCGGCCCCATGCGAAAGATCACCGGCGGCTTCCTCTTCTTCGGCTACCTGTTCCTCGCCCTGACCATCGGGGCGGCGATCTGGCGCGCCGGTCTGGGCGGCGGCGCGGGCGCGGCCGGGGTGCTGGGCGCGCTGGGGATCATGGCCGGCCTCCACGCCATCGTCACCGGCCTGGCCGACCGACGCGCCCTGCGTCTGGAAATCGGCAAGGTGCGCGAGGCCCACCGTCTGCTGGCCGATGCGATGGAGTCGACCCAGGGCGCCCTGACCGAACTGGCGCAGGCGATCGAGACCGGCGCCCTGTCGCGCACCGACGCCCTGACCGGCGAGGTGCGGATGCTGGAAGGCCTGGTCCAGCAGATGAGCGCCTCAATCGAGGAGCGGCTGGCCGCCTCCACCCTGACCGCCGACACCTTCGAGGGGCGCCGTCAGGTCCAGTCGAACACCCTGCTGAAGACTGTCCACGACGCCCTCAGCGAGAACCGCGTCGACCTGTATCTTCAGCCCGTCGTGACCCTGCCCCAGCGGCGGACGGTCTTCTACGAAAGCTTCACCCGCCTGCGCGACCCGTCGAACCGGGTGATGATGCCGGCCGAATACCTGTCGGTGGCCGAGGGCGAGGGCCTGCTGCCCGCCATCGACAATCTGCTGCTGTTCCGCTGCGCCCAGATCGTGCGCCGTCTGGCTGGGCAGGACCGCAAGGTCGGGGTCTTCTGCAACATCTCGCTGGCGTCTCTGGGCGACGAGACCTTCTTCCCGCAGTTCCTCGACTTCCTGAGCCAGAATCGCGACCTGAAGGACGCCCTGATCTTCGAACTGGGTCAGGCGACGTTCGACGCGCGCGGCGCCATCGAGGCGCGCAACATGGCCAAGCTGGCCGACCTGGGCTTCCGCTTCTCCATCGACAAGGTGCAGACGCTGGACCTGGACTTCGCCGATCTGCAACGCTCGGACGTGCGCTTCATCAAGGTGGCCGCCGACCTGCTGATCGAGCAACTGCTGGATCTGGACGGCGCCGCCCCCCTTCCCAGCCAGCCGGACATCCGCGCCGGCGACTTCGCCCCCCTGACCCGCCGTCACGGCCTCGAGCTGATCGCTGAAAAGGTCGAGAGCGAGAAACAGGTCGTCGACATCCTCGAACTGGATATCGCCATGGGTCAGGGCCATCTGTTCGGCGAGCCGCGCGCCATCAAGGAAGCCGTCCTGGCCGAGACCGACCCGCCCGCCGACTTCGTGCGCTCGACGCTGAAATCGGCCGAGCAGAGGGTGCGCCTCTAGGCCCACGGCCGAAAGCCGCCAGACAGCCGCGCCGCCGCGCGCTCTGATGGCGGCATGACCGACGCCTCCCTCGATTGGCCCCGCATCGCCGCCGACCTGAACGCTCAGGGCTGGGCCATGACCGGCCCCCTGCTGACGCCCGCGACGTGCGAGGCCCTGCAGACCCTCTATGACCAGCCCGAGCGGTTCCGCAGCCGCATTGTCATGCAGCGCCACGGCTTCGGTCAGGGCGAGTATCAGTATTTCGCCGAGCCCCTGCCTGATCCCCTGCCCCGGCTGCGGGCGCGGCTTTACGAGGGCCTGGCGCCGATCGCGGACGACTGGGCGAGACGGATGGGACGACCCGGCTTTCCGGCGCAACTGGAAGAGCTGACCGCCCGCTGCCGCGCGGCGGGACAGACGCGGCCGACGTCGCTGATGCTGCGCTACGGTCCGGGCGACTACAACCGGCTGCATCAGGACCTGTACGGCGATCTGGTCTTCCCGCTGCAGGCCGCCATCCTGCTGAGCGATCCGACCGAATTCGAAGGCGGAGAGTTCGTTCTGGTCGAGCAAAAGCCCCGTTCCCAGTCACAGGCCCATGTCGTGCCGTTGAAACAGGGACAGGCGGTCATCTTCGCCGTACGCGAACGCCCGGTCGCCGGAACGCGCGGCGACTACCGCGTCCAGATGCGCCACGGCGTCAGCACCGTGCGCGCAGGCAAGCGGATGACGCTGGGGCTGATCTTTCATGATGCGGCATAACAAGTCCGCTCATCCCCGCGGAGGCGGGGACCTAGTGAGAGCTTCACGCGAATCCGATTGAAATCCCGCCCAATCCCACCGCAGCGCCTGCAGCCAAAGCACTGGGTTCCCGCCTCCGCGGGGATGAGCGGGTGTTGGAAGTTGCGCTCTAAAAAAGGCCCCTCCGGTGAAACGGAGGGGCCTGATCACTTTTACGCCTTCTGCGCGTCCAGCCAGCGCACCGCATCAGCGTCACGGGCCGACAGGTCGGGGTAGTCAGCGTCCGACCCCACATCCGGCACCCGGCGCCACGAACGGGCGCATTTGGGATAGTCCGCCGTCTTCACCTCGACCGTCACGGCCTCGCCGCCCGCAATCAGTTCAGCCCCCGAGGTGCGGAACACCTCGGCGGCGTCCAGGCCATCGAACGGCGCCAGCAACTCGGCCGGGGCCGTCACTACCGGCCAGGCGTCCAGCGCCCCGCCGATGACCTTGTCGCGACGCGCGGCTTCCAGCGCCTCGTTGACCACTTCCAGCACCGTCTCGACATTGGTCCAGCGTTCGGCCTCAGCCGTGTTGCGCCACTGGCCCGGCGTTTCGGGGATCACCCGCGCGCAGTTGGTGCCCGCGTCGGGGAAGCGCGTGGTCCAGGCCTCGTCCATGGTGAAGGGGGTCAGCGGGGCCAACCAGGCGGTCAGGCGGCTGAACACCTCGTCCATCACCGTGCGCACGGCGCGGCGGCGGACGCTGTCGGGACGGTCGCAGTAGAGGCTGTCCTTGCGCACATCGAAATAGAGGGCCGACAGGTCGCCCGAGCAGAACTCCAGCACCGGACGCACCACGTCCTGGAAGCGGTAGTCGCGGTAGGCCTCGCGCACCTGGCCGTCCAGCTCCCACAGGCGGTGCAGGATGAACTGCTCCAGCGGCGGCATCTGGTCGTAGGACAGGCGCTCGGCCTCGTCGAAGCCGTTCAGCGCGCCCAGCAGATAGCGGACGGTGTTGCGCAGCTTGCGATAGGCGTCGACCGTGGTCTGCAGGATCTGCTTGCCGATGCGCTGGTCGTCCGAATAGTCGACCAGGGCCACCCACAGACGCAGGATGTCGGCGCCCGACTCCTTGATGATGGTCAGGGGGTCGGTGGTGTTGCCCCGCGACTTCGACATCTTCTCCCCGTTCTCGTCCAGGGTGAAGCCGTGGGTCAGCACCGCATTGAACGGCGCGCGGCCGCGCGTGCCGCAGCCTTCCAGCAGCGACGACTGGAACCAGCCGCGATGCTGGTCCGAGCCTTCCAGATAGAGGTCGGCGGGCCAGTGCGACGGGCGGTCGCCGCTATAGCCATGCTCGGCCGTGCGCGGATCGAGCGTAAAAGCGTGGGTCGAGCCGCTGTCGAACCAGACGTCGAGGATGTCGGTCACCTTCTCGAACCGTTCGGGATCGTGCGCGCCCAGGAAGTCGGCGTCGGGCGCCGAGAACCACACGTCGGCCCCGCCCTCGGCCACGGCCTTGACGATGCGGGCGTCGACCTCGGGGTCGTGCAGGGGCTGGCCGGTCTGCTTGTCCACGAACATGGCCAGGGGCGTGCCCCAGGCGCGTTGGCGGCTGATCAGCCAGTCGGGACGGCCCTCGACCATCGACCGGATGCGGTTCTTGCCCGCCGCCGGGTGGAAGGCGGTGGCGTCGATGGCGTTCAGCGCCCGGTCGCGCAGGGTCCCGTCGTCCTCCAGCGGCTCGTCCATGCGGATGAACCATTGCGGCGTATTGCGGAAGATGATCGGCGCCTTGGAGCGCCACGAGTGCGGATAGGAGTGCTCCATCCGGCCGCGCGCCAGCAGGTTGCCGGCCTCGATCAGCTTGTCCATCACCGCGCCGTTGGCGGGACCGAACTTGCCGGTCTTCTTGCCTTCGGTCTCCAGCACCTTGAGGCCCGCGAACAGGGGGACGTGGTCGTAGTAGGCGCCGTCGGGATCGACCGTGTCCGGCACTTCGCGATGACCGTGAGCCAGCCAGACATTGTAGTCGTCCGCGCCGTGGCCCGGCGCCGTGTGGACGAAGCCGGTCCCTGCGTCGTCCGTGACGTGGTCGCCCGCCAACAGCGGCACCGAGAAGCCGTAACCACTGTCCAGCGCCGCCAGCGGGTGGGCGCACTCCAGACCCGACGGATCGATGTCGTAGACGCGCGTCCAGGCGGCGATCTTGGCGGCCTTGAACACCTCTTCAGCCAGCTTGTCGGCCAGGATGAAGCGGTCGCCCGGTTTGGCCCAGGGCTCATAGTCCAGCCCTTCCTCAAGGGCCGTGACCTCATACAGGCCGTAGTTGATTTCGGGGCCGTAGCTGATCGCCCGGTTGGCCGGGATGGTCCACGGCGTGGTCGTCCAGATCACGATCGCGGGCGTCGCCGTGCGGAAGGCCAGCAGGTCGTCCGGGTGGCTGTCGGTCGCGCCGACCACCGGGAATTTGACCCAGATCGTGGGCGAGACGTGATCGTGATACTCGACTTCCGCGTCAGCTAGGGCCGTGCGCTCGACCGGCGACCACATCACCGGCTTGGAGCCGCGATACAGCTGGCCCGAGTTCTTGAACTTGTGGAACTCAGCGACGATGGCCGCCTCGGACGTGAAGTCCATGGTGGCGTAGCGGTTGGCGAAGTCGCCGGTGATGCCCAGACGCAGGAACTGGTCGCGTTGCAGGTCGATGTATTTGCCGGCGTATTCGCGGCAGGCGGTGCGGAACTCTTCCTTCGACACCTCGTCCTTGCGGCGGCCCTTCTTGCGGAATTCCTCCTCGATCTTCCACTCGATGGGCAGGCCGTGGCAGTCCCAGCCCGGCACGTAGTCGACGTCATAACCCAGCAGGAAGCGCGAGCGGACCACGAAGTCCTTCAGCGTCTTGTTCAGGGCGTGGCCGATGTGGATGTCGCCGTTGGCGTAGGGCGGGCCGTCGTGCAGCACATAGAGCGGCGCCTTCTGCTCCTGACGGATGGCGCGCAGGCGGCCATAAAGGTCGCCCCACTGCTCCAGGATTTCCGGCTCCTTTTTGGGCAGGCCGCCACGCATCGGGAACGGCGTCTCGGGCAGGAAGACGGTGTCGCGATAGTCGCGGCCGGAAGGGGTCTGGGTGTCGGCGTCGGCCATGGAATGTCTTTTCGTCTTGTCGCGCGCGGCCGCTTGGAAGCGGCGTCGGGCGTCAGTCTAGCGTGAAGGCGCCGAACGGCCCATGCCCTGATGCCTCAAGGCGGCGTCTCGGCGGAATGTTTCGAGAAATCCCGACGTGCGCGGGGCTGTCAGCCCTGCAGCGCTACGCCGGGCGGCTAATCGAAATCGGACGGATCACGCGAACGGTCATGATGGTAAGGCTCTAGCAGACCCGGCGTCCCCTGCGCCATAGTCCAGACGAACAGATGGGGAGACGATCAGATGCGTGTTCAAGCCTTGGCGACGGCGGCGGCGTTGGCCCTGACGGCGGCCGCCTGCTCAGAACCGACGAGCACGCCTGCGGCGGCTGAGAAGGCCGCCCCCGCCCTGACCGGCCGCGCCGCCGTCTACGCCGCGGGCGAAAAGGACGCCGAGGCCTTCGTGCGCGCCCTCTACGCCCGCGTCAGCGAGCCGCGCGAGAGGCCCGACCCAGCCGAGGCGACCATCACCCCCGGCCGCGATCCGCTCTATTCGCGCACCATGAACGCCCTGATCGGCGTCGACGACCGCGAAGCCAAGCGCACGAACAGCGCCCCCTACCTCGACCACGATCCGATCTGCGCCTGTCAGGACATCGACGGCTTTGCGCTGAAAACGGTGACGATGACGCCGGACGGTCCGCGCGCGGCCACGGCCGACGTCGTCTTCACCAACCACGGCGAGGACCAGCGCCGGACGCTGAAACTGCTGAAGGAAGGCCCGATGTGGCGCATCGCCGACATCATCGACGACAAGGGCAAGTCGCTGCACGACGACCTGATGGCCATCGCCGAGAAGGCGCCGGGTTAAGGCGTCAGGCGAAGGCCCAGACGCCCGCCGGTCCGTCTGCGTCATCGAAAGAGAGCGGCGTCTTCGGGCGGGTCCGGCGTGTCCGGCCACCAACGTCCAGCCGACGCAAGGGCCGAAGGCGAACCGCCGCCCAACGCACCACCGCTGCCTTCACCGGCGAAAACCGGTTCTGGGCGGCCATCAGGCTGACTGCCGTGAAGACTTCCAGATAGGCCAACACGTCCCCGGCGGCGAAAAACGCCAGTTCCAGACCGACCGTTTGCCACAGGATCATCACGCCGATCATCACCAGCGCGAACCGCAGCGATGAGCCGGAGAAGGCCCATGACATCTTGTCCATGGCCCAGCGTCGCGCTTCGGCATTGGCGCCGAAAACCAGGGCGAGCGTGCCGACCCAAAACGGCGCCGACAGACCCGCGCCGGTGAACGCGGCGCCGACGCTCCAAAGGATGCAGATGCCGACGACGGCGAACCAGACACTCGAATCTTCCGTCATGCCCTCTCCCCAACATTGCCGGGTAGAGTTGGGATCGGGTCGCGCCGCCTTCAAGTCACAAGGCAGAAGATGCGTCAGCCCAGCACGGCCCTCGCCGCCTCTGCGTCGGCGTCGATCTGGACCTTCAGCGCGTCCAGGCCGTCGAACTTCATCTCGCCGCGCAGGAAGGCGATCAGTTCGGTCTCCAGCACCTGGCCGTAGAGGCTTTCGTCGAAGTCCAGCAGCCAGACTTCCAGCAGCGGCTCCTCGATCTCGAACATCGGGCGCACGCCCAGGTTGGCGACGCCCTTGACCACCCGGCCGTCGGGCAGGCGGGTGCGGGTCGCATAGACCCCATAGGCCGGGCGCATATACTCGCCCATGGCGATGTTGGCGGTGGGCGTGCCGATGGTGCGGCCGCGCTTGTCGCCGTGGATCACCTCGCCCTGAATGGCGAAGGGGCGGCCCAGGATGGCGGCGGCGCGGTCCATGTCGCCCGCCTTCAGCGCCTCGCGCACGGCGCTGGACGAAAGCTTGAGCCCTGAGGCGTCGTCGATGCGGTCGGTGACCGAGACGCCGAAGCCCAGCGTCTCGCCATAAGCCTGCAGCAAGGCGGGCGAGCCGGAGCGGCCCTTGCCGAAGGTGAAGTCGAAGCCGACGGCGGCGTGGACGATCCCGAGGCCTTCGGACAGGACGCGGCGGGCGAATTCCTCGTCCGTCATGCCCGCCATCTCGCGATCGAACGGCAGCAGGTACAGGCGATCGACGCCCAGCGGCGCCAGGGCGCGGGCCATCTGGTCCGGCGTCATCAGACGAAAGGGCGCGGCCTCGGGTTGGAACAGGCGGCGCGGATGAGGGTCGAAGCTGACGACGGCCAGGGGAACGCCCAGGCGCTCGGCCGCCCCACGCGCCGAGGCGATGACCGCCTGATGGCCGCGATGCACGCCGTCGAAAGCGCCGACGGCGACAGCCGCCCCCTTCTGCGCGTCCGTCAGGCCGCGCCAGTCGCGAATGACCTCGACCACTTCAGGCGGCCTTCAGCGGGCCGAAGGCTTGCGGCGGCGCGGCACGCGCACGACGGCCACGCCGTCCATGATCAGCTTGTCCTCGACAAAGCCTTCGCAGCGCAGCTCGCCGCGTGCGCTGTCATGGTCCAGGCCGATGACGGTGATGACGATCCGCACCGTGTCGCCGATCCGCACCGGGAAGTGGAAGGCCAGCGTCTGGGAGATGTAGATCGACCCCGCCCCCGGCAGGATCGTCCCCACCACCGCCGAGCCGAAGGCCGCCGACAGCAGGCCGTGGGCGATGCGGCCGCGATAGGCCGTCTTGGCGGCGAAGGCCTCATCCAGATGCACCGGATTGAAGTCGTCGGAGGCCTCGGCGAACAGACGAATCCGCTCCTCCGTGACGTGAACCGTCTTCTCGGCGGCCATGCCGACGTGGAGTTCGTCGAGGATGTAACCGCCCGACGGGTGCGCTTGGACCAGATCAACCATGAGCGGCCCTTTAAGGCAGGTGCGACGAAATGGCGAGACTCACCACGTCAGTTCCAGAGCGGCGTAGCGGGCGAAGGTCGTCTCGGCGCGGAGCAGTTCGGCCGCGCGGGCCGGATCGAGGGCCCCGTCCGCGCCCTTGGCCGCGTCGCCGTGAATGCCCTGGGCGATGAACAGACAGTCCAGCGCCTGTTCGGCGGCGCCCAGCACATCCGTGACCACGCCGTCGCCGATACACAGGACGCGCGAACGATCGACCGCGCGGCCCATCAGACCCTCGGCCTCCTTCAGCGCCAGGGCGTAGATGGGCGCGAACGGCTTGCCCGCCATGACCACGCGGCCGCCCATCGACTCATACAGATCGGCGATGGCGCCGCCGCAGTAGATGATGGAATCGCCGCGCTGAACGATGCGGTCGGGGTTGGCGCAGATCAGCTCCAGCCCGCGCGCGACGGCGGGCGTCAACCGCTCGCGATAGTCCTCGGGCGTCTCGGTCGTGTCGTCATAAGGGCCGGTGACGGAGATGAAGGCCGCGTCGCCGGCATCGTGGGCGCTGGTCAGGTCCAGGCCTTCATAGAGGACGAAGTCGCGATCCGGCCCGATGATCCAGGCCGGTCCGGGCGCGCGGCGCGCCAATTCCATGCGAGTGGCGTCGCCCGAGGTGACGAAGGCCTTCCAGGCGCTGCGCGGCACGCCCAGGGCGTCCAGCTGCGCCACCACGTCCGGCGACGGGCGCGGCGAGTTGGAGATCAGGACGACATGACCGCCCTTCTCATTGAACTTCGTCAGGGCCTCGCAGGCCGCCGGCCAGCTTTCGCGGCCGTTGTGGATCACGCCCCAGACGTCGCAGAGCAGGATGTCGTAGTCGTCGGCGACGGCGGACAGGCGGGGCAGCGGATGAGGCAGGGTCATGCCCTGCTTATAGCGAGGGAAAACCGGGGGGAAAGGCCGTGCCGACGATCCGCGCCTCTTCGCTTTCCCTCTTCGCCGCCGAACGTCTTCCTGCTAACTCGCTCGGCATGAAGATTTCCCGTCTCGCGCTCGGCGCCTACGGCATCGCCCTGGCCGTCATCATCCTGGACCAACTGACCAAGGCCTGGGTGCTGGGGGCCATCGACGCCGCCCATATCTCCAATATCCCCGACGGCTATCGCATCGCCGAGGTGGCGCCGCCGGTGTTCAACCTGACCTATGTGCTGAACACGGGCGTCAGCTTCGGCCTGTTCGGCGGCGGCGCGGGGCGTTGGATCCTGAGCGTCTTCTCCGTCGTCGTGGCCGGGCTGCTGGCCTGGTGGGCGACGCGGGCCGATCGTCGCCTGCTTATCGCCGCCATCGGCCTGGTCATGGGCGGCGCCATCGGCAACGTCGTCGACCGCATCCGTTTCGGCGGCGTGGTCGACTTTCTCGACTTTTCCGGCACGGGCCTGTTTCCCTGGATCTTCAACATCGCCGACAGCGGCATCACCGTCGGCGTCGTGCTGCTGATCCTGGACAGCTTCCTGTCCGAGCGGCGTTCGACAGTTGGCGCGGCCCACGAAAAGTCGTAATCACACCCCCTTAACTATCGACCCGAGCCTGCGCCCGTGCGGCGCGCCTCCCGGAGCCGAACGACCCATGCGTAACCGTCCCGTCCTGATCGTGACCCTGGCCGCCGGCGCGGCCCTCAGCCTGAGCGCCTGCGGATCGATGAAGCAGAGCATCGGCCTGACCAAGGTCGTGCCGGACGAATTCGTCACCGTGGCCAGCGCCCCCCTGGTGGTGCCGCCGGAATACGGCCTGACCCCGCCTTCGCCCGGCGCCCCGCGTCCGCAGGAGCTGGCGCCTGAAAGCGCCGCCCGTCAGATTCTGCTGGGCCAGCGCCAGGCGGTGACCCGCACCCCCGGCGAACAGGTCCTGGCAGCCGAGGCCGGTGCCGACCGCGCCGACCCCCTGGCCCGCTATGTCGTCGACGACGAGTTCGGCGGCCTGGCGCACAAGGAAGAAAGCTGGGCCAACCGCATCATGTTCTGGCGCAAGGACGATCCGGCCAGCCAGGCCGCGACGGTCAGCCAGACCTCGGAAGGCGCCAAGACCATTGACGCCTCCAGCGAGCACGCCCGCCTGGAAGCTCTGACCGGCGGCCGCGAAGGCATCACCATCGCGCCGCGTCGCGACAGCCGGTTCAAGCTGCCGGGTCTCTAGGCGCAGCCGGAAACCTTCGTCTTCAATCGAAAGGCGCGTTCGTCACGGCGAGCGCGCCTTTTGCAATTGGCGCGGCTTGCTTGACGCAACGGCCGTGCTTCAGGATCGTTGTTCACGGCTGATTGCGGGGTTGAAGCGATGGCTAGGGCTTGGATCGGATGGCGTGGAGCCCTGGCTGCGGGCGTCCTGACCCTGGGCGCGACATCCGTCATGGCGCAGGTTCAGCCTACCGCCGCCCAGGAGACGTCGCGCACGCCCCTGACCTACGCCGAAGCCGAGGCGCGGCTGCGCACCACCTCCAGCCTTGGGCGCGCCGCCGGCTACGGGGTCCAGGCCGCCGAGGCCCAGGCCCAGGTCGCCGCCGGACTGAACCGGCCGACGGTGTCGCTGGACGCCCAGCTGATCCGCTATCGCAAGACCTTCGACCTGTCGCTGTCGGACGCGCTGGACCGCGCCCAGTCCGACCTCGGCGCCGCCATCCCCGGCCTGATATCGGACCTGCCGGGCGTGCCGGGCGACGTGCTGAACGCGGTGGGCCAGCGGCTTGAGGCCGCCCTGCCGGAGATCTTCGCCGCCCTGCCCCACGACATCCGGCTGCAGGTGGACGACACCACCTTCCGCCCGACGGTCACGGCGCTCCAGCCTATCTACACCGGCGGGGCCATCCCCGCCCTGCGGCGCGCGGCGGCGGCCAACGTCGACCTGGCCGAGGCCCGGCGGCAGGAGGCCCTGAACCTGGAGAGCGTCAACCTGGCCCGCGCCTATTTCGGCCAGGTGCTGGCCGCCGAGGCGCTGAAGATCGCGCTGGAGACCCGCGACGGGTTCGACCTGCACCTGCACAACGCTCGGCGCATGGAGGAGGAAGGGATGCTCAGCCGCGCCCAGACCCTTCAGGTCGAGGTCGCCCGCGACGCCGCCCAACGCCAGGTCAACCGCGCCGAACTGGAGCATGAGAACGCCGTCGCCTCCCTGGCGCGCGTCGCCGACGTCGAGGCGGGCGTGACCCCGACCACGCCCCTGTTCGTCAATCGCGACCCGGTCGGCCCCGCCTCCGTCTTCCTGGACAGCGCGGGCCAGTCGAATTCGCGCATCGTTCAGGCCCAGGCCGGGCGCGATCTGGCCGAGGCCGGGGCGGATCTCGCGGCCTCGCGGATGAAGCCGTCGGTCTACGCCTTCGGAACCTACAACATGAACCCGGACGACGCCCTGCCGACCGAGCCGGACTGGGCCTTTGGGCTGGGCGCCCGCTACACCCTGATGTCGTCGCTGGATCGGCGTCGGATGCTCGGCGCCGCCCGCGCCCAGGCCTCGGCCGCCGGCGAGGTCGAGCGCCAGGCCCGCGACGACGCCCGCCTGCTGGTCACGCGCGCCTACAACCAGGTCGAGCTGGCGCGGCGGCAGTTCCTGACCATGGACAGCAGTCTGGCGGCCGCGCGCGAAAACCTGCGCGTTCAGGAGGTCGGCTTCCGCGAGGGCGAGGCGACCGCCGCCTCGGTCATCGACGCCCGCAACCTGCTGGGTACGGCGCGGCTGCAACGGGCGGCGGCGGCCTATGAATACGACCTCAGCCTGTCGGCCCTGCTGGCGGCGGCGGGAAGCGACCAGACCTTGAACGACTATCTGCAACGCGACGACCGGATCAGCGCCCCATGAGCGAGACGCCTTCCTCGGCCTATACGCCGCCCCAGCCGGCCGAAGCGCCCCCGCCGAAACCGCGCCGGTCGCCCCTGCCCCTGATCGTCGCGGCGGGCGTGGTCCTGCTGATCGCCTTCATCGTCGTGGGCCTGTTCCTGGCCGCCCGTCCGGCGCCGGATCAGGTCCAGGGCATGGTCGAGGCCGAGACCTTCACCGTCGCCACCAAGGTGCCCAGCCGCGTCGAACGCTTCCTGGCCGCCGAGGGCGATCAGGTGAAGGCGGGGCAGGAGCTGGCCCTGATGAGCAGCCCCGAGGTCGAGGCCAAGGACGCCCAGGCCCGCGCCCTGCTGCAGTCGACCGAGGCCATCCAGTCCATGAGCCGCGAGGGCGCCCGCGCCGAGGACGTCCGGACGGTCGAGTCCGTCTGGCGCGCCTCCCAGGCCACCGCCCGCCTGGCCGACCAGACCGCGCGCCGGGCCGAGACCCTGTTCGCCGAGGGCGTCATCTCGGCCCAGCGCCGCGACGAGGCCGTCGCCGCTCGCGCCGCCACCGCCTCCCAGACCGAGGCCGCCCGCCAGCAGTATCTGAAGGCCCTGGCCGGAACCCGGCCGCAGGAGAAGTCGGTCGCCGACGCCAACGTCAGCGGCGCCCGCGCCGCCGTCGCCGAGGTCGAGAGCCTGCAGGGCGAGACCCGCCTGACCGCCCCCCACGGCGGCGAGGTGTCCGAACGCTTCGCCAATGTCGGCGAACTGGTGCTGACGGGGGTGCCGGTCTTCACCATCGTCGACACGGCCGATCCCTGGGTCGCCTTCAGCGTGCGCGAGGACCAGTTCCGCGACCTGAAGATCGGCGCCGCCGTGCGCGGCGACGTGCCCGCGCTGGGGATCAAGGGCGCCGCCTTCCGCGTCACCGCCATCAGCCCCCAGGGCGAGTTCGCCACCTGGCGCTCGACCCGCCAGTCCCGCGGCTATGACGTGCGCAGCTTTCAGGTGAAGGCCAAGCCCGCCCGGCCGATCGAGGGTCTGCGGCCAGGCATGAGCGTCCTGTTCGACTGGTCGTCGCGATGAAGGGCGGCGCGGCCGTCTTCCTCGCGGCCGTTCAGGACGAGACGCGGCGGCTGGCGACCCGCCCGTGGGACGCCTTCGTCGCCTTCGGCCTGCCGCTGATCCTGCTGGCGGTGATCGCGGCCATGCTGGCCCCCGGCGTCATCCGCCAGGCCCCGGTCGCCGTGGTGGATCAGGATGACTCCGCCTTCAGCCGCGCGGCCATCCGCAACATGGAGGCCAGCCCCGGCGTGCGCGTGGCCCGCGCCCCGGCGACGGTGGACGAGGCCGTGGCTCTGATGCGGCGCGGCGAGGTCTACAGCATCGCCCACTTCCCCCCAGGCTTCAGCGAAGGCGCCTTTCGCCGCCCGGAGCAGGTGACGGTGTCGTTCAACGGCGCCTTCCAGACCGTCGGCGCCCTGTCGGCCCTGGGCCAGTCCTCGGCCATCGCCTCGGCCGCCGCGCCCCGGCTGGAGGAGCGGGCGCGCCAGATGGGCCTGCCGGCCACGGCGCTGGAGCCGCCCGCCGTCCAGGTGTCGATCATCGGCAATCCGCAGCTGAGTTTCGAGCTGTTCCTCGGCGGCCTGCTGGCGCCAGGCGTACTGCACCTGCTGGCGGCCTGTTCAGCGGTGCTGGCGGTCGGACGACTGATGCAGGGCGGCTCTTTCCAGACGTTCAGGGCGCAGACCGGCGGACGGAGCACGGCGGCCCTGATCGGGCGGCTGACGCCGCACTTCGTCATCTTCACCCTGTGGGGCCTGGCCTGGATCGGCTGGCTGTGCGGGATCAGAGGCTGGGGCGTGGCCGGGTCGCTGCCCCTGCTGATGCTGGGCGTGGCAGCCCTGATGGCGGTCAGCGTCGCCCTGTCGGCCCTGCTGGTCGCCCTGCTGGGGGACGTCGACATGGCGTTTTCGGCCACCGCCATCTATTCGGGCGCGGCCATCGCCTTCTCGAACGGCACCCTGCCGCTGGATCACGGGCCGCGCTTCGCCCGGATCTGGAGCGACATCCTGCCCTACACCCACTATCTGCGGCTGCAGACCGGACAGATGGTGACCGGTGCGGCGACCGGCGGGGCCTGGCGCGATCTGGCGATCCTGAGCGCCGTCACCCTGATCGCCCTGATCCTGGCCGCCGTGCTGATCCGCCTGCGCGCCCGGCGCGCTCCCAAGGCCGAAGCGCTGGCCTTTCCCCTGCCCGAACAGGGCGTCGGCGCCGCCTGCATCGCGACCTTCCGCAACCTGCCGCGCGCCCGGCCGGTCAGCAGCCTGCTGATCCTCGCTGTCGTTCTCTACGCCTTCTACTATCCGGCCGCCTATGCCGGACAGGCGGCGACGGGCCTGCCGGTCGCCGTGGTGACGCCGACGCAGAGCGCCCTGACTCGCGCGCTGGTCGAAGACCTGAACGCCTCCCATGCGATCGAGGTCGCCGCCGTCATCCCCTCCACCGCCGAGGCGTCGGACCTGATGCAGCGCGGCGTGGTCGACGGCGTCGTCATCCTGCCCGAGCGGTTCGAGGCCGACCTGGCGCGCGGCGCGCCCGACGGCGTGGCCGTCTGGCTGAACGGCGGCTATCTGGTCCGCGTCACCTCGGTCGGCAAGGCGGTCGCGGCGGCCGCCGCCCATGTCGCCGAGACGCGGCTGGAGGGCCTGCCCGAGGCCGCCCGCGCGGCCCGACTGGCGCCGAGCCTGAAACAGGAATCCCTGTTCAACCCGACCGAGGGCTATGGCGACTACGCCGTGCCCGCCGTCAGCCTGATCATCCTGCAACAGACCCTGCTGCTGGGCGCGGGCGTCATCGCCGCCCTGCGTCGCGAGACCGGCGCGTCCCCCATGCGGCGCAGCGCCCGGCTGGGTCTGTGGCTGGCGCTGACGACGATCGGCACGGCGTCCTGCCTGTTCTATTTCGGCTTCGTCTTCTGGTTTCAGGACTATCCGCGCGCGGGCGACCTGGCCGGGGTGATCCTGCTGGCGCCGGTCTTCGCCGCCGGGGTTGCGGCGCTGGGCCTGCTGCTGGGCGGACTGTTCGACCGGCACGAGCGGGTGTTGCAGGTGCTGGTCGGAACCTCGGCGCCGCTGTTCTTCCTGGCGGGCGCAGCCTGGCCGCACTTCATGATGCCGCAAGCCTTGGTCTGGCTGGCGCATCTGTCGCCCTCGACCGCGGCGGTTCAGGCCTTCGTGCGGATGAACGCCATGGGCGCCGGCCTGGCCGAAGTCGCGCCCCAGGCTTTGACGCTGGTCGCCCTCGCCCTGATCTTCGGCGGCCTGTGGCTGTGGCGCGGCGACGAACGCCGCCGCACCTGAAGGCTCAGCTCACGGCTACCCAGGTCGTCTCCGGCGCGGCCTGGTGGAAGACTAGACCTGTAATACGCATGAGCGCCCCGCGACGAGTCAGTCTCGGGCGCGCTGCTTGATTAGGCCACCCTCAAACGCACGGCCTCGGCCAGGACATCCATGGGAAGCGGCCCGGAAGCCAGGACGAAATCATTATATTGGCGCAAGTCGAACCGCGCCCCAAGCCGGCGCCTTGCCTCTTCGCGCGAGGCTGCGATCTGCTGCTTGCCGACCATGAAGCTGCAGGCCTGACCGGGATAGACGCAGTAACGGTCGATCTCGCGCTCGGCGGCGTCGCGATGCTCGCCGGCATGGGTCACCATCCAGTCGATCGCCTGTTCACGCGTCCAGCGGGCATGGTGAATCCCCGTGTCGACGACCACGCGGCAGGCCCTGAAAAGCTGCCCCTGCAGATAGCCGATCCGACCGACCGGATCGCCTTCGAAGGCGCCGATCTCGTCGGCGAGCTGCTCGGCGTAGAGCGCCCAGCCTTCCGTCCAGGCCGAGAAACGGACCGTCCGCCGGAACAGCGACAGCTCGCCGGCTGCCTGCAGGACGCTATCCTGGAAATGGTGCCCCGGCACGCCTTCGTGGTGGAGGAGCGTGGGAATGCGCCACAGGGCGTTTTCCTCGACCGAGCGCAGGTTGATGTAGATAATCGACGGCTGAGCGGGATCGCTGCTGGCGCTGTAGAAACCGCCGGGCGCGCCGTTCTGGATGGCGGGCGAGACGCGACGCACCTCCACCGGCCGATCCGGGGTCACAGTGAACCCGCGCGACAGCAGCCCCTTGACGCGGTTCAGGCGCTGGTTGGCGTAGTCGATGATTTCCTGACGCCCGGCTTCCGTATCCGGCTTGAGGAAGCGCGGGTCGCGATCCAGGGCGGCCATGCGGGCGCCGACTTCCCCCTCCGTCAGACCCTCGGCTCTCAGCAGCCGGTCGATTTCGGCCGAGAGTTCGGCGACCCATGACAGGCCCAGCTGATGCAGTTCGCCCGGCGCATAGCTGGCGGTGGTGTTGGAATGAAGCGCGGAGGCGTAATAGGCTTCTCCGTCCGGCTTGGCCCACACGCCGGCGCGAGCGTCGGTGCGAGGCTGCAAGGCGGCCAGGGCTTCGCTCTGGCGCTGCAGGGCGGGTCGGATCCGCTCGGCGAAGATCGCCGCCGCGCGCGTGTCCAGACCGGCGATCCCGGCTTCGCGCGCTCGCTCCAGCGCGGGCGCCGTCAGCGCATTGCCCGTCGGCGAGGACTCACGAAGAGCCGCAATCTGGGTCAAGGTCTTGGCGAGAATGAAGCCGGGCGGGATGACGCCGAGCCCCGCGTCGTGGCGGATCTGTTCGGTCTCCTGATCCAGGGCGACGGCGAACTGGTTCAGCTTGTCGAGATAGCGGTCGGCGTCGGCCGCGTTCTTCATCGGCGAGCGACCGCCGATGCCGTCCGGCAGCCAGTAGTAGGCGCCGTTCATCTGGCTGACGACATAGGGGCTGGGCCGAAGATTGATGTCCGAGAAGCCGTAACGGCCGTACTGGTCGGCCATCGCCTCATAGACGAAGCGGGCCGTGTCGTAGTCCAGCGCTGCGGCGGCCGAGAGCGCCGCGCGGTTCACCGCGCCCAGTTCAGCCAGCCGCTGCGCCGTCGCCTGTCCGTGGCGAGCGCGGGCCGCCAGCGAATAGTCGGCCAGGCGGTCGCCGCCCCCTTCCTCGGCGCGCAGGGCCTGGGCGTGGCGTTCGAGCATGGCGGCAAGGCGGGCGTCGTCGGCCCCGCCGCCCTTCGCCGCGCCGGGCGAAACGGCGCCCGTAGCGCACGCCGCCAGAGGGGAAGCCATGCCGAGCGCCGCAGCGCCGACCAGGAGATCACGACGACGCATCAGGCGGCGCTCCATTGCTGAACAAGAGCGTCCAGGACTTCCATCGGCAAGGGGCCGGAACGCAGTACAAGATCGTTATAGTCGCCCAGGCGGAAACGACCGCCCATGGCCTGTCTCGCCGCCTCGCGCGAGGCGACGATCTGTTGCTTGCCGACCATGAAGCAGCAGGCCTGCCCAGGGTAGACGCAGTAGCGGTTCACTTCCCGCTCGGTCGGTCCGCGCAGTTCGCCGACCGTGTCGACCATATAGGCGACGGCCTGTTCGCGGTCCCAGCGCTCGTGGTGCAGACCGGTGTCGACCACCACGCGGCCGGCGCGCCAGAGCTGCGCCTGCAGATAGCCGATACGGCCGTAGGGGTCGGCCTCATAGGCGCCGATCTCGTCCGACATGGCTTCGGCGTAAAGGGCCCAGCCTTCGGTCCACGCGGAGAAGCGCGCTGCGCGCCGGAAGGCCGACAGGCCGCCGACCTCGTCCAGCACCGCCGCCTGAGAGTGATGACCCGGCACGCCCTCATGATGGATCAGCGTCGGCAGGCGCCAGGACGGCAGATCGCTGGGCGTCTTCAGGTTCAGCAGCACCCCGCCCGGCGCTCCGCCTGACGGCCCGTTGTAGAAGGCGACAGGAGAGCTGTCCTCGGTGGCCGTCGACATGCGGCGAACCTCGACCGGCGTATCGACCAGATGGGTGAAGGCCCGCGACGCCCGCGCCCGCGACGCCGCCAGATAGGCTTCGGCCTGACGATGAACCTCGACCCGCCCGGCATCGGTATTCGGCTGCAGGAAGCGCGGGTCGACGTTCAGGGCGGCGATACGCTCGCCGACCGAGCCCTGGCTCATACCCAGTCGCTTCAGATCAGCGTCGATCTCGGCCGACAGGGCCGCCACCCACTCCAGACCCTGACGATGCAACTCGCCCGGCGCCCGCCGGATGGTGATGTTGGCGTACAGCGACGAGGCGTAGAGCGCCTCGCCGTCCGGTTGCGCCCAGACCCCCGCCTTGTCCGACGCGCGCCCGACAAGGGCGTCCAGCGCCTGCGCCTGACGGTCCAGCGCGGGGGCAACGATCCGGCGGAACAGGGCCGCCCCTTCCTCGCCCAGGGCTTCGTCGGAGCGATACGCCGGAGCCAGGACGGGATTGGCCTCCGGCGCGCTGTCGCGCAGGGCCCTGACCTGCGCCGCTGTCATCGCCAGAATGAAGTTTGGTGGAATGACGCCCTGCGCCGCGTCGTGGACGATGCGTTCGCTCTCCTGCTCGATGCCGCGCGCTAGGGCGGCGACGCCGTCCAGATAGACGTCCCGTCCCTTGATCGCCCGCGCCCCGATACGCGGCGGCGACCAGTAGTAGGCGCCGTTCATCTGGCTGACGACATAGGGGCTGGGGCGAAGATCAAGATCCACGGTTCCCGGCCGCGCCAGATGATCATCCAGAACGCCATAGACGAAGGCCGCGGTATCGCGGTCGATGCGAGCGGCAGGCGACAGGGCCGCGCGATCGACGCTCTGAAGTTCGGCGATCCTTTGCGTGTTCTCCGCTCTGAAACCAGCGCGTCCTGCAACGGAACGGTCGCCCAGCGGATCCGCCTCGCTGCCGCCGTCGAACACCTGAAGGGAGCGGGCGTGTCGTTCCAACAGCGCCGCCAGCCGAGCATCAGCGCTGTCGAAAGCCGCAGCCGCAGGCGCGGCCGCCAGAGCGGCGGTCCCAGCCGCCGCCGTCAGCATCTGCCGTCTGTTCATGCCCTGCTCCCCTTCAGTCCCGCCCGCTTAAGCGGCGGCCAGCCAGCGGTCGATCTTGGCTTCCAGCACGTCCAGCGGCAGGGCGCCGGTGTCCAGCACCTGATCGTGGAAATGGCGGATGTCGAACCGGTCGCCCAGCTTTTGGGTCGCCCGGCCGCGCAGTTCCTGAAGCTTCAGCTCGCCCACCTTATAGGCGCAGGCCTGACCAGCGTTGGTGATGTAGCGATCGATTTCGACCACCACGTCGCGTTGCGCCATCGAGGTGTTGGCCAGCATGTAGTCGATGGCCTGCTGACGTTCCCACCGCAGGGCGTGAAGCCCAGTGTCGACCACCAGACGCACAGCGCGCAGCATCTCCATGTCCAGATGACCGAACCACTGATAGGGGTCGGTGAACAGGCCCAAGTCCTTGCCCAGAGACTCCGCATAAAGCCCCCAGCCCTCGGTATAGGCGGTCGCCGGCGCCAGGCGGAAACGCAGCAGATCCGGCAGGCTTTCGTCTTCCTGCACCAAGGACGACTGATAGTGGTGGCCCGGCACGCCTTCGTGCAGCGCCAGGGTCTCCAGCGTCGGGATGGGGCGCGTGTTCAGCATCGCCATGTTGAAATAGAGCACGCCGGGCTCCGAAGCGTCCGGCGGGCCCGAGCGGTAATAGCCCGTGCCGCGCTGGTCCCCCAGCGCCGGCAGCGGACGGACCTCGAACTCGGCGCGCGGGCGGCGTGAGAACAGTTCGGGCATCCGCTGCCAGACCTTGGCCTCGATCCGCTCGAAGTGATCGATCAGGTCTTTCGGCTCGGTGTAGTAGAAGCTCGGCTCCGTGCGGATATGTTCGAAGAAGGCCGGCAGATCGCCGGTGAAGCCCGCCGCCTTGCGCGACTCCTCCATCTCGGCCCGGATACGGGCCACTTCCGACACGCCCAGACGGTGGATCTCCTCGGCGCTCATGGTGGTCGTGGTGTGGCGGACCAGGTCGGCCGCATAGACGCGCGCGCCGTCCTTCATCGCCCACAGGCCCGCGCCATCGGTCGCGGTCGGCAGGTAACGATCGCGCAGGAACACGCGCCACTGGTCATAGGCCGGATAGGCGCCGTCCTGGACCACCCTGCGATAGGCCGCCTCCAGCCGCGTACGATCCGCCGCCCCGATCGCGTCGGGGAAGCGCGTCGCCGGCGCATAGAGGGGATTGTCCTCGACCGGCAGGGCTAGGAAGGCCTCGACCTGCGCCAGGACGTTGGTGACCACGATCTTCGGCTGATGATAGCCCTCGGCCATCCCTTGCTCCAGACGCTTCACCGTGTCGTTCATGAAGGTCGTGAAGCCTTCCAGCTGGGCCAGACCCAGCTCATAGTCCTGAACCGACTTGAACTGGGCGCTGGTCATATAGTCGGGGAATTCGACGTGCAGGCCGAACGAGGCGTTCAGCGGCGCCTTGTTGCGGATCGCATGCAGACCGCTGTCGATCTCGTCGACCGCCTTCTCCGCCTGATAGCGGAAGACATCATAGGCGATCTGATCGCCCTCGGGCAGGGAGGCGCGGTCGATAGCCGACAGCGCGTTCAGCTCCGCCCGCTTCTGGGCCCCGAATTGCCGGGCGTAGGCCTCGCCCTGAGGGTCGATGAAGACGTCGCCGGTCGGCCGTTGCCCCCGTCGCGCCAGGCGCAGCGGATTCAGGGCATCATCCGCCTTCTGGCTCTCCTTGACCAGCGCCGCGAACCGCTCGCGCGCGTCCGTCTGGCGCCATGCAGCCGCAGCGGGCGATGCGGCTACAATGCTGAGCGCCGCCGCACCGGCCACGCCCAGAAGGAGTTCACGTCTTCTCATACTCGGTTCCCTCAACTCATACGTCCCGCTCAGAATTCAAAGCGCGACGACGACGGCCTCAGGAGGATGGCCGAACCGTCGCCGCCGCGCCTGATCGGGGTCAGAACTTAGCCGTCAGACCCACGAAGTAGCGCCGTCCCAGGATGTCATAGGTCGAGGGATCGGTATTGGCCTGGATGCCCGGCGACCAGGTCTGCGGGTCCTGATCGGTCAGGTTGTTGACGCCCGCGCGCAGAACGACGCGTTCGTTAACCTCCCAGGTGCCCAGCAGATCAAAGTAGTTGATCGCATCCAGCTTGTTGTCGGTGCGGTAGATATCCATCTCGCCCACCCGGCGCCAGCGCAGGCCCACGCCATACGGCCCCTTGGAATAGTTGACCGAAGTCAGGAACTTCCATTCCGGGAAGGTGAAGCCGTTGGTGGAGTCGATGGTGCCCGCACGCTCGTTGAACGGCCCGCCCGCAGCATCCTGACGCTGCCATGCGTCCATCCAGCCGACCACGAAATTCAGGTTCAGCGCGCCCCAGTCGGGCATGCCGGCGTCCACCAGATCGAAGCCCCAGTCGACCTGGAGGTCGACGCCCGAGGTCTTCAGCGTGGCCAGGTTCTGCTGCAGGCCCAGGCTGTCCACCACATTGCCCGTCATGGAGTCGCGGCGGAACAGCTGGCAATAGCCGTTGTTGACGTCATAGCTGGTGTTCGTCACGCCCGTGGCGTTGAAGCAGCCCTGAAGCTGGTTCGCGGCCGTGATGGTGCCGACCACGTCGGTGATCTCGATGCTGTAGTAGTCGAGCGAGGTCGACAGGCGCGAGAACAGCGGGTTCTCCAGCTGCGGACGATAGACGAAGCCCAGCGTCCAGGTGTCCGCCGTCTCTTCCTTCAGGTTGCGGTTGCCGCCGACGAAGCCCTGAATCTGCGTGCTGTTGAAGACATAGCTGTCGACAGCGGCCGCCGACAGGCCCTGGGCGATGCAGAGATCGCGGACCTTGGCCGCATCCGGCCCGTTCCGGTAGGCGCCGCGGATGTCGCAGGGGTCGCCGCCATAGACGGCCTGACCTGCGGCGTTCACCGGGCTGCCGATCTGCGGCGAGCTGATATCGCGGTTGCCGAACAGTTCGCCGATGGAGGGCGCACGCACGGCGCGCTGGACGCCGCCGCGAACACGCAGACCGTCGACAACGGCCCAGTCGATGTCCGCCTTATAGGCGGAAACCCCGCCGACAGTGCTGTAGTCGGCGTAGCGATAGCCGAGGTTCAGATCCAGCGACTGGACGAACGGCTTGTCCGCCAGGACCGGGATCAGGGCCTCGATGAAGACTTCGGTCGAGTTGGTCGAGCCGGTCAGGGGTTGAACCGGATTGAAACCGGCGACTTCCACGCCGCCGATCTTGCCGCCGTCAGGCAGGCCGTCAGCTCCCAGGTGGTCGACGATCGGATTGCTTTGCGACAGGCCGGCGTCGGGACGGAAGGCGAAGGTGTCTTCGCGATACTGGGCGCCCACGGCGACGCGGACTTCACCGGCCGGCAGTTGGAACAGGCCGCCCTGCAGGGTCGCCTCGACGACGCTCTGCTCGCTGAGGGTGGCGTTCTTGCTGTTGCGGTTGATGTAGTTGATGCAGCTCTGCGACAGCTGCGTCAGGCCGAAGGGATTGAAGCCGCCTTCGCACAGGCTGGCGCCGCCGGTCGGATCATCCAGCAGTCGCTGAACGGCCGAGCGCGAGACGTTGCCCGATTGCTGCGTCTGGTTGTCGACGCGGCCGTACTGGGCGCTGACGTCGTAGCGCCAGTCGCCGAAGGGCAGATCGCCGCGCACGCCGGTCGTCACCTGATAGACCGTGGTGCTGTCTTCGGCCAGGCGGCCGCCGATGGCGTTGAAGCGCTTGTTCAGACCGAACGAAGCCGTCGGATCCAGACGCGCGTCCAGGAAGGCGCGCAGGTCGGCCGAAATGAACGGATTGGTCGTCGGCACGCGGAAGCCGTACGTCGGCGACGGTCCCGGCATCGGCGTCGGCGCCAGGATCACGTCCGAGCTGTACTGAGTGTACAGGACGTTGCCGTACAGCTCCATCGAGTCCGTCAGGTTGTAGCGAACCGCCGAGAAGGCGTTCCAGCGCTCCAGCGGAATGCTGAGCATGCCGGTCGCGCCGGTGTTGTAGGCCCAGGCCACGCCGGGCTCGTGATAGGCGTCCCATTCCGCGCCGCCGGGGCTCTTGAAGTTGTAGGCGCCGACGTGGCTGAACAGCGAACCGTCGGTGTTGTAGCCGAACTCGCCGGTCGGGGTGACGCAGTTGGCGCAGTTCAGATAGCTGTTGATGAAGGCCTGGCTCGGCAGGTTCGTCGAGTCAAAGGTCGTGACCCCGAGCGGCGAGACGCTGTTGCGGCCGGAAACGCGCGAGAAGCCGCGCGCATCGCTCATGATCGCCGAACGGGTCGAACGGCCGATCGACAGCACCGCATTGCCGCGACCGTCGTCCAGATTGCCGCCCACCGTCACGGTGAAGCTCTCGGTCGTGCCGTCGCCGCGTTCCGTCTGACCATACTGGGCGTCGATCTGAACGCCGGAGAAGCTGTCGTTCAGAATGAAGTTCGCCACGCCGGCCAGGGCGTCCGAACCATAGGTGGCCGAGGCGCCGCCCGAGATGACTTCGACGTTCTTGATCAAGGCCGCCGGGATCAGGTTGACGTCGACCGTGCCGTCCGCGTTCGACGGCACGATGCGGCGACCATTCATCAGGACAAGCGTCCGGTTGCTGCCCAGGCCGCGCAGGTTCAGGTTGGCCTGACCGCCGTTGCCCGGGTTGACCGAGCCGTGGCTGTTGCCGGGCATGAACTGCGGCATGTCGTTCATCAGGCCTTCGACCGTCACCGACCCGGTCGCTTGCAGGTCTTCCTGGCCGACGGTCACGATGGGGCTGGTCGAATTATAGTCCTTACGGACGATCCGCGAACCCGTGACGACGATCTCGCTGACCGAGGTGGGTTCGTCCTGAACCATGGCGGCGGCGGGCTGGGCGGCGAAAGCCGTCAGGGCGGCGACACCGCCGATAACAGTGGATGTCAGCAGACACTGACGCGTATTGGGAGAGGTCAACGAAGGAACTCCAAGGGAATTTAGCGTGAATGGATGAGCGATCAGGCGCGCGTGGCCGCGGCCTTAATCGCGGAACTGGGCGGTGGCTTCGATCTCGACGAGGAAGTCCGGCAAGGCCAGGGACTGGACCCCGATGACCGTGTTGGGCGCCGGCGTTTCGTCGCCGTAGAAGCGTTTCAGGGCGCCGACCACGGCCCCGAGGCGCTCCATGTCGTTATCGACGATGTAGGTCCGCAGCCGGACGACGTCCGACGGACCCAGACCGGAATGGGAGAGGACCGCCGCGATGTTGGCGAGCGCCTTGTCGACCTGGGCGGCGAAATCGCCGACGCCCACGACGTTGCAATCGGCGTCCCATGCGACCTGGCCGGCGAGGTGAAGCACCTTCCCGTCGTCCTGAACGGCGGCATGCGAGAAGCCGAAAGGCGTGCTGTCGTAGAGTCCTGATGGATTGATTTTCGTGGTCGCCATGTCGCCCTCCCGGCTAGTCGACGAGTTCGAGCTGCAGCCCGAAAGGATCCTGGATGTAGAGGTTGGTCTTTCCGGCCAGCGGTCCGGCGTCGATCTCGATGGCGTCCAGCGGCGTGCAGCCCCGCTCCGTCAGCCATGCGGCGGCGGCGAGAACGTCATCCACCCGGAACGCGATGTGATGCCCGCCGATGTCGCAGTTGAGCGGCGGCTCCGTCCACCGCCCGTCCGGCCGGTCGTACTGCACCAGTTGGACGCGAGCGCCATCGCCGAAGGCGATCATCGCCAGGGTCAGACAAGCCCCCTGGACGCCCACATGGGCCTCCATCCAGTCGCGCCCATCGGGACCCGTCGGCATGTCGGCCGCGTCCATCGGCCCCATGCGGTAGAGCTCCACCGCCCCGAGGACGCCGCAGTAGAACGCCAGCGCCTGATCGAGGTCAGGGACGGTTCTGGACACGTGATCCACCGTGAACGACGGCCTGCCCCCATCGCGAGTAGTTCCGGCCACGCTCCCCTCCATTGCAACGTGTTCCGACTTTTGATGAAGACAGTTTTGTGGCGTTCTGTCGCCGCACACAATGACAGCTTTTGGAAAATTCGTTGCGATAAACGCAATCAACGAACGGCGAGATCACCGACTCTGACGGGCCTTGCAGGGAAGCGCGCCGTGAACCCTGAGCGTTCGGAATGCGGCTGTCCGGCCAGACTCAGCAGGCTATGCTCGCAGTTTCGGCCCTGGCAGGCGCCCATGCCGCATCGGGTCGCCAGCTTGACCGAGCCGACTTCCGCGCACTGCGCCACGGCGGCCTGCAGATCACCCAAGGCGACATCCTCGCACCGACACACGATCGTGTCCGCATCAGGCAACCGCGCGCTGAACGGCCCCGGGTCCGCGATGGCCTCAAGCAAGGCCGCAAACCGCATCGCCGCCCGCCGCGCCTTGCGCCAGGGCCGTGCGCGACGACGCGCTGCGCCCTGATCGATAAGGCCTTCGTCCAGGGCGACCGCCAGACCGGCCAGAGCGCCTTCGGCCGACGCCGCTGCGGCGCCCTTCACGCCTGTCGTCTCGCCTGCGACATAGACGCCCCGACGCGAGGCCCGCATCCATTCGTCGTGGCTCGCCTTCCAACCGCCGGGCCGAGCAGGCGTCACCTGCAGGCCCGCCGCGCGCGGAAGGTCCGCCTGGGGCATGAAACCGAAACAGAGGGCGGCCGCGTCGCAGTCGAACCGCTCGGCGCCCCCTAGATGCAAGGCGGAAACCCTGCCCTGCCCCTCCACGCTCAGCGCCGCTCGACCGAAACGCAGGGGAACGCCGGCCCTGAGCAGGCGCCAGGCGCTGCCTAGCGCCGAGACCAGAACGGGCCAATGCGTCAGGGCGGCCCAGGGTCGGGTGATCGCGCGCCATGCGAGCGTCGAGAAGGGCTGGATGAAGGCCACCACGGCCACCTCGCCGCCTGCCTCCAGGGCCTGCTCGGCCACAAGCAGTTGCAGCGGGTGGCTGCCCGCGAAGGCCAGGCGCTTTCCGGGGACCAGTTGCTGGCTCTTGATGAAGGCCTGCGTCCCGCCCGCACTCATGACGCCCGGCAGGGTCCAGCCGGGAATGGGCGCGGCAAGGTCGTAGCAGCCGCCGGCGATCAGCACCCGGCGCGCCGAAACCTCGTCGACGCCCGACGCGCCGGACAGGGTCAGCGTCCACACGCCGCCCGCTTCGCGCAGCCCAAGCACCGATCGCCCGCCCATGAAGTCGACGTTCGTCAGGGCCTCAAAGGCGGCGAGCCGCGCCTTCAGCCCGCGATAGGCCCCGCCCTTCATCCACTCGGCGACCGAAAACGTGCGCGGCGGCTGGCGCAGGATCTGCCCCCCCGGCCGCGCCTGTTCGTCGATGACGGCGATCCGCAAGGCCCCGTTGAGGCTCAGGCAGGCCGCCTGCCCCGCCGGTCCTGCGCCGATCACGGCCAGGTCGTAATCCGGGCTCGCGCCGCTGAGGGACGAACTCATTCACCGATCCCCGTCTCGACCGTCATTCCGGGTGCAGCCGGGACAAGGCAGGCGCGCACGCGTCGGGAAACGTCACCGTCCCGCACATGGACAAGGCATTCGCTGCAGACGCCCATGTTGCAGAAGAGACCGCGCGCCCGACCCGAACGATCGCGCCTGAACCCCGTGGCGTCGGCGGCCAGCATGGCCGTCGCGATGGTCTCGCGCGGATAGGCTTGGATCGCGTCGCCGTCGACGCTGAAGGCGAAGGGCTCCCCCCGCAACACGCCTTCGGTCTTACGCAAGCCGACCTCCCATGAAGCTGTTGAGGTGGCCGAAACGCGCCGGAGAGAAGATCGACAGGCGATCCTCGCGCTCATCCAGAATCAGTCTGGCGAGAAGACGCGCGAACACCGGCCCCAGAGTGAAAGCCGAGCCGCCCGCCGCCACATAGACGCCCGGCGCCTGGGGCACTTCGCCGACCAGCGGGGTCTGATCGGCTGTGATGGCGGTGATCCCGGTCCAGCTGCGGATCAGATTGAGCTCGGCGACCGGCGGAAAGATGCGCGATGCGACCCCCAGGTTGCCCGCGAGCGACGGCGTCAGCAGTTCCGCCGGCCGGTCCAGATCGAACCGGCCCGCTGCGTCCAGCCGCATGCGGGACGGCCATCCCCCGCCGATCAGCATGTTTCCGGCGTGCGCCTGCTTCATCGACAGCCTTTGACCGACGTGCTGGATCAACTGCTCCAGTATCGGCGGCGCCCGCTCGGTCACATTCATCAGCAGGGCGACCGGATAGATGGGAAGGTGCAGGTTGAACAACTCGCCGATACGGCCGGTCCAGGCGCCCGCCGCGATCAGCACCTTGCGGGTCGCAAGTTCGATGTCCGCTTCGCCCCGCCGCACGGTCAGACGATAGCCTTGCGCATCCGCTCCGGCCGCCGTCAGGCGCGCGCCCTGCAGCAGTTGGACGCCCCCCGTCTGGGCCCGCGTCATGAAGGCCGGGGTCAAAGCCTTCGGGTCTGCATGGCCTTCCGACGGGAGATAGGCCGCCGCCGTCACGGCTTCGGAAAGGCCCGGCGCGATCGTTCGCGCTTCGGCGCCGTCGATCAGCCTCGTGTCCAGACCGCCCTCGACCTCGCGGGCGACCTTGCGCTCAAGCGTACGGACCTGGTCCGCCGTCTCGGCGACCATCAGGCCCCCGCGCATGTGGATGTGGAGATCCGGACCCATTTCGGCGTCCAGCCTCCGCCATTCCTCGATCGCGAGGCGGTTGAGGCTCAACACCTGCGCCGCCTGATCGGCCAGCGCCTCGCCGTTCTCCAGGAAACGGCGCTCCAGCTGAAAATGCAGAGACCCCGCATTGGCGCCGGACGCGCCGATATTGGGATAGCCCGCCTCCACCACGGCCACCGACGCCCCGGCCTGGGCGAGCCTGAACGCCGTAGCGGCGCCGACCAGGCCGCCGCCGATCACCACGACGTCCAGACGTTTCATCGATCAGGCGCGCCCGAGCGACGCCAGAGTCTCGCGAATGCGCTCCAGATCCGCTTCGCGCACGTCCAGCAGCGGACGGCGCACATAGCCCCCCGGCAGGCCCTGGATATTCAGCGCCGCCTTCAGAATGGCAGGCCCCGACCCGAAGCGGCCGACAAGCTCCGACGTGTACCAAGCGTCCATGATGACCCGGTCCTGACGGCCACAGGCGCGCGCCGCCTCGAAATCCCCGGCCCAGACGTGATTGTAGAAATCCGGCTGGGTCCGCCCCAATACGCCGCCGGCCCCCATGGTGCCGTCGCCGCCCCCGCCCCTTAACAAGGCTAGGCCGCCGTCGTCCATGCTGTGGCCGAAAACGCGGATCTGCTCGCACAGTCCGAAATAGGTCTGCACGAAGCGGCGCAGGTCGCCCGTCGACTGCTTGATGGCGACGACGTTCTCGATGTCGGCCAGACGGCGCAGCAGGTCGAAGTCCATGTCGACGCCCGTGCCCGGCGGCCAGTTGTAGACGCAGATCGGCAGGGCGGAACCGTCCGACACCGTCTGATAGAAGGTGACGATCTCATCCGCTGACGGGCGAATATAGGGCGGCGGCGTCACCAGCACGCCTTCATAGCCGCAGGCGTGGGCAGTCTCGGCGAAATCAACGACCTCTTGAGCCGTAAAGGCGGTGCAACCGGCGATGAGAGAGATCTTGCCCTTCATCTGTTCGCCGACGGCGGTGATCAGTGCCTTGCGCTCCTGGGGGGCCAGACTGGTCCATTCCCCCGTGGTTCCGGCCACCACCAGACCGTGCATGCCCTCAGCGTGCAGCCATTCCAGCAACGTCCCGAGGCCTGACAGGTCAAGCTGTCCATCGACGTCGAAGGGCGTCGTGATCGCGGGGATGTAGCCGCGCCAGCCGACGCGCATTCTCTTGCCAGTCACAAACACCTCTAGATCAATACTGTGCGACAGATCGCCCCTGTCTCGATCATTTCGTTTAGCCTCACAATACGGGACAAATGATCAATATCATTGCGTTTCACGCAACGCGCGCTAGCCTCTGCGTCCTAGGAGGACTCCATGCAGGGAAACGCGCTTTATTACTTCCATGAGGCCGCGCGTCTGGGCTCGATGCGCCTGGCCAGCGACAAGATCGGCGTCGCCGTCTCTTCCATCAGCCGCCAGATCGCACAACTGGAACGCGAGATGGGCGTGGCCCTGATCGAACGCGGACGGCGCTCGATCCGCATGACCGAGGCGGGCCGACTAGCCTACGAATACTATCAGGGCTGCGTCGCCAACGAAGAAGCTTTCATGAACAGGCTCCACGAGCATCGGCAGATGAAGGCGGGCAAGGTCAGCATCGCGGTTGGCGAGGGCTTTCTGGGCGGCTTCTTCTCCAAGGTCCTTGAGGAGTTCCAGGGCCAGCACCCCGGCATCGCCGCGTCCGTATCGGTGCAGTCGACGACGGAAATCGTCAGGGCGGTCCTCGATGACAACGCCCACTTCGGCCTGATCTTCAACGACTGCGCCGAACCCAAGATCCGCGTGCGCGCCGTGGCGGCCCAGCCCTTGATGGTGGTGTGCGCCCCGGATCACCCGGCGGCGCGGCTGAAGAGCGTCTCCCTGTCCGAACTGAGCGCCTTCGACCTGTGCCTGCCGGACATCGGTCTAAGAATCCGCCAGATTCTTCGCGAGGCCGAGCGGCGTGAACAGGTGTGGCTGGAGCCCGCCCTGACGACGACCTCCCTGTATGTGATGCGCGAGGCGGCGCGGGCGGGCAGGATGGTCACCGTCCTGCCGCGCATCGCGGTGACGAGCGAACTGGAAGAGGGAACCCTGGTGGTCCGCCCGCTCAGCGAGGCCAACCTCGAAGACACGACCATCAGCCTGATCCACCGACTGGGGCGTCAGCTGGACGGTGCGCCCGCGCGCCTGCTGGCCGCGTTCGAAACCCGCATCAAGGGCTGGAACGAGACCGAGGCAGGGCGCGACTGACGCGAACAGGAGGCGGGCTTAACGCCCGCCTTCCTCGGCGCGGCCCCACGTCGTCAGCAGTACGGCGATGATCGCGACAAAAGCGTTGACGCCCATCGCCACCAGTCCCTTGTCCCACCCCGGCAGCAGCGCCGCCCACAGGGACTGAGCGGACGGCAGCAACAGGGCCGCGTAGCCCGCGCCTATGCCCGCAGCCACGCCGATCGCATTGGCGCGCGGCCACAGGAAGGCCAGGAAGACGCCGGGCGCCAACATGCCGATGGCGGCGTAGGCGGCCAGGCCGATCTCGACCAGGGAAGAAGTCGCGCCGATCGTCAGCCACACGGCCACCGCCGCGAAGCCCACCATCGACAGTCGCGAAACCAGCAGACTGGCCCGGTCGCTCAGGTCGGGCTTGAGCGGAATGACTACGTTGCGGCTGAAGATCGATCCAGCCGTCAGCAGAAGCACCGAACCCGGCACCAGCGCCAGCAGGCAGGCCGTCCCGGCCAGCAGGCCGATCATCCACGCCGGATAGGCGTCGGACACGAACTGCAGCAGGGCGGCGTTGACGTCCCCGCCCGGCGGAGAAACCCCGGCCAGCAGCGCGCCGAAGCCCAACAGGATGATGAAGAAGAAGGACAGGGAATAGATCGGCTGCAGCACGGCGTTGCGGCGGATGGCCTTGCGGCTGCCGGCCGCGTAGCAGAGCTGGAACATGTGCGGGAAGATCCAGGTGCCCAGGGCGACGTTAAGGGCCGCCGTCATCATCCAGGTCACCGTCAGGCCGGCTTCGGGGACCATGCCCGGAAAGACGCCGATGCCGGGATTCTGGTCCTGAACCCGCGCGAACACGTCCAGAATGGACGAAGCGCCCACCTTGCCCGCGACGGTGGCGCTCAGCCCGACGACCAGAACGATCATCAGCACGTCCTTGACCCCGGCGGCGAAGGCCGCCGAGCGCAGACCCGCCACATAGACGAAGGCCAACATGATGCCTGCGGCGATGATGGCCGCCGCCGTCACCGACACCTCGGTCCCCAACGTCAGGCGCAGGATCAGGCTCAGGGCCGTGATCTGGATCTGCACATAGACGACGATGGCGGCGATACCCGCCAGACCGACCAGGCACCCCAGCCAGGTCGCCTTGTAGCGGGCGGCGAAGAAGTCCGCCTGGGTGATGAAGCCGCCCTGGCGGCCCGCCTGCCAGATACGCGGCATCAGCCAGTAGCCCAGCGTCGCCGCCAGGGAGACGGAGGTGAAGGCCAGATAGGCCGGGGCGCCATAGGCCCAGGCGTAGCCTGAAATGCCCAGAACGGCGAAGGTCGTATAGATCTCGCCCGCGTTCAGGAACCAGAAGATCAGGGTGCCGAAGCGACGGCCGCCGACCGCCCATTCGGTCACCGTCTTGGCCTTGGACTTCTGATGTCCGTAGAGCATGGCGCCGATCATGGTCGCCAGCACGATGCCGAGGGTCAGAGCCAGGGTCACGAAAGCCCCTCCCCGTCCTGATCGTCGGTCCGACCCAGTTCCTTCTCGATCCGCTCATCGCGCCAGAAGACGAAGCCGATCACGGCTGTCGCGACCAGGATGCCCGCCATCTGCCACACCATGGGCATAGGCAATGAAAAGACCCGCACCGACGCCGTATTGACCAGCGGCGTCAGGCCGATCTGCCAGATGAAGGGGATGACGAGCAGCCAGCGGTGAACATACCGCCGGTGCATCGCCCGGAACGAAGCGTAATGCGTCATGACTACAGGGTCCCAGTCGGTTCAGCGCGCCTGGCCCGACAGGCCGTGGTCATCGCGCACGACCGCCCCGCCCTTCATGACGAAGCTCAGCGAGCGCAGGGCGCCGATGTCCTTGGTCGGGTCGCCGTCCAGAATGACGATATCAGCGTATTTGCCGACCGTGATGCTGCCGATATCGGCGTCGCGACGCATCATGCGCGCGGGCTGGATCGTGGCGGCCTGAAGCGCCTGAAGCGGCGTCATGCCCGCATCGACATAGAGTTCGGCTTCGCGCACCGTGGCGGTCGTGCCCTCATTGTCCTCGAACGGAAACTGATCGGTGCCCAACGCGATCGGCACGCCCAGACGGATCGCCTGCTGCAGCACGGCCCAGTGATCCTTGCCCACGCTGTCGACCCGCGCCAGGTACCAGTCCGGCGAACCGATCCGTTGGTAGAAGGCGCGCGCGCCGGGCTGGCTGACGACGATGGTCGGAATCAGCCAGGCCTCGTCCTTGGCCATGCGCCGCAGCACCGGCTCCGTCAGGTGATAGCCGTGCTCGAAGGCGTCGATGCCGTATTCCAGCGCCTGCATCGCCGCCTGGGGCGAACCATTGTGAGCGGTGACGCGCACCCCGTTGCGATGGGCCACGTCGATCAGGACGGAGAGTTCCTCATCGGTCATCGGCGCGGCGGCGATGTCGCCGTGGGTGTCGGAAATGCCGCCCGAAATGGCGATCTTGATCCAGGATGCGCCCTGCTTGATCTGCTCGCGCGCGGCGCGGGCGAAGGCGTAGGGGCCATCGACTTCGTGGAAACCGTGACCGCCGGTCGGCACGATCAGTTCGCCCGCCGTCTCGATGCGCGGACCGACCGCCTCGCCGCGCTGGATAGCGCGCTTCAGGGCGAAGTCATTGCCGTGTAGTTCGGACGTCAGACGCACGCTGGTGACCCCGGCGCGTAGCGAACGCTCGGCGTTGTGCGCCATGCGCAGGACCTGCTGGGCGTCCGTTTCATTCTGGAGTTCAGCCCCCGCCGCCCCCGGCAGCTTCAGGCCGAAGTGGACGTGCATGTTCATCAGCCCCGGAGCCAGCCAACGGCCCTCCGTCGAGATAATGCGGGCGCCGGCCGGCGGCTGGACCTCGCTGCGCGGACCGACGCGGACGATGCGCTGTCCCTCGACCACGACCACGGCGTCGGGAATGATCCGCCCGTCCTCGACCGAAATCACCGAGCCCCCCACCAGAGCCGTGACCTCTCCATCCGGCTGCGCCTGGGCCGAGGCGGCCTGCGCGCCGAAAACGGTCAGGGCCGCAGCCGAGACCGCCGCCATAAGCGGCGCGAAACGTGGAAGACGAAGCGAGTACATGTGAAATCCCCTCTAGCCCGGGCGCGCCGGAGCCCCGCACTGTCAGGAAATGCAATGAGCCTGACAATGCAGTTCGCTGATACAGTCTGTTGCGCCAATAGCAACGAAGATCAGAGATCAGGCAGTTACGTCGCAACCCGTCGCCTTGCGGCGGAGATCATCGAAACTGGGACGATTGCGCTGAATCCGGTCGGTCGAACGCGTGTACCAGCCGGCGCCGTGCATACGCGCCATCAACTGCATGGCGGGCGTATCGACATGCAGGCGCTCGGGATCGACGAAGCGGTCATCGACGTGCAGGGCCAGGACCTGTCCGATCACCACCGTGGCCGCCGGCGCAAAGTCCAGCGTCTCGACGACCCGACATTCGAAACTGACGGGCGCCGAGGCGATGCGCGGCGGCCTGATCATAGCGGACGGCGCCGTCGCCACCCCGGCGGCGGCCAGTTCGTCATACCCCGCAGGCGCCTCGGCGCAGGTCCAGTTCATGGCGTCCAGATCAACCTCGGACACCAGGTTGACGACGAATTCCCCCGTCGTGACGATGTTGGCGCAGGTGTCCTTGCGATCGCCGTCCGACTTGCGCATCAGGCCCAGGGCGATCAAAGGCGGATCGGCCGCCATCATGTTGAAGAAGCTGTAGGGGGCTGCGTTGCGCGCCCCGTCCGGCGACAGGGTCGTCACCCAGGCGATCGGCCTGGGCGTGATGGACGACGCCATCAGCTTGTAACGATCGCCCGCCTGCAACTGCGACAGGTCAAACAGCAAGATCGTCCTCCGCCCCGATGCGTCGCACCGGACGTTGCGGCGCCGTGTTGACGCTCAACTGGAAAACATCGGGACGCGCATAGTGGCCCGCGACGTCGAAGTCGTATTTGGCGCGCGCGATCTCGGACAGGTCGATATCGGCGTAGAGGATCGTCTCCCCGGAATAGTCGGGTCCCGCCAGCACCTCGCCCAGAGGGGCGACGATCATGCTGCCGCCGCGCATCAGCACGGTGTCGGGCGCGTCTCCAAGGGCGCAGTCATAGTCCGCCGGATAGGCGTCGCGTCGGATATGCTGGCAGGCGGACAGGACGAAGCAGCGGCCTTCCAGCGCGATATGGCGCATGGATGCAGCCCAGCCGTCGCGGTCGTCCGCCGTCGGCGCGCAATAGAGGCCGATGCCCTGATCGTACATCGCCATCCGCAGCATGGGCATGTAGTTCTCCCAGCAGATGACGGCCCCGATCCGACCCAGGGAGGTGTCGATCACCGGCATGGTCGAGCCGTCGCCGAAACCCCAGATCAGCCGTTCGGCGCCCGTAGGCATCAGCTTGCGGTGTTTGGCGATCAGGCCGCGCTCGCCATCGAAGAACAGGACGGTGCAATAGAGCGTCGCCCCGCCGCGCTCGATGACCCCCATCACCACGAAGGCGCCTGTTTCGGCCGTCACCTGGGCCAGGGTCGCCACCTCGGGTCCGTCGAGATCGATCGCGCCCTCATAGTACCGGCGATAGTCCTCGCGTCCCGACGGCTTGCGCATCCCAACGGGCGTGCCGAACGAGGCGCCTTTCGGATAGCCGCCCAGGAAGGCCTCGGGAAAAACGATCAGCCGCGCGCCTTCGTCGGCGGCCTGTCGGATCAGGTCCGCCGCCTTGACCGCCGACGCCCCTGGATCATCCGGAATCGACGCCGCCTGCACCACGGCCGCCTTGTAGGACTGAGACATCACGGCCCCCTCTTCATCCCTGAAACCTCAGCGCAGATTAGTTGCGTTTGACAGCAATTGGAAGATATTTTAGGTCTATAATATTAGTGGAGGAGAGGGGTCATGACGAACCGTTTCGACCAATACCGCGAAGACGTCATCGGCCGCGCCAACGTCGCCGACACTCCCGAACTGGTGGACTATTATCGCCGCCTCTCGGAGCTGGGGACCGGCGCCTTGTGGACGGTGGCCAACAAGATCGAGCCTTGGGAGCCGGTCTCGACCTCTGTCCCCATGCTGTGGCGCTACGCCGAGCTGCGCGACCATGTGCTGAAGGCCCTGGATCTGGTCACCCCGGAACAGGCGGGGCGTCGCGTCGTCTATCTGGAGAACAAGGGCCGGGCCGACGTGGTCGCCGCCGTCGGCTGGCTCTATTCAGGCCTGCAGGTGATGAAGCCCGGCGAATGCGCTTCCAGCCACCGCCACAGCGCCTCGGCCCTGCGCTTCATCATGGAAGGGCGCGGCGCCTTCACCAATGTCGACGGGCACAAGATGACGCTGGGGCCGAACGACTTCGTGCTGACCCCCAACGGAACCTGGCACGAGCACGGCGTGGCCGAGGACGGCGAGATCTGCATCTGGCAGGACGGCCTCGACATTCCGATGATGAACGCGCTGGAAGCCAACTTCTACGAGGTCCACCCGGACCTGAACCAGGCGGTCTCCTTCCCTGTCGACGACAGCACGGCGACGTGGGCTGGCGCGGCCCTGCGCCCGGCGTCGACGCCCTGGAACAAGCCCTATTCGCCGCTGCTGAAGTATGAGTGGGGCCCGACCTACGAAGCCCTCCAACGCTTCGCCGCCGTTACCGACGGCAGCCCCTACGACGGCGTCCACATGGACTACGTCAATCCGAACACCGGCGGACCGGTCATGCAGACCATCGGCGCCTCGATGCAGATGCTGCGTCCCGGCGAACGGACGAAGGCCCACCGCCAGACCGGCAGCTTCGTCTATCAGTGCGCCAAGGGGCAGGGCTATTCCATCATCAACGGCCGCCGGTTCGACTGGCGCGAGCGGGACATCTTCGTCGTCCCGGCCTGGATGTATCACGAGCACGCCAACGCCTCGGACCGCGAGGACGCCTGTCTGTTCGCCTTTCACGACCTGCCGGTCATGCGCGCCCTGGGCCTCTATCGCGAAGAAGCCCTGGCCGAGAACGGCGGCCATCAACCCATCATCTCTGAATAGGACTAAATGAATGCGTCTTGTTACCTATCGCGCCAGCGTCGAGGCCGAAGCCCGGCTGGGCGCCATCGACGGCGACCTGGTCGTCGACCTTGAAAAACTGGGCCAGGCGCGCGGCGTCGCCCTGCCCTCCGCGATGCTGGCCTTCATCGACCTGGGGCCTCAGGCGATTTCCGCCGCCACGGCCCTGATGGCCGAGGCCAAGGGCCTGTATCCGGTCGGCGTCGCCACGCCGCTGTCGAACGCGAAGCTGCTGGCTCCCATCCCCCGCCCGCGCAAGAACATCTTCGGCATCGGGCTGAACTATACCGAGCATGTGGCGGAGTCCGCCAAATCGCTGGACACCTCGCCCGAGTTGCCGCGCGAGCCGGTGATCTTCTCCAAGCCGCCGACGACCGTGGTCGGGCCGGGCGACCCCATCGTCCACAACGCCGCCATCACCCAGCAACTGGACTGGGAAGTCGAACTGGCCGCGGTGATCGGCTCGACCGCCAAGGGCGTCAGCCGCGAGGACGCGCTCAAGCACGTATTTGGCTATACGGTGCTGATCGACGTCAGCGCCCGCGACTGCCGCCGCGCAGGCCAGTGGATCTACTCCAAGGGCCAGGACAGCTTCGCCCCGATGGGGCCGTGCATCGTCACCGCCGACGAGATTCCCGACCCGCAGACGCTGGACCTGACCCTGTCGCTGAACGGCGTCCAGAAGCAGAGCAGCAACACGGCCTATATGCTGTTCAAGGTCGATGAACTGATCGCCGACATCAGCAAGGGCATCACCCTGGAGCCAGGCGACATCATCGCTACGGGAACGCCCGCAGGCGTCGGCGCAGGTCTTGATCCGCAGGAATGGATGTGGCCCGGCGATACGATCGAAGCCGAGGTCGTCGGCATCGGCAAGCTGCGCCATCCCGTCGTCGCCGCCTGACGACGGAAAAAAGCCCGCCCCTGCGCTGCGCAGAGGCGGGCTTTTTCATTTCAGGAACAGGGCGAGGCTCAGGTCTTCGCCAGACCGTCGCGAACGTCATCCGGCCAAGGCGCCGAGCGCCCTTCAGCCAGGATCATGCAGACCAGCACGCCCTCGGCCGTCATCCGCACCTCATCGCCGCAGGCCACCGTATAGGCCACGGCGCAACTGGATCGGCCGACCGATTTCACCTCGATGGTGATGTCCAACTCGTCGCCGAGACGGCTGGGCGCCGCAAACCGGCTGTCCAGGCTTACCGTGGGCACGCCCAGGCCGCGCGTCAGGTGCAGTTCGGCGAAATCAACGCCCAGACCTTCGGCGAACCAGTCCTCGACCGCCCCGTTCAGCATCTCGAAATAGCGGGGGTAGAAGACGATGCCCGCCGCATCGACATGTGCGAAACGCACTTTGCTCCGCGTCGTGAAGCTCATGTGTGCAGGTTCTCTCCGATCGACGCCTTGACCTTGGCCAACAGGGCGTGAAGCTGTTCCAGATCGTCGGGCGCCACGTCGGACAGCGCCTGATGGATCCACGCATGGTGCGCCTCCGCCAGCACGTTGAAACTGGCCTGCCCGGCCGCGCTCAACCGCACGATGGACGATCGGCGATCTTCGGGATCAGGGCTGACCACGACCTGACCCGCATCCTGAAGCTGGCGCACGATGGCCGTGACATTGCCGTTGGACACCAGAAGCGCGCGCGACAGCTGCCCCATGGTCCGCCCTTGCGGATGGCGGTCCAGCGCCGCCATGACGTCGAAACGCGGCAGGGTGGTGTCGTATTGCTCCGCGAAGCCGCGCCGCAGACTCTTCTCGATCGTCATGGTGCAGCTCAGCATCCGGAGCCACGCTCGGACATCGATCGGCCCCGCGCCGCCGTCATGCTTCTCGCGCATGCACGAGACTCCTCTGCGAAACGCCCGGCCGCCCGGTCAGGCTCTTGCGCCATCTGCGGCGCTTCGGGCCTGTCGCGCAAGCTGGTCGAAACCGGCCCGATAGACGCTGGGCGTCGGGTGCTCCCGGCGGCCCGCCGCGGCGGCCGCTTTGAGCGTCCATGCCGGGTCCAGCAGGTGCGGGCGGCCCAGGGCGACAAGGTCCGCTCGCCCTGCCGCCAGGATGGCGTTCGCCTGATCCGCCTCGGTGACGGCGCCGACCGCCATGGTGCGAACGCTCGCTTCGTTGCGGATGCGGTCGGACAAGGGCGTCTGGAACATCCGCCCGGTGACAGGGCGCGCATCGGGATGGGTTTCTCCGGAAGAGACGTCGATCAGGTCCGCCCCGGCCGCAGCCAGCCGCCTGGCGATCTCGACCGCTTCGTTCGAAGCCAGCCCGGCCTCCCCCATCCAATCCTCGGCCGATATCCGCACCAGAAGCGGCTTGGCCCCTGGCCAGGCGGCGCGGACCGCCTCCACCACCGACAGCGGGAACCGCAGACGCCCATCCAGATCGCCGCCATAGGCGTCCTGGCGATGGTTCATCAGCGGCGTGATGAAGCTGGACAGCAGGGTCCCGTGCCCGGCCTGAAGCTCAAGCACGTCGAAGCCCGCCGTCTCCGCCCGGCGCGCCGCGGCGACGAAGGCTTCGCGAACCGCGTCCATCCCGGCCTCGTCCAGCGCGGCGGGAACGACGCCGCCCTCGCCCCAGGGTCGATCCGAAGCCGCCACGAGCGGCCAGGGCTGATCCAGCGGAGTCGTGGCCGCGCGGCCGTCCTGCGGCGCGGCGCACGCCCCGCGCGGGCCCGAGTGGCCGATCTGAGCGCAGGCGAGGGTCTCCCCGCCGGCATGGATCAGGGCGTTGATCCGAGCCCAGCCCGCAATCTGATCGTCGTGATAGAGACCGGGGCAGCCGGGCGTGATCCGCCCCTCCGGGGACACGGCCAGCATTTCAGTCATGAGCAGACCCGCGCCGCCCAGCCCTCGCGCGCCATAATGCGCCAGGTGAAAGTCCGTCACCCGCCCCTGAGCATCAGCCTGATACGTCTGCATCGGGGCCACGACGATCCGATTGGGCAATTTCGCGTCGCGCAGGCGCAGGGGCGTGAACATCGGCGGCGTCCCAGCCCCCGCGTCCGCCTTGCCGGCGAACCAGTCCTCGACCCGCCCCAGCCAGGGGCCGTCGCGCAGACGCAGGTTCTCGTGGCTGACCCTCTGGCTGCGGGTCAGCAGGGCGTAGGCGAATTGCTCCGCGTCGAAATCCGCATAGCGGTCGATGTTCTCGAACCATTCGGTGGAGTTGCGCGCGCTGTTCTGAATCTTCAGCACCTCGACCTGACGCTCGTCGCGATAGTCCTTCAGCGCCTGCGTCAGCGCCTGTCGGTTATCGAGGCCCGGCCGGTCCAGCACCTCGGCCAGCTTGATCGCATCCTCCAACGCCAGCTTCGTGCCCGAGCCGATCGAGAAGTGCGCCGTGTGCGCGGCGTCGCCGAGCAGCACCACATTGTCGAAGGACCACTGGCCGCACAGCACCCGGCGGAAGTTGATCCAGGACGCCGAGCCGCGCAGGTGCGCCGAATTGCTCAACAGCGGCTTGCCGTCCAGGTGACGCGCGAAGATCCGCTCGCACGCCGCCAGCGTCTCTTCCTGGCTCATGTCCTCGAAGCCCAATCCCTCCCAGGTCTCAGGCGAGCATTCGACGATGAAGGTCGAATGGGTTTCGTCGAATCGATAGGCGTGAGCCCAGATCCAGCCCTCCGGCGTCTTTTCGAAGATGAAGGCGAAGGCGTCGAACAGCTTCTGCGTGCCCAGCCAGGTGAACCTGTTCCGGCGCGTCTGGATGTCGATGTCGAAGCGGTCGGCGTAGCGGGTGCGGATGCGGCTGTTGACGCCGTCGGCGGCGACGATCAGATCGAACTCGGCGTAAGGCTCCAGATCGTCGCCGAATTCGGTCTCGAAATGCATGACCACGTCCAGCTCGGCCGCCCGAGCCTGCAGAATCTGCAATAGCCGCTTGCGGCCGATGCCGATGAAGCCGTGGCCGGAAGACACCTCCGTCCGGCCATCGAGCGTCACTGCAATATCGTCCCAGTGCGCAAAGCTGTCCCGGATCCGATCCGCGCTGACCGGGTCGTTCGCCGTCAGATTGGTGAGCGTCTGGTCCGAAAAGACAACGCCCCAGCCAAAGGTGTCCCCGCTCCGGTTGCGCTCGAAAACATGGATATCGTGCCCCGGATTCCGAAGCTTCATCGAGATGGCGAAATAGATGCCGGCGGGGCCGCCGCCGAGACAAGCAACACGCATGGAACGCCTCCTATTACTTTAGGTCTAAAATAAATAGGGACGACAGGCAAGCGCTTCATCGCCGTTGCCGAAACGGCGCTCAGAGGGCGATCAGATCGCGAAAGCGTTTAGTCCGTCATGACTTCCAGGTTGGCGTTCAATCGCCCCAGCAGCGCCAGCAATCGCTCGGAATCCCGCTCGGAGAATCCCGCCAGAGCCTGACGATAGACGGGCGCCATCAGAACCCGAGCCCGGGCCAATCGCTCGCGCCCCGCCTCCGTCAGGCCGACGTCGATCACCCGAGCGTCCACCGCGCTGGGACTGCGCGTCACCAGGCCGGCGTTGGTCATGCGCTCCACGATCCGCATCATCGTCGAGAGATTGACCACCCCGGCGCGCGAAATCTGGCCGATGGACCGTGGGGCGCGTTCGCCAAGGATCATCAGCACCCGCCATGTCGGGATGTCTATGTCGATCTTCCGCAACTCGCGCTCGATGATCAGGTTGTACCGGCTCAGCACCCTGTTCACCTGATAGAAGGGATAGCGCTCGAGACGGAACTCCTCTGAACCGGGATCCCCCGTCCGGCGCAATTGCCCAGCCACGGCGCCATCCTCCTTGCGCAGAGCCGACGAAGGATCAGCGTCGGCGCTCAAGAAATTAGTTGCAGATGCAAGTTTCTTCGGCAAGGCTTAGTCCTGAGGGAAAAGAGATGGGGAGGACGAATGTCCGTATCTGCACAAGCTCTGTCGCAAATCGCGACAGGCATCGCCAGCGGTGATGTGAAGGTCGTCGACCTGACGCAAACGCTTTCGGAAGACACGCCGACGCTGGTCTTGCCGCCGCCGTTCGGCCAGTGCGCGCCGTTCAGCCGCGAGGAAATATCCCGCTACGACGAGCGCGGCGTCGCCTGGTACTGGAGCAATTTCACCGTCGGCGAGCACACGGGCACCCACTTCGACGCGCCCGCCCACTGGATCACGGGCAAGGACCGGCCAGCCGGCACCGTGGACGTGGTGCCGGCATCGGACCTGATCGCGCCTGCCGTCGTCATCGACTGCTCAGCCGAGGCCGCCGCCGATCCCGACTTCCTGCTTGAACCTTCGCATATCGAGGCGTGGGAGGCTGTTCACGGCCGCATCCCGCCGCGCAGTTGGGTCCTGTTCCGCACGGACTGGTCCAAGCGTGACCCGGAGGCCTATGTGAACCGCCGCGAAGACGGCGCCCACACCCCCGGACCGTCGGTCGCGGCTGTCCGCCTTCTGGTCGAAGAGCGCGACGCCCTGGGCTTCGGCGTCGAAACCATCGGCACGGACGCCGGCCAGGCGCACCTGCTGGAGCCGCCCTACCCCGCCCACGCCCTGTTCCACGGCGCCGGCCGCTATGGTCTGCAATGCCTGCAGAACCTGGACGCCCTGCCGCCGACGGGCGCCGTGGTGATCGCGCCGCCGCTGAAGATCCGCGATGGATCGGGCAGCCCGCTGCGCGTTCTGGCTCTGATCGCGGGCTGATCCAGGATGGCCGAGCGTTCGTTCAAGTCGGAAGTCCGCAAGCTGACCGCGTCGGAAGGCGATGTCTTTCACGGCGAGGGCATCCTCGCCGTGACCAAGGCGCTGCTGCAATCCGGCGTCGCCTATGTCGGCGGTTATCAAGGCTCGCCCATCAGCCACCTGATGGACGTCTTCGCCGATGCAAACGACCTGCTTGAAAGCCTGGACGTTCATTTCGAGGCCAGCGCCTCGGAAGCCACGGCGGCGGCCATGCTGGCCGCCTCCGTCAACTATCCGCTGCGCGGCGCCGTGGCCTGGAAGTCGGTCGTGGGCACGAACGTCGCCTCCGACGCCCTGTCCAACGTCGCCTCTGGCGGGGTGACGGGCGGCGCCATGATCATCGTCGGCGAGGACTACGGCGAAGGCTCCTCCATCATGCAGGAGCGCACCCACGCCTTCGCCATGAAGTCGCAGATGTGGCTGCTCGACCCGCGCCCCAACCTGACCAGCATCGTAGACATGGTCGAAAAGGGCTTCGAGCTTTCCGAAGCCTCGCACACGCCCGTCATGCTGGAGCTGCGCGTGCGCTCCTGCCACATGACCGGAAGCTTCGTCGCCCGCGACAATCGCCGCCCGCCTCTAACCGTGGCCCAGGCGGCGGCCGCGCCCGTGCGCGATGTGGAACGGATCGTCCTGCCGCCCGCCAACTTCCTGCATGAGGTCGAGAAGGTCGAGAAGCGCTGGCCCGCGGGCATCGCCTTCGTGCGCGACAACAAACTCAACGAGACTTTCGGCCCGGACGAAGGCGAGATCGGCCTGATCGTTCAGGGCGGCCTCTACAACAACCTGAACCGGGCGATGGAGTTGCTGGGCCTGGCCGACGCCTTCGGCGACAGCGCCCTGCCGATCTACTGCCTCAACGTCACCTATCCGCTGATCCCCGAAGAGGTGACGGACTTCTGTCGCGGCAAGAAGGCGGTCCTGATCATCGAGGAGGGCCAGCCCGAGTTCATCGAGCATGAGCTGAACACCCTGATCCGGCGCGCAGGCCTTGAGACCCGCATCGTCGGCAAGGGACCGCTGCCGCGCGCCGGCGAATACGCCGCCCACATCATCCAGAAGGGGCTGAAGAGCTTCCTTGAGGAATGGAGCCCCGGCTGCTTGCCGACGGCCGCGCCCGCCCCGAAGGCTGCGCCGCCCGCCGCCGTGGCCAGCCTGGCCGCCGAGGTTCCCGCACGCCCCGCCGGCTTCTGCACCGGCTGCCCGGAACGCCCGATCTTCACCGCCATGAAGATGGTCGAGCGCGAACTGGGCCCGTCGCACGTGTCGGCGGACATCGGCTGCCACCTGTTCTCCATCCTGCCGCCCTTCAACATCGGCAATACGACGATGGGCTACGGCCTGGGCGCCGCCGGGGCTTCGGCCTTCAAGCCGAAGGACAAGCGTGCGATCGCCATCATGGGCGATGGAGGCTTCTGGCATAACGGCCTGACCTCAGGCGTCGGCAACGCCGTGTTCAACAAGAACGACACCGTCACCCTGGTCGTCGACAACGGCTATTCGGCCGCGACCGGCGGCCAGGACGTGCTGTCTTCGCGGGCCGACAACAAGGCGCGCAGCACCCGAAATCCGATCGAGAAGGCGGCCCGAGGCGTCGGCGTGGAATGGGTGCGCTCCATCGACCGCACCTATGACCTGAAACGCATGAAGGGCGCGCTGAAGGAAGCGCTGACCAGCCCGGAGAAGGGTCCGAAGGTCATCATCGCCCAGTCCGAATGCATGCTTAACAAGCAGCGCCGCGAGAAGCCCCTGCTGCGCAAGGCCGCTCAGGCGGGACGGCGCGTCTCTCAGGACCGCTTCGGCGTGGATCCCGACACCTGCACCGGGGACCACAGCTGCATCCGTCTGTCCGGCTGCCCCTCCCTGTCGATCAAGCCCAATCCTGATCCGTTGCGGCGCGATCCGGTGGCCCATGTCGACAACTCCTGCGTCGGCTGCGGCCTGTGCGGCGAGGTCAGCCACGCCGCCATTCTGTGTCCCAGCTTCTATCGGGCGCGGGTGGTGACCAATCCGGGGCGCTGGGAGCGCTTCGTCAACGGACTGCGCCAACGGATCATCACGACCCTCCAGCGCGACGCCGAGCGCCGCCTGGCGGCACGAGCTTTCTAAGAACCATGACACAGCAAAGAGATCGTCTCTGCATCGCCATTCTGGCGCTCGGAGGACAGGGTGGCGGCGTGCTGGCCGACTGGATTCAGAGCGTCGCCCGCAACCAGGGCCAACTGGCTCAGGGCACCTCCGTCCCCGGCGTGGCCCAGCGCACGGGGTCGACCGTCTACTATGTCGAACTGGCGCCCCTGCCGGCCGACGGTCGCGCGCCTGTCCTGGCGCAGATGCCGACGCCCGGCGACGTCGATGTCGTCATCGCCTCGGAGTTGATGGAGGTCGGTCGCGCGATGGTGCGCGGCTTCGTCAGCACCGAACGCACGACGCTGATCGGCTCGACCCATCGCATCTACGCCATCTCCGAGAAGTCGGCGATGGGCGACGGACGCGCCGACAGCAGCAAGATTCTCGAGGCCGCCGCCAAGCGGGCGCGCCGCTTCGTCGGCTTCGACATGGACGCCGCCTCCGCTCGGTCCGGCAGCGTCATCAGCTCGATCATGTTCGGCGCCCTGGCCGGCAGCGGCGCCCTGCCCTTCCCGCGCGAAGCCTTCGAAGACGCGATCCGCGCCAGCGGCGTCGCGGTCGACAGCAACCTGAAGGGCTTTGCCGAGGGGTTCGACGCCGCCCGCCAGCCCGTTGCGGCGCCCGAAGAACCTAGAGCGCCGACGCCCGCGCCGACCACGCCCTTCGGCCAGGCGCTGGCGGCTAGGATTCGCGCCCGGCTGCCCACCGCCGCGCACAGGAACGCCCTGCTCGGGGTTCAGCGCCTGATGGACTATCAGGACCGGGCCTACGCCGCGCTCTATCTCGAACGGCTGGAGCGGATCGCGGCGCTGGACCAGGCCCCGCACGCCCTGACCACAGAGACGGCCGCCGCCCTGGCGCTCTGGATGGCCTACGACGACACCATCCGGGTGGCGGACCTGAAGACCCGCGCGTCCCGCGCCGCCCGCGTCAGGGGTGAAGTACGCGTCAAGAACGACCAGCTCCTCAGCGTCACCGAGTTCATGCACCCGCGCCTGCGCGAGATCTGCGAGACCTTACCCGCCCCTATCGGGCTGCGCCTCCTGCACAGCGCCGCCGCCGAGAGCCTCCTGGGCCGCTTCTTCACAAAGGGCCGCCATGTGGAGACGACGCGGCTGCGCTGGTTCCTGATGCTGAGCTTGCTGGCCGCCCTGCGTCCATGGCGCCGCAGTTCCCTGCGCTACCAGGAGGAACAAAGGCGCGTTGAGGAATGGCTCGCGCAAATTCAGGCCGTGACTCCGTCGCAACCAGACGTCGCGCTCGAAATCGCGCGATGCCAGAACCTGATCAAGGGCTATGGCGAGACCTTCGATCGCGGCCTGTCGAGCTACGCAAAAATCCTGGACTTCATCCGCTCAGGCACTCCGACCGCGGACAACATCGCCGCCCTTCGTCGCGCCGCGCTGGCTGACGAACAGGGGCAGGCGCTTGAGGCGGAACTCAACCGACTGGGCGCCGCCTGACTCCGGTGCGGTGAAACTGCAGCCCATCATCCCTTTCGCGCCGCCCCCGCAGATGCGCCTCCTCGATCGCGGCGAGGCCGGAGGGCCGCTGCTGGGGCCCGGCCGCGTTATTTGAGCGCCATGGCCGAACTGGCGAAGAGGTGTTCGGACATTCGTCAGCCCGCCCTAGTCAAACCGCCACCGGCCCTTCCACGCCCGCCGAGGCCATCTCCTGCGCCGCCTGCTGGAAGCCGAACTCCGGCACGGTCTCGCCTTCGCGATTCGAGGCCTCGGCCCAGCGCGCGATCAGTTGCTCGCCCGCATCCGCGCCCCCGCCGATGCGCACGCCCGGCGTCAGGGTGATGTTGGCCGTGGCGAAATGCCCGCCGCCCGCGCACAGGATGGCCCGCGTCGGCGCGTCCTCGCCCACGAGCGCCAGCAGGCCGGGGCTGACCAGGGCTGGGTCCAGCGCCTTCAGCACCTCTTCGGACAGGATGCCCGCCGTCATCTGGGTGGCGGCGGTCGGCGCCAGGGCGTTGACCTTGATGTTATATTTGGCGCCCTCGATGGCCAGGGTCTGCATCAGGCCCACCTGCGCCAGCTTGGCCGCGCCATAGTTGGCCTGGCCGAAATTGCCGTAGAGGCCCGAGGACGAGGTCGTCATGACGATGCGGCCGTAGGTCTGCGCGCGCATGATCTCCCACACCGCCTTGGAGCAGATGGCCGCCCCCATCAGATGCACGTCCACCACCAGGCGGAAGTCGTCCAGCGTCATCTTCGAGAAGCTCTTGTCGCGCAGGATGCCGGCGTTGTTGATCAGGATGTCGATGCGGCCCCAGGCCTTCATCGCCGCCTCGACCATGGCCTGAACCGCGTCGACGTCGGTGACCGAACCGGCCGCCGCCATCGCCTGGCCGCCCGCCGCGACGATCTCGTCCACGACGTTCTGGGCCGCCGCCTCGGTCAGATCGTTGACCACGACCTTGGCGCCCTGGCCGGCCAGATAGAGGGCGTGACAGCGGCCCAGGCCCCCGCCCGCGCCGGTCACGATCGCGACCCGATCCTTCAACTGCATGAACATCTCCGATGATGGGTGACTGGAAATCCGGCGGGCGTCCTAGCCCTTGAAACCGTCCTTGAGGGCGCGGCGCGCGGCGAAGTCGGCGGCGTCGCGGGCGCGCAGGAAGGGATTGAACCGGCGCTCGATCCCCACCGTGGTCGGCACGGTCGCCTCGCCGCGCTCACGGGCGGCGAAGACGGCCTCGGCATGCGCCTTCAACGCCTCATCGGCGTCCGGCAGCGACAGGGCGAAGCGGGCGTTCGAGGCCGTATATTCATGGGCGCAATAGAGGGTCGTCGCCTCGGGCCAGGCGGCGATGCGGTTCAGGCTGTCCCACATCTGCTGCGGCGTGCCCTCGAACAGCCGTCCGCAGCCCAGGGCGAAGATGACGTCGCCGACAAAGGCCAGGCCATCGTCGGCCGCATGATAGACCACATGGCCCAGGGTATGACCCGGCGACAGCACCACGTCGAAGGCGGTTTCACCCAGCCGCACCGCCTCTCCGTCGACCAGGACATGATCCAGCGGCGCCGCGCGGCGCACCTCCTCCGGTCCGGCGATCTCGCAACCGGTCTCGGCCTTCAGCCGTTCGTTGCCGCCGGTGTGGTCCGCGTGCCAGTGGGTGTTCAGGATCAGATCCAGCCGCCCCCAGCCCGACGCCTCCAGATCGTCCAAAATGGCCTCGGCGTCCGGCGTGTCCACGGCGGCGACCAGCCCCGTCGCCTCGTCGCGGATCAGGAAGCCGTAGTTGTCGGACAGGCAGGGGAACTGGCGAACGGTCAGGGTCATGGGGAGGTCTCCTATCGAAACCCTATCCTACCGGGGCCGCACGACAAACTCCGCTCATCCCGACGGACGCCGGGACGCGCGGTTTTAGGCGGGAAGGCCGACATCCGCCGCGAAATCCGCCATACTGGCCCCATGCGCCGCAGCATCGACGATCTCCGCACCTTCTATGGCGAGCCGACCGGCGCGCTGGCCCGGCGTATGCTGGCGCGACGGCTGGAGGACGCCTGGGGCGAGGCCAACAATTGCGACGTCCTGGGTCTGGGCTACGCCACGCCCTGGCTGGACGGCTTCATCGGCGCGCGCCGGGTGATCGCCGCCATGCCGGGCGGACAGGGCGCCGAGCAATGGGCGGCGGCGGGACGCAACCGCACCGTCCTGGTCGACGACCGGCGCCTGCCCTTCGCGGCCGGGACGTTCGACCGCATCCTGCTGGTCCATGCGCTGGAAGAGGCCGACGATCCGCAGGGCCTGCTGGCCGAGGCGGTGCGCGTCCTGGCACCGGCCGGGCGGATCATCCTGGCAGCGGCGGCGCGCGGCGGCATGTGGGCGCGGGCCGAGACCACCCCCTTCGGCCACGGCCGTCCCTTCACGCGCGGCCAGCTGGAGCGGCTGGTGCGCGAGGTCGGGCTGGAGCCGACCGCCTGGTCCCAGGCCCTCTACGTCCCGCCGTGGCGGCCGATGCTGCCGCTGGCCGACGGCCTGGAGCAGGTGGGGCCGAAGCTGTTTCCCGGCGCGGCGGGCCTGATCATGCTGGAAGCCTCGCGTCGCGCCTACGCCCGCGTGCGGCCCGGCGGCCTGGCCCAGGCCGTGCTGGCCGGACGCCCGTCCCTGACCCCCTCGCCCGCCGCGCGCGACCATGCGCCCGCCCATCACGCGCGCGCCCGTCCCGCGCACCCTATGGGCGCCGCGCGCAAACAGCCGTAAAGCCCTCGCCATGCAGAGACTGATCCTGATGCGCCACGCCAAGGCCGAAGCCTCGGCGCCGGGCGGCGACACAGCCCGGCCCTTGAGCGAACGCGGCCGCCGCGACGCCGCCGCCATGGGCCGCGCCCTGGCCGAACGCGGCATGAAGCCGGACATGGCTCTGGTCTCGGGCGCCCAGCGCACGCGAGACACCTGGGACGGGGTCAGCGAGCATTTCGGCGATGTCGAGCTGCACGTCTCCGACGCCCTCTACAACGCCCCCGCCGACGTCCTGCGCCGCGCGGTCGAGGCGGCCGAGGACCAGGCGGGCTGCCTGCTGCTGATCGCCCATAACCCCGGCGTGCATCAGCTGGCGGTCGAATACCTGATCGAGAGCGCCGCCTCGCCTGCGGTGCTGGACAAGATGAGCGGCGGCTTCCCCACCGGGGCGGCGGCGGTCTTCAGCGTCGATGTCGCCGGGCGCCCGTCCTATGAAGGCTGGCTGACCCCGGAGACCGTAGCGTGACCGACCGGCCCGACGTCGCCTTCAAGATCCTGAGCCGCGCCGACTGGCGCGCCGCCCTGGCCGAGGGCCGTTACGACGGCTCGGCCGTGGACCTGGCCGACGGCTACATCCACCTATCCGCAGCCGATCAGCTGGAGGCCACCGCGGCCAAACACTACGCCGATCAGGCCGAGCTGATGCTGGTCGAGGTGGATCTGACCGCCCTGGGCGACGCCCTGATCTGGGAGCCGTCGCGCGGCGGCGCCCTGTTTCCTCACATCTACGGCCCCCTGCCCGTCGCGGCGACGCGCGCCGCGCGCGCCCTGTCGGTGACGGCCGACGGCCGCATGATCATCGACGAGACCGCCTGAACATGAGCCTGACCGACCTCGGCGCCTGGGCGCTGCGCCAACTCGATCCGGAAGCCGCGCACCGCCTGGCCATTCGCGCCCTGAAGATGACGCCCCTGCCCGCGCCGGGCGCCGACGATCCGATCCTGAAGACCACGATCGCAGGGCTGGAAATGTCCAACCCCGTCGGTCTGGCCGCCGGTCTCGACAAGAACGGCGAGGCGCTGGAAGGCTTGTCGCGCCTGGGCTTCGGCGCGGTGGAGTGCGGCTCGGTCACCCCGCGCGCCCAACCCGGCAACCCCAGGCCGCGCCTGTTCCGCCTGGCGGAAGACCGGGCCATCATCAACCGCATGGGCTTCAACAACGAGGGGCTGGAGCCTTTCGCCGCCCGTCTGGCGCGGCGTCCGACCCGCACCGCCATCGGCGCCAATCTAGGCGCCAACAAGGATACCGAGGACAAGGCCGCCGACTATGTCGCGGGGCTGAAGCGGCTGGCGGGGCTGGCCGACTATTTCACCGTCAACATCTCGTCGCCCAACACGCCGGGCCTGCGCGCACTGCAGGGCCGCGAGGCGCTGGACGACCTGCTGGGCCGTATCCATGAGGCCCGCCCCGCCGACGGCGCGCCGGTCTTCCTGAAGATCGCGCCCGATCTGATCGGCGAGGAGATCGGCATGATCGTCGAGGCCTCCATCGCCCACCGCATCGACGCCCTGATCGTGTCCAATACGACGCTGGAGCGGCCCGCCTCCCTGCGGTCCGCCTATAAGGGCGAGGCTGGCGGCCTGTCGGGCGCCCCGCTGAAACCCTTCGCCCAGAAAGCGCTGGAGGCGGCGGCCGAAGCCGCCGGCGGGCGCCTGCCGCTGATCGCAGTCGGGGGGATCGCCGACGGCGCGGACGCCTGGGCCCGCATCCGCGCGGGCGCCTCGGCCGTCCAAGTCTACTCGGCCATGATCTATGAAGGCCCCGGCATGGTCGGCCGGATCAAGCGCGATCTGGCGGCCCGTCTGCGGGCCGAGGGCTTTTCCAGCGTGGCCGAAGCGGTCGGCTCCGGCCGTTGACGGAGCATTAGGTCTCCGTCGCCATGATGCAACGGAAGGGCGCCGTCGCCCGTTCGGATCGCCGCATGACGCAGACCGATGCATCCCGGAGCGGGTGGGCTTCCGCCATCCGACAGCGGCACAAGATGCTGCCCCAACGACTCGTCGTGGGTCTGGCCTGCGCCCTGTTGTTCAGCCCCATCCTCGGCCTGTCGCTCTGCCTCGTCTGGCTGGCTGTCTATCTGCTGCTGCAACTGGCCGAGGCCGCCGCATTCGCATCGGTGACGCGCGGTCAGGCGATGGCGCTCAAGGGCTGGCGCGGCGCCCTGGGCGACCTGGCCCTGACGGCCAACGCCGGCGTCTACGCCAGCATCGCCATCCCCCTGTGGACCATGGGCGGGCTGCCCGGCGGCGTGGTCGCCACCACCCTGCTGGCGGCGGGCGCGATCAATTCGGTCATCGCCTCGGCCGGCAATCTGCGGGTCTTCATCTGGACCGTCACGCCCCAGGTGGCGGTCCTGGCGCTGACGCCGTTCTTCATGGCCCAGTCAAACGTCGAGGGACGCTTCATCCTGCCGGTGGCCGTCGGGGTTCTGGCCTTCGTCTTCTTCTGCCTGACCACGCGCAGCCGCCTCTACGCGGCGGGCGCGGCGGAGGCCCGCGCCCTCAAGGAGGCGGACGACAAGCGCCGCGAGGCCGAAAGCATCATGGCGGGTCGCAGCGCCCTTCTGGCCGCCGTGGCCCACGACCTGCGCACCCCGATCGGCGCCATCCTGACCGGCGCGCATGAGTTGAGCCGCGTTGCTGCGTCCTCCTCCTCGACCCGCCAGCAGACGGCCATGATCGAGGACGCCGGTCTGATGATGAAGGAGCTGCTGGACGACCTGCTCGATCACGCCCGCCTCGACGCCGGCCGCCTCAAGGTCGAGACGCGCGGGTTCGATCTGCGCGACCTGCTCAATCATACCTTCCGTCTGTGGCAGGGTCCCGTCCGCGCCAAGGGCCTGCGCCTGCGTCTCGACGGTTCGCGCTACATGCCTCGCATCGTCCAGGGCGACGCCATGCGCCTGCGCCAGGTGCTCAACAACCTGATCTCCAACGCCGTGAAGTTCACCGACTCCGGCGCCGTCACCGTCCGACTGTGCGCCTGGCGGGACGAGGCCGGGCGCCATGTCCTGCTGATCGACGTGGCCGATACGGGGCCGGGCATGACGACCAGCCAGTTGGAGCGCCTCTTCACCCCCTTCGACCAGACCGCCGACGGCGTGGCCGCCCGCTACGGCGGCTCAGGCCTGGGCCTGGCGATCAGCCGCGACCTGATCGAACTGATGGGCGGTCGGCTGACGGTCCGCAGCGAGGCGGGCCAGGGGTCGACCTTCACCGTCGCCCTCACCCTGTCGGAAGGCGAAGAAGACGGTGAAGTCGCCGCCTTCCTCGCCGCCCCTCCTCTGGCCGGCGCCCCGCCCGCCGCGACGCCGACCCGGCGTCCGCTCCCAATGGACGCCCCGCCTGCGCCGCGCGAAGAGACGGAAACGCCCCTCGCCGCCGCCCCAGCCGAGCCGGACCCCGACGCCGAACGCCCGCTGCGGGTTCTGGTGGTGGACGACCACGCCATCAACCGCCGCGCCGTTCAAGTGATCCTGCAGGCCCTCGACTGCGAACTGACCATGGCCGAGGACGGCATGGCCGCCCTCAAGGCCTGTGACGCCGACGTCTTCGACGTCATCTTCATGGATGTGCGGATGCCCGAACTGGACGGTCGCGAGACGACGCGCCGCCTGCGCGCGGGCGGCGGACCGAACGCCGACGCCCCGGTCATCGCCGTAACCGCCGACACCTCTCCGGAGGACATCGCCGCCTGCCTGGAGGCCGGCATGAACCATTTCGTGGCCAAGCCGCTGACGCCGGCGGTGCTGCTCACCGCCCTGAGCGAAGTCCTGGACCCCGCCGGCGACGCTGAAGTCGGCGCCCAGGCCGTGGCCTAACCGGCGTCGGCTTCGCCCCGCACCTCAGCCAGCAGCCGCTCGCCCCAATCCGGCGTCTTCTGCTCGCACTCCCACAAGGTCAGCACCCGCCAACCCGCCGCCGCCAGCTCGGCGGCGACGCGGCCGTCGCGCGCCCGGTTGCGATCGATCTTGGCCAGCCAGTAGTCGGCGTTGGAACGGGGCTGGCGCGCGCCGCGCGGGCAATCATGGCCGTGCCAGAAACAGCCGTGGACGAACAGGGCGACGCGTCGCCCCTTCATCACCACATCGGGTCGGCCGGGCAGGCCGCAGCCGCCCAGCCGATAGCCGATCCCGGCGCCCCGCAGCAGGCGCCGGACCTTCAGTTCGGGCGCGGTGTCGCGCCCCTTCACCCGCCGCATGACGGCGCTGCGCTTTTCCGGGGTGAAGACGTCGCCCATGGCTCAACCGGCCGTTCGGGCCGCCGTCTGGGCGACGACGCTCATCACAGCTGGGCCAGCAGGTGCTCGGCAGAGGAGACCTTGAACTCGCCGCCCTGCTCGATGTTGAGCTGGTCGACCACGCCGTCCTTGACCAGCATGGAGTAACGCTGCGAGCGCTCGCCCATGCCGAAGCCCTTGGCGTCCAGCGACAGGCCCACGGCGCGAGTGAAGTCGCCGTTGCCGTCGGCCAGCATGACGATGTCGTCGGCGCCGTTCAGTTCATTGTCCTTGGCCCAGGCGCCCATGACGAAGGCGTCGTTGACCGAGACGCAGGCGACGGTGTCCACGCCCTTGCCCGCCAGATCGGCGCGATGGTCGACATAGCCCGGCAGGTGGCGCGCGGAGCAGGTCGGGGTGAAGGCGCCCGGCACGGCGAACAGGGCGACCGTCTTGCCGCCGAACAGCTCGGCCGTCGTGACCGGCTTGGGGCCGTCGGGCGTCATGGTCGTCAGGGTGGCGTCGGGAATGCGGTCGCCGATCTGGATGGTCATGTCGGGGTCTCCGGGAGTTCGGCCCGGACGATCCAGGACGATGGGAGTCAGATAGAGACCCGCAGGGGGATCGCCAAGCGCGCCGGGCCCTGAGAATGGCTTGCGCCCGCCATCGTCCGCCCCGATGATAGAGGCATGACCGCCTTCTCCTCCCTGACCGGGCGTCTTCTGGTGGCGATGCCGGGTATCGACGACGATCGCTTCCGCCACGCCGTCATCCTGATCTGCGCCCACGACGATGAACACGCCCTGGGCCTGCGCTTGGACCAGCCCGCGCCGGGCGTGTCCCTGGCCGAGGTCCTTGAAAAGCTGGACACGCCGATCGACGACGCCGCGGGCGACCGTTCGGTGCTGATCGGCGGCCCGGTCGAGCGCGAGCGCGGCTTCGTCCTGCACACGGACGACTGGACCAGCGAGGACGCCAGCCTGACCTTCGGCGACGGCCTGGCCCTGACCGGCACACGCGACGCCCTGACCGCCATGGCCGACGCCGAGGACGGACCTAGCCGCTCCATCCTGCTGCTGGGCTACGCCGGCTGGGGCGAGGGGCAGCTCGAGGAAGAGCTGAACGAGAACATCTGGCTGACGACGGACGCCGATCCGGCCCTGATCTTCGACGCCGACTACGACACCAAATGGAGCCGCGCCCTGGCCGCCCTCGGCGTCGACGCCGCCCGTCTGTCCAGCCAGAGCGGCCGGGCCTGAGCCCCGCTTCTAGACCGAGCGCGCCTTGATCGGGGCGGCCCCGTCGGCGAGAGACTCGTTCAGATAGACCTCCGCCTCCTGGGCGGGCAGGGCCGGCGCATAGCCGAAGCCCTGGCCGTAGTGGCAACCGTCGTCGAGCAACAGCTTGGCCAGGACCGCGTTCTCCACCCCTTCGGCCACCACCTCCAGCGCCAGGTCGCGTCCCAGGTTGACGACCGATTTGACGATCTTGGCCGAGCCCTCGTCCTTGTCCATCGTCAGCACGAAATAGCGGTCGATCTTCAGCGTGTCGAACGGCAGCTTGGCCAGGTAGGACAGGGACGAGAAGCCCGTGCCGAAGTCGTCCAGCGCCAGACTGGCCCCCGCCTCGCGCAGGGCCTTCAGCACCTCGGCGGCGCGCGCGGTGTCGCGCATGATGTCGCCCTCGGTGACTTCCAGCTTCAGGGCGCCGCGCGGCAGGCCGGCTTCCTTGATGATGCGGGCCACGTCCTCGACCAGATGGGCGCGCTCGATCTCGCCCACCGACAGGTTGACGCTGCAGAACAGCCGCCCGGCGCCGGGATGGCGCTGCAGCCACTCGGCCAGCTGACGCGCGGCCTGGGTCATCATCAGCAGGCCGAGCTCGTTCATCAGGCCCATTTCATCGGCCAGGGTCAGGAACTCATCCGGCGGCACCAGGCCGCGCCGGGGATGACGCCACCGGGCCAGGGCCTCGAAGCCCGCCACCGCGCCCGTGCCCAGGTTGACGATCGGCTGGTAGAAGGGCTCGATCTCGCCGCGCACGAAGGCGTTTCGCAGGTCCGCCTCCAGCGCCAGACGAGACAGGCTGTCGCTCTCCAGCGCCCGACCATAGGCCGCCGCCCCGCCGCGTCCGGCCTGCTTGGCCTGTTCGACCGCCAGTTCGACCCGGCGCAGCAGTTCGGCGGCGTCCGGCGCGTCCGGTCCGCCCTCGGCCGTCACGGCGCCGATCGACAGGGTGGGATAGATGTCGAAACCCGCCAGCCGCAGGGGCTGTTCGAGCGCCTCGCGCAGTCGTTCGCTGCCGCTGGCGCCGCTGCCGCCCCGCCGCACCAGGACGGCGAACTCGTCCTCGCCGATGCGGGCCGGGATGCAGTCCTCGGAGAAGGCCGCCGACAGGCGCGATCCCAGGGCCGACAGCACCAGATCGGCGCGCTCATGGCCCAGGGCTTCGTTGAGACGACGCAGCCGATCCAGATCGGCCACCACCATTTCATAGTCGCCCGCCGTTCCCAGCGTCTCGGCCACGCGCACCAGGAAGGTGCGTCGATCCAGCAACCCCGTCAGCGTGTCCCGGTCGGCGCCTGCGAACTTGGTCTCCAGGGCGACGATGCCCGCCGCGCGCAAGCCGTCTTCCAGCCAGACGCCGCGCCACAGGCAGGTCTCGCAGCCGCGCATCCGCAGGCGCACGGCGATCTCCGTCCCCTCGGCCTGCGGCTTGAGCAGACGATCCGCCAGAGCCCGGTCCTGCGGCAGGGCCAGGGCGGTGAAGGCCGCGCCCGAGCATTGCGGCGCCAGCGGCCCCAGGCCGAGCGGCCGGGTGGCCCCGGTGAAGCGGATCTGATCCTCGGCGGGCGTCCATATCCACAGGGCGGCGTCCGCCGCCGCAAGGGCCTCGATCGCCGTGGTGGGGTCCCACGTCAGGGCTCTGGATCGTGTGCTCAAGACGGGTCCGATACTCTGACGGAATGGGCGACTCTGGCGTCGAACTCCTCCTGGAGGACGCCGAACAGCAAATGGTCTGCCCAACGGCCGTTAATTTTCAAATAAGCCCGGGCGACGCCTTCCTGACGAAAGCCCGCCTTTTCCAGCACACGGTGCGAAGCATGGTTGGTCGGCACGCAGGCCGCCTCGACCCGATGCAGTCCCAGGCTTCCAAAGGCGTGGGCCAGCATGGCCCGGACCGCCGCCGTGCCGACGCCCCGCCCCGCATAGGGGCGACCGATCCAGTAGCCCAGGGTGCCGGTCTCGGCCACGCCGCGCCGGATGTTGGAGAGGGTGATGGCGCCCAGCAGGGCCTCGTCCGCCGGATCGAAGACGAACAACGGCCAGGCCGTCCCCTGCTCCATCTCTCGCGCATAGACGCCCAGGCGGCGACGAAAGGCGGCGCGGGTCAGGTCGTCCTCGGCCCAGGCCGGCTCCCACGGCTGCAGATAGTCGCGCGATTCCTCGCGCAGGGAGGCCCAGGCCACGTAGTCGGAGGGACGCGGCGGGCGCAGCACGACCCCCTGCCCGTTCAGGACCGGTCCGGTCGCCTCGGCCATCCAGTCGAACAGGGCCATGGTCAAACGATAGCGCGAAGCGGTCCCGGCGTCAGCAGGCCGCGATCAGCCCGCCGCCATCCGCTGACGGAAGGCGCGCCCCGCCCCGCCCGCCGCCCTGGGGCCCAGCACCGCCGTCGCCGACAGCCCCGGCGCCGCCATGAGCCGGCCCACGACGCGCAGGTCGTCAGCCGTCTGGGCTTCGATACGGGCGGCGCTGTCCTCGGACGACACGGGTGCGCCGAACGCCAGGGTCTGCCCCGCCAGACGGCCCGAGCGGCTGGCCGGGCTTTCGTCGGCCATCCACAGGCTGGCGTTCAGCACGGCCTTGGCCCGCGCCAGTTCGGCGTCCGTCGGCCCCCTTTCGGCCAGGTCGAGGATCTCGGCGGCGCACAGCTCGGCCAGCTCCAGCGAGCGCTCGGCCGCCGCTCCGGCGTAGACGCCCAACAGGCCCAGATCGTCATAGGTCTCGTGATAGGCGTCGATGGCGTAGGCCAGCCCCCGATCCTCGCGCGCGCTCTGGAACAGGCGCGAGGCCATGCCCCCGCCCAGGATTTCGGTGAACAGGCGCACGGCGGGCTGGCGCGGATCGCTCACCCCCAGGCTGGGAAGCTGGAACACCAGATTGGCCTGTTCGATCTTGCGCGCCAGCCGCGCCTCGCCGCCCGTGAAGACAGCCGGCGCCGTCGTTTCGCCCGGCGCCGACGCCGCCTGGCCGAACCAGGCTTCGGCCAGGGTCAACAACTCGGCCTCATCGACCGCGCCGGAAACCGCCACGACCATGCGGTCGGGCGAGTAGAGACGGGCGCGCCAGTCGGCGACGGCCGCCCGGTCGGCGGGGGCCAGGCTGGGGACCGAACCCAGGATCGGCCGCCCCAGGGCCTGGCCGGCGAAGGCCTGGGTCTGGGCCATCTCGAACACATGGTCGTCGGGGGTGTCGAAGGCCTCGGCGATCTCCTGAGCCACCACGTCCTTCTCGCGCTCGATCTCCTCGGGCGACAGGGTCGGGCGGAACACCAGGTCGGACAACACCTGCATGGCCAGCGGCAGGCTGCCCTTCAGCGCGCGCACGTCGAAGCTGGTGCGCTCATAGCCGGTCGCGGCGTTGATCGAGCCGCCCTCGGCCTCGATGCGCTCGACGATCTCGCGCGCGCCCATGTCGCCCGCGCCCTTGAAGACCAGATGCTCCAGCAGGTGCGACCAGCCGGAATGGACTTCGTCCTCCATGCGGGCGCCGCCGTTGACGGCCACGGTCACGGCGATGGTGCGCAGGCCGGGCATGGGGTCGCACACGACGCGCACGCCGTTGGACAGGGTGTGAAGGCGAGCAGTCAGGTCAGCGGTCCTTGGCAGGCATGGGACGATAGCGGCGCAGCAGCAGGGCCGCGTAGAAGACGACCAGCACGATCGCCAGGCCGAACCAGGTCAGGGCGTAGCCCAGGTGGTTGTTGCTGAAGGCGGCGGGCGGCGCCACCGGCCGCAATCCCGTCAGCTCCGGGTTGGCCGAGGTGGTCGCATAGACGGTGTAGGGCGAGACGGCCCCCGTCACGCCTAGAGCCTCAGCCATGGCCGCCCGGTCGCGGCCGTAGAAGATCTTGCCCGACGGCGGCGGCGTCAGGGCGTTGGGGCCGGGCGCCTGGCGCACCACGCCTGCGATCACGACCGGCATGGCCGCAGCGTCGGCGCGCACGGCGGGACGCTCGGCGACATCCGCCGGCAGGAAGCCGCGATCGACCAGCACCGTCCCCCGCCCCTCGACCGGACAGGCCGAGATCAGCCGCACCCCCGCGTCGCCGTCCTCGATGGTCTGAAGCTCGACGAAGGGGGCCGCGTTCAGGCCCCGGCAGGTCACGACCACCTGGCGGAACTCGGGATCCTCCAGCGCCAGGGCGTCGGTCAGGGCGATGGGCGCCTGCTCCGCAGCGGCCTCAGCCTTGTCGATCAGGTCCAGCTTCCACTGCAGCCGCTGCACCTGCCACACGCCCAGAGCCAGCAGGACGCCGAGCAGCAGGACGGCGACCGCCGTCAGGATGATGGGAAAGCGAGGCCGGGCGGCGACGGTCATCAGGTCTCTCGGTGTGAATCGGCGCCGCGCTGACGCAGCATCTGAAGGGCGGTCATCAGCCCTTTGCCGGGGCGCATCAAGGTCACGGCCAGAACCGCGACCAGAGGCAGCCAGATGATCAGGTGCAGCCAGATCGGCGGGCTCCAGGCGATCTCGACGGCCAGGGCCGAGAAGCCCACCAGGAAGCCGGCGATCTGCATGATGAAGGTCGCCGCCCCGTCGCCGGTCTCGACCGCCCCCAGATCATAGCCGCAGACTTCGCAAGCCGAGCGGCGTTTCAGGAAGCCCTCGAACAGCGGCCCCCGCCCGCAGGCCGGACAGCGTCCCATGAGCCCTGCGCGCACGGCGGGCCAGACAAGCAAATCGGCGCGGGGCTTGGGGCCCCGCGCCGACGAAAGCTCGACTTGTCCGTCGGGTTCGATCAACCGAAGACGACGTACATGAAGACGAAGAGGAACAGCCACACCACGTCGACGAAGTGCCAGTACCAGGCGGCGGCTTCGAGACCGAAGTGCTTCTGCGGCGTCATCTGGCCGGCGTAGAGGCGCAGCAGGCAGACCGCCAGGAAGATGGTGCCGATCAGCACGTGGAAGCCGTGGAAGCCCGTCGTCATGAAGAAGATGGAGCCGTACAGCTTCGCCTGGGCCGCTTCCTCGCTGAAGAACAGGTGGCCGTGCAGGATGTGGTAATACTCGTACGCCTGAACCGCGGTGAACAGCACGCCCAGCAGGACGGTGATCAGCAGGCCCAGCTTGGCGCCCTTGCGGTCGCCCGAGATCAGGGCGTGGTGCGCCCAGGTCAGGGTCGTGCCCGACAGCAGCAGGATGACCGTGTTCATGAGCGGCAGGCTCCACGGGTCCAGCAGCTCGACGCCCTTGGGCGGCCAGGTCTGCCAGGCGGCGGCGGTGTCCGCCCAGTTGCCGACTTCCGGGATGATCGTGCGCGCTTCGTTGAAGATCGCCATGTCGAAGAACATCCAGAAGAAGGAGACGAAGAACATCACCTCCGACGCGATGAACAGCACCATGCCGTAACGCAGGCCAATGCCCACGACCGGGGTGTGGTCGCCCTTGCGGCTTTCCTTCACCACGTCCGACCACCACGAGAACATGGTGAACAGGACGCCGGCCAGGCCGGCGAAGAACAGCCACTTGGTGCCGGCTTCCAGGCCGAACAGGCCCTTCATCCACACCACAGCCCCGATGAACATGATGCAGGCCGACATGGAGCCGACCAGCGGCCACGGGCTGGGGTCTACCAGATGGTAGTCGTGTTGCGGTTTCGCGTGAGCGTCAGCCATTCCCAAGGTCTCTGAATTAAGGCGAGAGTCGTTTGAAGAGGGCTATAGCCCCCGCTCTCCGGCTTTGCCAACAGCAGAGTCGTTCGCAACGGCCTGCTGAAAGCCTTTGGTTGGAAAGAAGGTGTAGCTGAGGGTGATCTGGCGCACCCCCTTCACCTCGGCGTCGGTCGCCATTTCGGGCGCCACGAAATACTGCACCGGGAAGGACACCGTCGCGCCCGGCGCGATCTCCTGCCCCTCGAAGCAGAAGCATTGCAGCTTCTGGAAATAGGGTCCGGCCCGCTCGGGCACCACGTTATAGGCGGCCGTGGCGTGGATCGGCTGGTCCGAGGTGTTGGTCACCTCGAAATAGGCCATGCCCGTTTCGCCGATGCGAACCTTCTGGCTGGTCTGCTCCGCGCGGAACTTCATCGGCAGGTCGCGGACGTTGGTGTCGAACCGGATCAGGACTTCCTGGTCCAGAACCGCCGTCGGCGCGGCCTCGGCCTTCTTCACCGTGCCGTCAAAGCCGGTGACCTGGCAGAACAGCCGGTACAGCGGCACGGCGGCGAAGGCCGCGCCCGTCATCAGAATCACCAGAGCCGCGCACAGAAGCGCGACCGAATTCTTGTTCTTCACAGCCCTCAAGGCTCCTGGGTTGCAGGCGCGGGGGCGTCCGGCTGGACCGGCGCCGGCAGGGCCGGATCGGCCCTCTCCAGCGTGGCCAGGGCCGCCGCCTCGGCTTCATGCCGCGCCTGGTTGTTGGCGTGCATGCGCGACACCGTCACGGTGTAGACCAGGGCGATGAAGGCCAGCAGGCCCAGGGCGATGGCCACGTTGCGACGCTTGCGCGCACGGACCTGTTCATCGTTCAGCTTCAGGAACTCTGGTTTGGACATGGGATTCAGACTCCGACGCCCGACAGATGCTCGACCAACAGGGCCGAGAACAACGCCATCAGGTACAAGATCGAAAAGGCGAACAGGTTGCGAGCCGGTTTGGCCTCGACCCGAACGTCATACAATGCGGCCTCTCGCCCCACGGCCTCGGCCTTGTCGGGCTGGTCGCCCGCGCGCGAGCGCCAGAGGCGGAAGGCCAGGGCCAGGAAGCCCAGCCCCCCGACCGCCGACACCACCAGATAGATCGGCCCGCCCAGGCCGGTGAAGGCCGGCGCGATCGCCACAGGCACGAAGACCAGGCTGTAGAGCAGGATCTGCAGACGCGTGGACTTGGCCCCGCGCGCCACCGGCATCATCGGAATGCCCGCCTTGGCGTAGTCGCCGGCCGAATAAAGCGTCAGGGCCCAGGTATGGGGCGGCGTCCACATGAAGATGATCAGAAACAGCAGCCAGGCCTGCCAGGGCGCGTCGCCCGTCACTGCGGCCCAGCCGATCACCGGCGGGAGGGCGCCCGCCGCGCCGCCGATGACGATGTTCTGAGGCGTGCGGCGCTTGAGCACCAGGGTGTAGAGCCAGGCGTAATAGACGATGGTCAGGGCCAGAAGCCCGCCCGCCAGCCAGTTGGTCGTCATGCCCAGCAGCATGACCGAGAAGACCGACAGCACCATGCCGAAGGCCAGGGCGTCGTTCTTGCGCACGCGGCCGGCGGCGACCGGTCGGCCGCGCGTACGGCGCATCAGGGCGTCGGTCTCGCCCTCGACGGCCATGTTGAGAGCGCCGGCCGCCCCCGCCCCGATGGCGATGCACAGGACGGCGACGATGGCGTTGACCCAGCTCAGCTGCCCCGGCGCCACGACCAGGCCCGTCACCGCCGTGAACACCACCAGCGACATGACGCGCGGCTTCAGCAGTTGGAAGAAGTCTTCCGGCTGGGACGTGGTGACGAGGGGGGTCTCGCGGGCGGGGCGTTCGGTCATGGTCATATAAAGCGCGAAGGCCGCCCTTCCGGTTTCGAAAGGGCGGCCTCTCCGGGTCTATCCGATACGGATCAGTGGTTGTCCGCCTTGACCACCGGCAGTTCGTTGAACTGGTGGTGCGGCGGCGGCGAGGAAAGGGTCCACTCCAGGGTGGTGGCGCCTTCGCCCCACGGATTGGCCTCGGCCTTGCGGCGACGGATGGCCGACTCCAGGAGCATCGCCAGGAAGACGGCGACGCCGATGATGGTGATGAGGTAGCCGACCGACGAGACGTGGTTCCAGTAGGTGAAGGCTTCCGGGTAATCGATGTAACGACGCGGCATGCCCTGCAGGCCCAGGAAGTGCTGCGGGAAGAACACCAGGTTCACGCCGATGAACATGATCCAGAAGTGCGCCTGGGCCAGGAACTCGTTGTACTTCACCCCGAACATCTTCTCGTACCAGTAGTAGAAGGCCGCGAAGATCGAGAAGATGGCGCCCAGCGACAGCACGTAGTGGAAGTGCGCCACGACGTAGTAGGTGTCGTGCAGGCTGTAGTCGATGCCGGCGTTGGACAGGACCACGCCGGTCACGCCGCCGACGGTGAACAGGAAGATGAAGCCCATCGCCCACAGCATGGGCGCCTTGAAGGTGATGGAGCCGCCCCACATGGTGGCGATCCAGCTGAAGATCTTCACGCCCGTGGGCACGGCGATGATCATGGTCGCGGCCACGAAGTAGGCGCGCAGGTTCACGCTCATGCCGACCGTGTACATGTGGTGAGCCCACACGATGAAGCCGATGAAGCCGATGGCGACCATGGCGTAGGCCATGGCGAGGTAGCCGAAGATCGGCTTCTTCGAGAAGGTCGAGACGATGTGCGAGATCATGCCGAAACCCGGCAGGATCATGATGTACACTTCGGGGTGGCCGAAGAACCAGAACAGGTGCTGGTACATCACCGGGTCGCCGCCGCCGGCGGGGTCGAAGAACGACGTGCCGAAGTTACGGTCGGTCAGCAGCATGGTGATGGCGCCCGCCAGGACCGGCAGCGACAGCAGCAGCAGGAAGGCCGTGATCAGCACGCCCCAGGCGAACAGCGGCATGCGGTGCAGGGTCATGCCCGGCGCGCGCATGTTGAAGATGGTGGTGATGAAGTTGATGGCGCCCAGGATCGACGAAGCGCCCGCGACGTGCAGCGAGAAGATCGCCAGGTCGAACGACGGCCCCGTATGGCCCATGGTCGACAGCGGCGGATAGGAGGTCCACCCCCCGCCGAAACCGCGGCCCGGCCCGCCGTCGACGAACATCGACAGCACCAGCAGCACGAAGGCGAAGAAAATCAGCCAGAACGAGATGTTGTTCAGGCGCGGGAAGGCCATGTCCGGCGCCCCGATCATGATCGGGATGAAGTAGTTGCCGAAGCCGCCCATCGTCGCCGGCATGACGACGAAGAACACCATGATCAGGGCGTGCGCCGTGACCGTGGCGTTGTAGCCGTGCTTGGAGGCCTCAACCAGGCCCAGGTACTGGATGATCGTACCTTCCTTGAACAGCTGAATGCCCGGCTCGGCCAGCTCCCAGCGGATCAGGCCCGACAGGGCGCCGCCGACGAGGCCGGTGAAGATGGCGAACACCAGGTACAGAATCCCGATGTCCTTGTGGTTGGTCGACAGGAACCAGCGGGTGAAGAAGCCCGGCTTATGGTCGTGTGAATCGTGAAGTGCAGCGGTGGCCATGGATCTGGGCTCTCGCGTCTCTCTTACTGAGCAGCCGGCGCGGCGGGCGCGGCGGCGGTTGCGGGGGCCGCAGGCGCGGCGTCGGTCGGGGCGGCGGCGTCAGCAGCCGGAGCGGCGGGCGCTTCGGCGACGGCAGGCGCGGCGGCGGCGGCGGCTTCGTCGGCGGCCTTGGTCATGGAGCCGCCCTTGGAGGCGACCCAGGCGGCGAAGGCGTCCTTGCTCACCACCTTGACGTGGATCGGCATGAAGGCGTGGTCGACGCCGCACAGCTCGGAGCACTGACCGTAGTATTCGCCTTCCTTCTCGGCGCGGAACCAGGTCTCGTTCACGCGGCCCGGAACGGCGTCCACCTTGATGGCGAAGGCCGGCACGGCCACGGCGTGAATCACGTCCGAAGCGGTGATCAGCAGGCGGACGTTCTCGCCGACCGGCACCACCATCGGCTCGTCGGCGGCCAGGCGGTACAGGTGCGCCGGAGCCTTGTCTTCCGGCAGCATGTTCGAGATGTACTCAGCCACGCCCTGGTCCGGATACTCATAACCCCAGTTCCACTGGTTGCCGGTGATCTTCACCGTGACGTCCGCATCCGGATAGTCATGGTAGGCGAACAGCAGGCGGAAGGAGAACAGGGAGATGCCGACCAGGATCAGCACCGGCACCACGGTCCAGATCACTTCGATGACCGTGTTGTGGCTCCACTTGGCCGGGGTCGGGTTGGCGCGCTTGTTGTAGCGGATCGCGATCCACACCAGCAGCGCCAGCACCAGGACGCAGATCGCGGTGATGACCGGCATCAGCACGATGTTGTGGAAGAAGTGGGCCTCATGCGCCAGCGGCGCGCCGGCCGTCTGCAGGCCCAGGCCTGCCGGCGTCGGCTGACCCAACACATCCTGCGCCATCGCCGGCGCGGCGAAAATGGCGGCAAGGGCGGTCGCGGCGATACCGCCTCCCAACCGCGCCATGGCTCGCATGCCCATCCCCATTCGAGAAGTCCTCATAAACCGTTCAGCAGCAGACGTTTGCGAGCAATTCGCAAGCGTCGCCGGGCCCAGAGGACCTCGGCGTGTCATGGGCCGGTCCTTATCGGCTCGGATCGCCCTTGCCAAGCGATCAAGCGCACCTATGGCGCCGTCTCGACAAAATGCGGTCGATTAAATCGCTGTCATGTTTCGATAGCTACCTTGCACGGCAAGATACCTTGCGATACCTCTTGGATACCCGAACGAGGGACGACCGAGAGGGATTTCATGCCCGACACCATCGACATCCAACTGAAGAAAGGCGTGCTGGGATTATGCGTCCTGGCCCTGCTCGCCCGGCGAGACAGCTACGCCTATGAGATCGCCAGCCGCCTGTCCGACGCCATCGGCATGGGGGAAGGCACCATCTATCCGCTGATGCGGCGGATGCAGACCGACGGCCTGGTCGAGACCTATCTGGTCGAATCATCCAGCGGCCCGTCGCGCAAATACTATCGCCTGACCGCCGCGGGCCGCCGCGCCCTGGACGGCCAGACCGGCGAGTGGCGGGCGTTCGCCCGCGCCGTCGAGGCCCTGATTGCTGGCGATGACGACGAAAGCGTCATCGTCGCCGAGCCCCCGGCCGAAACGCCCGCCCTGCTCGATCAGAGCGCCAAGACCGAATCGACCGCCCACGCTGACAGGGGAGAGGACCAATGAACCGCGCGGAATTCCTGGCGCGCCTGCGCCGCGGCCTGGTGGGCCTGCCCGCAACGACCGCCAATGAGATCGTGGCCGACTATGAAGCCCACTTCGCCGACGGCGCAGCCGCCGGGCGCAGCGAGGCCGAGGTGGCCGAGGCCCTGGGCGATCCCGATCGCCTCGCCCGTGAACTGAAGGCCGAGGCCGGCGCCCAGCGCTGGCGTCAGGAGCCGTCGGCCTCATCCGCCGCCGGGGCCGTGTTCGGCATCCTGGGCCTGGGCGCCATCGACATCCTGATCCTTCTGCCCATCGCCCTGCCTGTCTTCGGCACGGTTCTGTCGCTGCTGCTGGGCGGGGTCGGCGTCTTCATCGCCGGCGGCTTCGTTATGGTGGCGGGCGCCTTCATGGGCCTGCCGGGCGGGGCGCTGGCCGCCGCGCTGCTGGGCGTCGGCCTGATGGGCATGGGCATCTTCATGATCGGGACCATGGCCCTGCTGACCAAATGGCTGATCGACGCCACCGTCTGGTACGCCCGCCTGCATTACCGCGTCATCAAGCCCGCCCTGGAACCCCAGGCCTAAAGCCAGAGAGAGGAGAACACAGTCATGATCCGCAATCTGCTCATCATCTCCGGCGCAGGCCTGATCCTGGCCATCGTCGGCATCGGCGGCGCCTTCGCCGTGGGCGGCCGCGACCTGGCCCGCCACGACTGGACCTGGGTCATCACCGACGATGAGGCCGGCGACAGCGGCTTCACCGTCGAGCGCGGTCAGGTTTCGCCCGACGCCACGCGCACCATCGAATGGACGGGCGACGAGCGCCTGGCGATCAACATCCCTGCCGACGTCGTCTACGACCAGCAGGCCGAGACGCCGGGCATCACCGTCTCGGGCGCCCAGAGCGTGGTTGATCGGGTGCGCTTCTCCAACGGCCGCCTGACGCTGGACGAGGCCCCGCGGGGCGACCGCAGCTATGTCCGCTGGACGCGCACCGGCATTCGCGGCTGGAGCGAGACGGACGCCCTGAAGATCATCATCAAGGCCCCCTCGGTGAAGGCCTTCGATCTGTCGGGTCCGACCGAGCTGAAGATCCGCGGCTACGACCAGCCGTCGCTGGACCTGACGCTGACCGGCTCGTCCGACGTGCGGGTCCAGGGCCGCGCCGAGACCGTGACGGTCGACGTCTCCGGCGCCGGAGACGCCCGCATGGACGAACTGATCGTCGATGACGCCAAGGTGCGCGTCAGCGGCTCGGGCGACGTCCGCGTCGGCCCCAGCGGCAAGGCCGAGGTCGACGTCTCGGGCAGCGGCGAGGTCCGCCTGACCCGCCGCCCTGCCGAACTGCGCCAGTCGGTCAGCGGCTCGGGCGAGGTGTCGCAGGACTGACAAACGCTCACCCTCTCCCGGCGGGAGAGGGCTTGAGCGCACGGCGGCGCAGCCGTCGTTCTGGCGCGAAAGGGTGAGGGGCTTGTCCCGTCAGTCGGCGCAAGCCGCCGCGCGACCTTATCAACCGCGAACCCTCACCCTTTCGCCTTAGCCAATCGCCTTCGGCTCTTGGAGGCTCAAGCCCTCCCCCAACAGGAGAGGGTTTTTGCTGCCCCCGTGACGGCGGCCCCCGCAACCCCTATCTAGCGTCCATGAGCACCGTCGCCTCCCCCTCCCCCATCCTCGACGCCGCGGGCGTAGCCCCGGACGAGGCCCTGTCGATCCTGCAGACCGCGCTGTCGGGCGCCGACGACGGGGAGCTGTTCCTCGAAAAGACCGAGAGCGAATCCCTGGTCTTCGACGACGGGCGGCTGAAGGGCGCCTCCTACGATGCTGTTGAAGGTTTTGGCCTGCGCGTCGTGGCGGGCGAGACGGCCGGTTACGCCCACGCCAATGAAATCTCCGCCGCCGCCATCCGCCGCGCCGCCGACAGCGCCGCCCTGGCCAAGCGCGGCTATGACGGAACCGCCGCCGAGGCGCCGCGCGCCACCAACCAGCGTCTCTATGATCCGGTCGATCCGCTGCTGGCCCCGGCCTTCTCGGACAAGATCGCCCTGCTGGCCGAGATCGACGCCTGGGCCCGCGCCCGCGATCCGCGCGTGGTGCAGGTCTCGGCCTCACTGGTCGGCGAGCGCCGCGCCATCGACATCCTGCGCGGCGACGGGCGGCTGCTCAGCGACCTGCGCCCTCTGGTCCGCCTGAACGTCTCCGTCACCGTCGAGAAGGACGGCAAGCGCGAAAGCGCCTCGTCCGGCGCAGGCGGCCGCGCGGGCTTCGAGGAATGGGTCGCCCCCGAACGCTGGCAGGCTCAGGTGGACGAGGCCCTGCGTCAGGCCCTGGTCAATCTGGAGGCCGTCGACTGCCCGGCGGGCGAGATGGACGTGGTGCTGGGCGCGGGCTGGCCCGGCGTCCTGCTGCACGAGGCCGTCGGCCACGGCTTCGAGGGCGACTTCCACCGCAAGGGCTCCTCGGTCTTCACCGGCATGATGGGCAAGCGGGTGGCTGCGCCGGGCGTGACGGTCGTGGACGACGGCTCCATCGCCGGGCGTCGCGGCTCCCTGTCGTTCGACGACGAAGGCACCCCGACCTCGCGCACCGTGCTGATCGAGGACGGCGTCATGGTCGGCCTGATGCACGACCGGCTGTCGGCGCGTCAGCTGGGGGCGAACGCCACCGGCAACGGTCGGCGCCAGTCCTTCGCCCACACGCCCATGCCGCGCATGACCAACACCTTCATGGAAGGCGGCAAGGATTCGCAGGCCGACATGATCGCCTCGACCAGGCGCGGGCTCTACGCCGCCAACTTCGGCGGCGGCCAGGTGGACATCACCAACGGCAAGTTCGTCTTCCAGTGCACCGAGGCCTATCTGATCGAGGACGGCAGGATCACGGCGCCGGTGCGCGGCGCCACCCTGATCGGCGACGGGGCCACGGCCCTGACCCAGATCCAGATGATCGGCGACGACTTCGCCTTCGACCCCGGCGTCGGCACCTGCGGCAAGGCTGGTCAGGGCGTCCCCGTCGGCATCGGCCAGCCCAGCCTCAAGATCGGCGGCCTGACCGTCGGCGGCACGGCGGTCTAACTGACCCTTTCCCATCGGGAGAGGGAAGCCGCGATCGCCTCAGCCGCACGGTTCACGTCGCCGTCCATGACGATCTCACCCAGATCGCGCGTCCCCGCAGACGCCCGGCGATAGGCCGGGTCGTAATGCTCGCGCATCAGGGCCGTCGCCAGGGCGCGCAGGTCGCCCGCCTGCGACAGGGCGCGCCACTGCGCGATCCGCTCGCGGCTGTGGTGGCTGGGCATCCGCGTCAGCAGGGCGTCGCGCACGGCCGCATCCTCAGTCGCCGCCTGATAGTCGCGCAGCACCCGCTCGACCCGCGCCTCGAACGGAGCCACCAGACGTAGGGTTGGCGCCGCCTTCATCGCCGCCCACAGCGCGGGCGGCACCGTCAGGCGGCCGATGCGGCTGGCCTCGGCCTCGACCACCACGGGGCGGCTGAGATCCAGAGCGGACAGGGCGGCGTAGAGACGGCTCTCAAACAGCTTCTGCGACGGCTGTTCCGCCTCGGTGCGTCCGAACAGGGAGCCGCGATGCGCCGCCAGCCCCTCCAGATCCAGGCTCTGGACGCCGTGATCGGCCAGGCGCGCCAGCACCTCGGTCTTGCCGCTGCCGGTCAGGCCGTCCAGCAGAACCAGCTTCAGCGCCGGGGCCGTCTCCAGATCATGCAGGGCGGCGGCCACCGTCCGCCGCCAGGTCTGATAGCCGCCCTCCAGCCGCGTGACGGGCCAGCCGACCTGATCCATCACCGTGGTCATGGCCGTCGAGCGCTGCCCCCCGCGCCAGCAATAGACCAGCGGCTGGAAGCTTCCGTCGCGGTCGCTCAGCGCCCCTTCCAGATGCGCCGCGATGTTCCTCGCCACCAGGGCCGCGCCCAAGCGCCGGGCCAGGAATTTCGAGGTCTGGACGTAGAGGGTTCCCACCTCCGCGCGCTGGGCGTCGTCCAGCACCGGCAGGTTGATCGCGCCGGGCAGGTGATCCTCGGCGAACTCGCCAGGACTGCGCACGTCGATGACGGCGTCGTAGCGGGCGAGCGCCGCCAGAGAGACGTCCGCCGTCAGCCGCGCCATCAGCCGGCCGCCTTGACGACCACCGCCGGTTCGCCCTCGCGCACCCGGCCGACGCGGCGCGCCGAGGCGAAGCCCAGATCCTGAACCAGGCTCATCACCGCCTCCGCCGCCTCGGGCGCGACGGCGATCAGCAGGCCGCCCGAGGTCTGGGGATCGGTCAGCAGGTCGCGCCGCCATTCCGGCAGCTCGGCGTCCAGCGTCACCGCCTCGCCATAGGCCGCCCAGTTGCGCACCGAGGCCCCGGTCCGCACCCCCGCCTGCGCCAAAGCGGGCGATCCGTCCAGGAAGTCGGGAGCTTCAGCGTCGATCTCGACCGTCATCCCCGCGCCGCGCGCCATCTCCAGCGCATGGCCCAGCAGGCCGAAACCGGTCACGTCCGTCACCGCATGGACGCCGTCCGTCGCCGCCAGCCTCGGTCCCGGCGTGTTCAGCCTGGTGGTCGAGCCGATCAGGGCTTCATAGCCGCCCGCCTCCAGCCGCCCCTGCTTATAGGCGGCGCTCAGCACGCCGACGCCCAGCGCCTTGGTCAGGATCAGCACGTCGCCCGCCCGCGCGCCGCGATTGGTCAGCACCCGGTCGGGGTGCGCCAGGCCCAGGGCGACCAGACCGTAGATCGGCTCCAGACTGTCGATCGAATGGCCGCCCGCCACGGGCACGCCCGCCTCGGCGCAGACCGACGCGCCGCCTTCCAGCACCCGGCCGATGGTCTGGGGCGACAGCTTGCCGACCGGCATCCCGACGATAGCCAGGGCGAAGATCGGCGTCGCCCCCATGGCGTAGACGTCCGACAGGGCGTTGGCCGCCGCGATTCGGCCGAAGTCGAACGGGTCGTCCACCATCGGCATGAAGAAGTCGGTCGTCGCCACCAGGGCCTGCCGGTCGTTCAACCGCCAGACCGCCGCGTCGTCCGAAGTCTCGGTCCCCACCATCAGATCGGCGAAGGCCGCCGTGCGCGGCGTCGAGGCCAGGATGGACTGCAGGACGTCAGGCGCGATCTTGCAGCCGCAGCCGCCGCCATGGGCCAGGGACGTGAGTCTGGGTTCGGTCTCGCTCATCCCCCCGGCGTCGGCCTTCGCACGCCGGACGTCAACCGCCTTCGTGCGTGGCGGAGGCGGCCGCGCGCCATTCCGGGCCGTCCACCTCGAAGCCCTGGGCCTCCAGCGCATCCAGCACGCCGTCCGGCTCGGCCAGGCGGCGCAGCGGCGCGACCGCCATGGTCAGGCCGGGCTGGGTCAGCGCCTCGGCGACCGCGTCGGTCCATTCCGTGCGCAACTGCCGCCCGATCTGCGGATCGCCCCACGGCCAGCAGCGGTCCACCGCCTGATCCACCGGCGAGGCCAGCACCTCGGCCACCCGCAGCCCGCGCCACGCCTCGGCCCGCAGACGCACGGCGTCCGGTCCCAGCTCAGCCGCAGACAGGGCCGCGCGCAGGCATTCCCGGTGCGTCTCGGGCGGGGCCGTGATCAGGCTTTCCACCAGGTCGGCGCCTCGCACCACCCCGATGGAGCGGACCGGCACGCGCGCCTTGCGGGCGGCGCGACGCACGGCGTCGTCGGCGCCGACCGGCCGCGATCCCTTTTCGCCCGCCCTGTCCTGAATCAGGCCGATGGCGAGCAGCAGCAGGCTTTCGCGCCTCCACTGATCGTTCTTCTCGGTCGCCATCACGGCTTCCAGCCGCGCCTGGTCCTCAGGCGAGAGATAGTCGGCCGTCGTCGCGCCTTCCGGCAGCCAGCCGATCGTGCGGATGCGCCACATCAGGCGCAGGACGTCGGCGGGCGAGGCGCGGCCGCGCTGCGGGAACAGGATGCGGTCGGAACGCGCGGCGGCCTCCTCCAGCGCCCGCGCCCGCCATTCGAAGCCGCGCGGCGCCTCCTCGATGGCGCCGACCAGGATCATCACCCCCTCGCCGTCGCGCCGCACCGTCCACATGGGCGCGCCCGCCCGTCGCGCGCTGACGACCACCTCGTCCACCCGTGTCGCCGCCTCGGTCTGGGCCTGGCCGGCGCGGGCCGCGATCGGAACCGCGGACACGGCCAGAAGAGCGGCCAGCAGAGCGGGAAGGGCGATCGGCGCGAAGCGAGCTTTCATGCCCCTATACTAAGGTCTGGCCAATCCGCCGCACGTGACTATTCCGTAATGCTGTCAGCGATTTAATCCACCTGTCCCGCTTGTAACTGGAGATCGGGCGTCGCCGCCGTCACACCTCTGCCGACACCGAGGGAGAGGAAAGATGAACACCAAGAGCGCCCTGCTGGCGACCACCGCCCTGCTGCTGGCTGCAGCTCCCGCCGCGGCCCTGGCCGCCGAGGGGACGGACGCGCCCGCCCGCCAGACGGCCGTGCCCAGCGATCAGGCCGTCCTGATCTTCACCCCCGACTTCTTCGCCGACGCCCGTCCCAACACCGCGCTGGACATGGTCAACCGGGTGCCCGGCTTCTCCGTCAACGACGGCGACGGCGCGCGCGGCTTCGAAGGCGCGGTCGGCAACGTCCTGATCAACGGCTCGCGCCCGGCGTCGAAGAACGACACCGGCTCCAACGTCCTGGGCCGCACCGTCGCCGCCCAGGTCGAACGCATCGAACTGATCCGCGGCGGCGCGCCGGGCATCGAGATGCAGGGCTATTCCGTCGTCGCCAACGTCATCCTGAAGAACACCGTCAGCCGCGAGCACATCCTGACCGGCAACGCCTTCCTGTTCGAGGGCGGCCAAGACCTGTTCGGCGGCTCCTATCAGTTCACCGAGCGCAAGGGCGACCGCACCTGGGGCGTGACCTTGAGCGACGGCATCTCCAACAGCGATTCCAACGGCGCCGGTCCCCTGCGCCGCGTCGGCCCGAACGGCGAACTGCTGCGCGCCGAGGACTACTACAACGACGGCTACGGCGGCGGGAACTCGATCCGAGGCACCTACGCCGGCCCGCTAATGGGCGGCAGGATCGACCTGACGGCGCGTTACGGGATCAACGACTGGCACGGCGTCTATCGCCAGACCGCGCCGGACGTGCTGCGCGAAAGCCTGTCCGACGAAGACTCCAAGAGCGGCGAGGTCGGCGTCGTCTACACCCGCCCCCTGTCGGAGCGGCTCAAGCTGGAGACGCGCTTCATCCACGAGTTCGAGGAATTCGACAACGTCGCCACCGCCCTGAACCGCGAAGCCGGGGTCGAAGAGCCGATCGAACGGTTCGCCGCCAACGGCGACTCCTCCGAGACCATCCTGCGCGGCCTGCTGCGCTTCGAGCGGTCCGCCGCCCTGGAGTTCGAAGGCGGCGGCGAGATCGCCTACAACATGCTGGAGATCGATCAGACCTATTCGGTCGGCGGGGTGAACAAGCCCCTGCCCTCGGCCTCGGTCAAGGTCGAGGAGACGCGCGGCGAACTGTTCGGCAAGGCCACCTGGCGCATCAATCCCAAATGGACGCTCGAGGGCGGCCTGCGGCTGGAATCCTCGACCATCAGCCAGTCGGGCGACGCCGAGCAGGAGAAGAGCTTCTTCTACGCCAAGCCCCGCCTGCTGACGACCTGGACGCCGACGGCCTCAACCCAGGTGCGCCTGCGCATCGAGCGCACGGTCGGCCAGCTGGACTTCGGCGACTTCGCCGCCTCGGCCGACCTGGAGGACGAGAACGTCTTCGGCGGCAACGTCAATCTGGAGCCCGAATCCCGCTGGGTCGGCGAACTGACCTTCGAGAAGCGCTTCTGGGGCGAAGGGATCGTCAGCGTCGGTCTGCGCCACGACGAAATCTCGAACGCCATCGACGTCATCCCCCTTGAGGGCGGTTACGCCGCCGTGGGCAACATCGGCGACGGCACGCTGGATCAGTTGGTGCTGAACGTCACCGTCCCGACCGACAAGCTCGGCCTCTCGGGCGGCAAGTTCGGCTTCAGAAACACCTGGAACCACACCGAGGTCACCGATCCGACCACGGGCGAGATCCGCCCCATCTCGGGCATCCGCCCCACCCAGGCGACCATCACCTTCCAGCAGGACATCACCAGCTGGAAGCTGCAATGGGGCGGCGCCTGGATCCCGCTGCTGGGTCAGAAGACCTTCCGTCCCGACGAAATCAACGGCTGGCGCGGCCACGACTATTACGAGCTGTGGGCCGAGTACAAGCCGACCCCAACCCTGTCGATCCGCGGCCAGGTCAACCTCTGGGACGACTTCAACGTCGAGCGGACCGTCTTCGGCGACCGCGAGACCCGGCCGATCGCCTTCGTCGAGAACCGCTTCATCGATCCGCGGACCTTCTATCAGATCCGCTTGCGCAAGACGTTCTGAGCCACAAGAAGAGGACCCGTCGGCGTCGCTTCGTCTCCCCAACGCGAAGCGGCCCAGGCGGGCGACCCGCACCAACTGAAAAGGGCGGCGTCTCCTGCGAGACGCCGCCCCTTCCTTGTCGCAAACCGATCAGGCGATCAGTGAACGCCCGCCATGCCCTTCTTGAGAAGGGGCGACAGGGCCAGCAGCACGACGCCGACGCCGACGCCGGTCCAGCCGATGGTCCCGAAGATGGAGCCATAGGTCTGCAACGCCAGCTGCGGATTGGTGACGACGCCGGCCACGGTGTCCGTGGCGGTGGCGGCGGCGATCCAGCCGGCGACGATGTGAGCCACCGACGACGACAGGAACCACACGCCCATCATCAGGCCGACCACGCGCGCCACCGACAGCTTGGTGATCATCGATAGGCCGACCGGCGACAGGCACAGCTCGCCGATGGTGTGGAAGGCGTAGGTCAGGAACAGGATCATCAACGGCACGCGGAAGGATTCGTTGAAGTTGTTCGCCGCCGCCCACGACAGCAGCAGGAAGCCCGCGCCGACCAGGACCAGGGCGACCGAGAACTTGACCGGGGTCGACGGCTCGCGGTTGCGCTTGCCCAGCCAGACCCACAGGGCCGCCATGATCGGCCCGCCCACGACGATGATGCCGGGGTTGAACATCTGGGTGTAGCCGGCGTTGAACCAGCTCGGCATCTGCGTCGACTGGTCGGCGAACAGGGTCAGGGACGAACCCGCCTGTTCGAACAGGGCCCAGAACAGCACCGAGAAGAAGATCAGCACCTGGGCGACCAGCATCCGCGACCGCTCGGCGCCCTTCAGGCGGAAGACGGTGTAGCCGACCACCGAGACGAAGGTGATCAGGGCGATGGGGATCAGGATCGTCTGCACGATCTCGTGACGCTGCATCAGCATCCAGACCGGGAAGACGGCGACGATGCCCGCGATCCAGAAGAAGGCCTCGACCGGCACGCCGAAGATGGAGCGCCCCTTCAGCGGAACCGGCGGTCCGCCGCGGCCTTCCAGCCAGGGCGCGCCGATCAGGAAGGTCAGCAGCCCCAACAGCATGCCGAAGCCCGCCAGACCGAAGCCGTAGGCCCAGCCGTAGGTGAAGCCCAGGTAGGAGCAGGCCGCCGTGGCCAGCAGGGACCCCAGGTTGATGCCGACGTAGAAGATGGTGAAGCCGCCGTCGCGACGCGGATCGTTCTCTTCATAGAGGGCGCCCACCACGGTCGAGATGTTGGCCTTCAGAAAGCCCACCCCCATGATGATCAGCGACAGGGCCAGGAACAGGACCGGCTCGCCGAAGGCGGTGTCGCGCTTGGTCTCGACCTTGTAGCCGCCTGCGGGCGTGAAGGCGGGGAAGCCCTCGCTGACCGCCGCGACCGCCGCAGCGTCGGCGGCCTGGGCCGCCGCCGGCTCGGCGCCGACCTTGGACACGCCTTCCGGGGTGATGGAGATCTGGACCCGCTCGTCGCCGCTGACGGCGAACATGGTGCGGTTCTGATCGCGGCCGACGACCTCGATCTGATAGGCGCGCTCGCCGATGGTCAGGCTTTCCTTACCGCCCGAGCCTTCGAACGCCATGGTGAAGTGGCCCGCCACCAGCAGCACGGCGCCGATGACCACGGCCTTGCGCGCGCCCAGGTATCTGTCGGCGATCATGCCGCCCAGAACCGGCATCAGGTAAACCAGCGCAGCGTAGGCGGCGTAGATGCCCTGCGCCTCGGCCGGTCCGAACAGGAAGTGCTGGGTCAGATACATGACCAGCAGCGCCCGCATGCCGTAATAGGAGAAGCGTTCCCACATCTCCGTGAAGAAAAGGATCACCAGCCCCCGCGGGTGACCCAGAAAGGTCTTGCGTGGCGCTTCGAGCGCGCCCCCTGCGTCCGTCGTGCTCAACGGCAAGCTCCATCTCTTGCGCCCCCGACGGGCGCGGAAGCGTGCAGAAACAGCACGGTCACGGATTGCAAACAAGCGTTAACGGCGAAATCCGGCCGTCAGGTCGTCGCACAACGGCCAAACAATTCTCGCTTTGGGTGTCGTTAGATCAATTTACACTTTTTACGTGAATGCTCCCTGAGTTTCCACAAGGAGCCGTTCATGCCGCTGCGCCCGCTGCATGCGTCAGACCTGGACGCCGTCAATCGGCTGCATCGCAGCGTCTGGTGGCCGGAACGATCGGCGGCGGGCTGGCGCTGGCTGACGGCCAATCCGGCCGCCTCGGAAATTGACGCCCCGCACGGCTGGGTGATCGACCACGGCAGAGGCGCGGAAGCCGTCGTGGGCAACTTCATCCAGCGGTTCTGGCTGAACGATCGCGCCCTGTTCGGCGCCACCGGCTACTCCATCGTGGTGCCTCCGGCGCAGAGAGGCCGCAGTCGCGCCCTGATCGACGCCTTCGTCAACCAGCCGGGCTGCTTCGCCCGATACACCTTGAACGCGAACGCCCGCTCAAGCCCCCTGTACCGGCGGCACGGCATGATCCCCTGGCCGCCCGAGGCCCATGCGGTGAAGCTGGCCTGGGTGATCGACCCCGTCGCCTGTCTCTATGGACGCGCCCTGCGCGGCGTGGTGGACCGGGCCCCGACGCTGGCGCGCCTGCTGGGCGAGCAGTTGTCTCCCCTGCCCCGCCTGCTTAACGGACGCGGCCTACGTCAGGCCGAGCGCCGCCTGTCCGCCAGCGTGACCCTCAGGCCAGACCTGTCCGAACGATCGGACTACGCCCGCTTCTGGCAGGCCCTGCGCGCCGAGGGGAGGCTGACGGCGGACCGCAGCCCGGCGATCATGCGATGGCGGCTGTCGGACCCCGATCTGACGGTGCCGCCGCTGACGCTGGCTTATAGAGACGAGGGACGCATCACGGGGTTCGCCGTCGCCATGCTGAACAAGCAGACGCCGCTGGAGCCGCCGACCCTGGAGATCATCGACTTGATCGCCCTGAAGAACGACGCCCGCGCGATCCAGGCGCTGTGCGAGAGCCTGCGTCGGCTGGCTCCGCCCCTGGGCGCAGCCAAGGTCAGGCTGCAGGTCGCGTCGTCGGAACTGCAGCGGGCCTTGGGACGGCAAGCCGACCGCGCACGGCGCGAAGGCGGCTGGGGCCACTGTCACGTCGCCTTCGACGCGGGGATGCAGGACGCCGGCTGGCGGCCCACCCCCTATGACGGCGACTATTCCTTCTGTCTGCGGCCGCTGCCCGCGCGGGCCAGCGCCGCCCTGCGGCTGGCGCCGTCGTCCGCACCTCGTCGCGCGATGGAGGCGCGGGCCTGAAACGGCGCTCGCAGACGGCCCCTTAGGGGCGCGCCTTCAATTCGTCGCGGATTTCAGCCAGCAGGGCTTCGGTCGGCGTCGGGCCGGCCGCTTCCGGCTCGGCCGGCTGTTCGCGGCGCATCTTGTTGATCGCCTTGACCGCCAGGAAGACCACGAAGGCCACGATCAGGAACTGGATCAGGGTGTTGATGAAGGCGCCGTACTGGATGGCCACCTTCTCGACCGCCTCAGTCGCCGGGTTCTCGGGCACCAGGACCCATTCCAGCTTGGAGAAGTCGACCTTGCCCAGCAGCAGGCCGATCGGCGGCATCACCACCTGATCCACCAGGCTGGTGACGATCTTGCCGAACGAAGCGCCGATGATGACGCCGACCGCCAGGTCGACGACGTTGCCGCGCGCGGCGAATTCCCGAAACTCGGTCAGCAGGCTCATGGGATCTTCAGTCTTTCGATTAGGGATCAGGCGTCGCCGGAAGCGTTCAGGCGCTCGCGCAGTTCCTTGCCGCTCTTGAAAAAGGGCACGGCCTTGGCCGGCACCTCGACCGTCTCGCCGGTGCGGGGATTGCGTCCCGTCCGCGCCGGGCGGCTGCGCACCGAGAAGGCGCCGAAGCCGCGAAGCTCGACCCGGCCGCCGTCCGAGAGGGTCTCGGTCATGCGGCCCAGGATCACGTTCACGACCCGCTCCACCTCCGCATGGGTGAGATGCAGGTTCTCAGCCGCCAGTTTCTCGATCAGTTCAGACTTGATCATTCAGGCCCCCGCCTTGGCTTCACCGTCCGGGACGACACCCTAACCGTCTGTCGCCACAGGAAGAAAGAGACAAAACGTATCGTCGCGAAGGTTTCTTGCTTTCGAGGCCGACAGGTTTCGTCCCGCCAGCGGCTCCGAAAGGGAGAAAAAGCCGATCTGCGCTGAGAGCGATTCCCAGAACGGCTCAGCCCGGCCGCCGCCCGCCGGCGCGCACGCTCCAAGAAAAAGGGCGGCCGGATCGCTCCGGCCGCCCCGTTTTCCCGTCGGGAAGGAAGCTTATTCCTTGCCCGCGTTCTTGAGCGCGGCGCCCAGGATGTCGCCCAGCGAGGCGCCCGAGTCCGACGACCCGAACTGTTCGATGGCTTCCTGTTCGTCCTTCATCTCGAGGGCCTTGATCGAGACCGAGACGCGGCGCGTAGCCTTGTCGACGGCGGTGATCATGGCGTCGACGCGGTCGCCCACGGCGAAGCGCTCGGTGCGCTGCTCGTTGCGGTCGCGCGACAGGTCCGACTTGCGCACGAAGGCCGTAACCGGCGCGTCGTCTTCACCGAACTTCACCTCGATGCCGCCGGTCTCGATCGCCGTCACGGTGACGGTGATCTGCTGGCCGCGCTTGTAGGTGTCGCCTTCCATCGGGTCGCCGCCGAGCTGCTTGACGCCCAGGGAGACGCGCTCCTTCTCGATGTCGACGTCCAGCACCTTGGCCTTGATGACCTCGCCCTTGCGGTAGCGCTGGATGGCTTCTTCGCCCGACACGTTCCAGTCCAGGTCCGAAAGGTGGACCATGCCGTCGATGTCGTTGTCCAGGCCGACGAACAGGCCGAACTCGGTGGCGTTCTTGACTTCGCCCTCGACGGTCGAACCGACCGGGTGAGCCTCCAGGAAGGCCTCCCACGGGTTGTTCTGAGCCTGCTTCAGGCCCAGCGAGATACGACGCTTGGCGCTGTCGACGTCCAGGACGATGACGTCCACTTCCTGCGAGGTGGAGACGATCTTGCCCGGGTGGACGTTCTTCTTGGTCCAGGACATTTCCGACACGTGGACCAGGCCTTCAACGCCCGGCTCCAGCTCCACGAAGGCGCCGTAGTCGGTGATGTTGGTGACGCGGCCGGTGTATTTGGCGTTGACCGGGTACTTGGCTTCGACGCCGTCCCACGGATCCGACTGCAGCTGCTTCATGCCGAGCGAGATGCGCTGGGTGTCCGGGTTGATCTTGACGATCTGGACCTTGACGGTGTCGCCGACGGCCAGGACCTGCGACGGATGCGAGACGCGCTTCCACGACATGTCGGTGACGTGCAGCAGGCCGTCGATGCCGCCCAGGTCGACGAACGCGCCGTAGTCGGTGATGTTCTTGACGACGCCTTCGCGGACTTCACCCTCTTGCAGCTGGCCGACCAGCTCCGTGCGCTGTTCGGCGCGGGCTTCTTCCAGGATGGCGCGACGCGAGACGACGATGTTGCCGCGCGGACGGTCCATCTTCAGGATGGCGAAGGGCTGTTCCTTGCCCATCAGCGGGCCGACGTCGCGGACCGGACGGATGTCGACCTGCGAGCCCGGCAGGAAGGCCGAGGCGCCGCCCAGGTCGACGGTGAAGCCGCCCTTGACGCGACCGACGATGGCGCCGTTGACCGGGTGGCCTTCGGCGAACACGGCTTCCAGACGGGTCCAGGCTTCTTCGCGGCGAGCCTTGTCGCGGCTGATGACGGCCTCGCCCATCGCGTTCTCGACGCGCTCCAGGTAGACCTCGACGTTGTCGCCGACCTTGGGCAGGACGGCGCCTTCGCCCTGGCCGAACTCGCGCATGGCGATGCGGCCTTCGGTCTTCAGACCGACGTCGATGATGACGATGTCTTTTTCAATGCCGACGACGCGGCCGTGAACGACCTGGCCTTCGCCGAGATCGCGGCCTTGCAGCTGTTCGTCGAGGAGCGCGGCGAAATCGTCGCGGGTGGGGTTGAGGGTTTCAGTCATGGAAACTCTTGAGGTTGATGAAGGCGAAACGCGCACGACCGAACGGACATGCGCGAATGGGGTGAAAAAGGGAAAGTCAGGTCGTCACGAGGCGAGGCGACGCACGCTCGAAAAGCGCGAAACAAAAGCCAGAACGCCCGCGGCCGTCGAGGAGATCGGAGCGTTGGATTCGCCCGGCGGGATCAGATCCCGGCCCTGGCTCGCGCCGCCTCGACGATACGGCGGGCCGCATCGAAGGCGGCTTCTATACCCAGATCGGTCGTATCCAGCAAGACGGCGTCGTCCGCCTGGACCATCGGGGCGTCGTCGCGGCCGGCGTCGCGAGCGTCGCGGCGACGGATATCCTCCAGCATGTCCTCGAAGGCGATGACCTCGCCGCGCGCGGTCAACTGTTTCCAGCGGCGCTCGGCGCGCACCTCTGGGCTGGCGGCGATATAGAGCTTGGCCGGAGCGTCCGGCGCGATCACCGTGCCGATGTCGCGCCCGTCCAGCACCGCTCCGCCCGCCTGGGCGGCGAAGTCCTGCTGCAGCTTCAGAAGGGCCGCGCGCACCCCCGGATGGCTGGCCACGCGGCTGGCCGCCTCGCCCGCGCCGCGATCGGTCAGGCGGGGATTGTCGCTCAGGCTCGCCAGATCCAGCGCCCGCGCGGCCTGCGCCGCCGCCTCGGCGTCGCCCAGGTCGCCGCCCGCATCCAGCACGGCCAGCCCCACGGCGCGATACAGCAGGCCGGTGTCCAGATACGGCAGGCCGTAATGAGCGGCCAGACGCGCGGCGATGGTGCCCTTGCCTGAAGCGGCGGGGCCGTCGACGGCGATGACGAGGTTCACGCCGCATCCCCTTGGACAATAGTCCCGCCCAGCCCGTTCATCATCTCCACGAAGCCGGGGAAGCTGGTGGCGATCATCTCGGGGTCGCGGACCGAGACGGGCTGTTCGGCGGCCAGGCCCAGCACCAGATGGCTCATGGCGATGCGGTGGTCATGGGCGGTGTCGACGGTCGCGCCGCCCTTCACCGGGCCGACCCCGACGGCGCCAGTGACGATGAAGCCCTCCGGCTCCTCCTGCACCTGAACGCCGCAGGCCGACAGGCCCGCGACCATCAGGGCGATGCGGTCGCTTTCCTTGACGCGCATCTCGCTGATGCCGCGCATGACGGTGCGGCCCTCGGCGAAGGCGGCCGTGGCGGCCAGGATCGGATATTCGTCGATCATCGAGGCGGCGCGGTCTTCGGGAACCACGACGCCCTTCAGCGCCGAATGACGCGCGGTGACGTCGCCGACCTCTTCGCCCCCGGCCATGCGGCGGTTGGCGATGGTCAGGTCCGCGCCCATGTCGAGCCAGGTCTGGAACAGGCCGGTGCGCAGGGGGTTGAGCATCACCCCCTCGACCGTCACCTCGGAGCCCGGAACCACCAGCGCCGCCGCCAGAGGGAAGGCCGCCGAGGACGGATCGCCCGGTACGGCGACGTGGGTTCCCTTGAGCTTCTGTCCGCCCGACAGGCGGATGCGCCAGCCGTCGCCCTCTTCGGTCACCTCGACCTCGGCGCCGAAGGCGCGCAGCATCCGCTCGGTGTGGTCGCGGCTCTTTTCCGGCTCGACCACGACGGTCTCGCCGTCCGCGTTCAGCCCGGCCAGCAGGATGGCCGACTTGATCTGGGCCGAGGCGACGCTCTGGACGAAGGTCACGCCCTTCAGCCCGCCCCCATGCAGAGTCAGCGGCACCCGGTCCTCGGCCGCGTTCCAGTCGAACCGCGCGCCCATGTCGGCCAGCGGCCCGGTGACCCGCTTCATCGGCCGCTTGCGCAGGGAGGCGTCGCCGTCGAACGTCGCCGTCAGCGCATAGCCCGCCGCCGCCCCCATCAGCAGGCGCACCCCCGTTCCGGCGTTGCCGCAGTCGATGACCGCCTCGGGCGAACGCAGGGCGCCGCGCCCCTCGACCCGCCAGCGCCCCTCGCCGATCCGCTCCACCCCAGCCCCGAACGCCTGCATGGCCCGGCCTGTGGCCAAGATGTCGTCGCCCTCCAGCAGACCCTCGATTTCGGTGACGCCCTCAGCCATGCCGCCGAAGATCAGGGCGCGGTGCGACATCGACTTGTCGCCCGGTGCGCGAACCACGCCCCGAAGGCCGGAATCGAGGCTGGAAACGCGGGACGCGGTGAAGGTCTGGGGAGTGCTCACCCTGATGCAGGCTCCGAATGTCAGGAAGGCCGCGCAGGCGCGGAAAAGAAGGCTTTTGACAGCGGCCCCCGCCGGTGGCAAGGGAGCCGCCCTATTTCCGATTTCTCCCTTAAACCCGCCGAAGGTCTAATCACGTGGCCAATCCCGAACTGGGCCAAAAGCAGGTCTGCCCGAACTGCCAGGCCAAATTCTACGATCTGAACCGTCGCCCGGCCCACTGCCCCAAGTGCGACACCGAGTTCGATCCGATGGAAGAAGCCGTCCGTAGCCGCCGTGCGCGGCGCGGCGCCGGCTTCGCCGCTGACGACGCGGAGGCCGAAGATCAGGTCGCCGACAAGTCGGTCGAGAGCGACGAGGACGAAGAGGACGCCGAAGGCTCCACCCCGGAAATCGACCAGGAAGGCCATGAGCCGATCCTGACGCCGGACGACGACGACGGCGAGCCGGGCGGCGACGACGCCGGCATGGGCTCGACCGACGGCGACGATGACGACGACGTCCTGGACGATGACGACGACGATTCCGTGCCCTTCATCGAGGACGAGGACGACGACGACCTCGACGAAGAGCTGGCCAAGCCGTCGCGTGACGACGACTAAGGCCCAAGAGTCGGAAAAATAAGCGGAAAAAAATGTGTCAGACCCGCTTGATCTTCAAAACGGCCTGACCTAGTTTCCGCGCCTCGCTGGGGGGCGACAGCTTCCCCGGCGGGACCGACCGAAAGGTTCGGGGCTATAGCTCAGTTGGTAGAGCGCTTGAATGGCATTCAAGAGGTCAGCGGTTCGACTCCGCTTAGCTCCACCATCGAAGGCCTCGCGGAACGCCCGCGGGGCCTTCGTCCTTTCCGGGCGCTTCAGCCTGACACGGTCGACGACATGACCAAGCCGATACGGCCTGGGGCTATAGCTCAGTTGGTAGAGCGCTTGAATGGCATTCAAGAGGTCAGCGGTTCGACTCCGCTTAGCTCCACCACCGAAGGCCTCGCGGAGCCCCCGCGAGGCCTTCGTCCTTTCCGGCGCCCTTTTCCCGAGTTTCAGGCGGGCATGGCCCGTTCCAGCACCGCCCGCTGATCCACCTCGACCTCATAGGCGCCATAGGCCATGCCGCGCGGGCGCAGACGAAGGGCGATGAAGGCTTCGGCCGAGGGGCTGTCCATCTCCAGCAGGGCCGCCGCCTGTGCCGCCAGCGCCAGCCGCTCGACCGCCAGCCGCGCCCCCGCCTCGTTCGCCGTCACGCCCAGCCCGGCGATGAAACGGTCGTAGTCGGCGGACTTCCCGGCCTGCGACCCCAGCCAGTCGCGCAGAGCCTCGACGGCCTCCGGCTCGCGCCCCGCCGCGCGCAGCACGTCCAGGGCGATGACATTGCCCGAGCCTTCCCAGATGGCGTTCAGCGGCGACTGGCGGAACAGGCGCGGCATCGGTCCCGTCTCGACATAGCCGGCGCCGCCCAGCGCCTCCATCGCCTCATAGATCAGGTTCGGCGCGCGCTTGCAGACCCAGTATTTAGCGACCGGCGTCAGCAGGCGTCCCACGGCGTCGTCCGTATCGAAGGTGGCCGCCAGCCGCATCGACAGGGCCGTCGCCGCCTCGCTCTCGACCGCCAGATCGGTCAGGACGGCGGCCATCATCGGCTGGTCGAGCAACCGTTTCTGGAAGGCGGTGCGGTGGGCGGCGTGCCACACGGCCTGCGCCAGCGCCCCGCGCATCTGCAGCGCCGAGCCCACCACGCAGTCCAGCCGCGTGTGCTGGACCATGCGGATGATGGTGGCGACGCCCCGCCCCTCCTCTCCCAACCGCTGGGCCAGCGCGCCGTGATATTCGACCTCGGACGAGGCGTTGGAGCGGTCGCCCATCTTGTCCTTCAGCCGCATGACGCGGAAGCCCGCATTGCGCGTCCCGTCCGGCAGCCAGCGCGGCAGGATGAAGCAGGTCAGCCCGCCCGGCGCATAGGCCAGCGTCAGGAAGGCGTCGCACATCGGCGCCGAACAGAACCACTTGTGCCCGGTCAGACTATACCAGCCGTCTTCGCCGACCGGCTCGGCGCGGGTGGTGTTGGCGCGCACGTCCGAGCCGCCCTGCTTCTCGGTCATGGCCATGCCCAGCGTCACGCCCGCCTTGTCCGCCGCCGGGCGCACGGCCGGGTCATAGCGGCCGGCCAGCACGCCCCTGATCCACGGCTCCCCCGCCGCCGGATCGGCCTGCAAGGCCGCGACCGAGGCGTAGGTCATGGTCATGGGGCAACTGGTCCCAGAATCCGCCTGCCCGGTCAGGAACAGGATGGCCGCGTGCAGCAGATGCCCGTTCGGCGTCCCGTCCCAGGCGCTGGCGGCGATCCCTGCGCCCAGCCCCAGATCCATCAGCTGATGATAGGCCGGATGAAAGGTCACCTCGTCGATCCGGCGGCCATAGCGGTCGTGGGTGTCCAGCACGGGCGTCACCCGATTGGCCTGCACGCCCCAGTCGATCACCTCGGCCGAGCCGCAGCGGCGGCCCAGATCGGTCAGCCGCTCGACATGCCCCGCCCCGCCCCAATGGCGCACGGCGTCGTGCAGCGCCCTGTCGCCCGCGAACAGGTCGACATCCTCCAGCGGCGGAACCTGATTGGACACCTCATGAGTGTCGAGGCGCTCGACGGGACGAAAGGCGGACATGGGCGGGCCTCCGTATTCAGCGAAGGAAGGAGGATGGCATGGGCGGGCGCCGTCCGCGACCCTCTCCGACGGGTCGGTCATCACCTACGCCCCATCCCCGCGACACATGCCGTCATCCTCGAGTCTGACCCGAAGATGACGGCAGAGAGTGAGAGGAGCGGAAGAAGCGCCTCTTAACCTTTCTGCGCCGCCCCCACATGCGCCACGCCTCGGGCGCGGGCGATCTCCATCTGCTTCTGGCGTTCGGCGTAACCCTCGCGCTGGGTCGCGTCGCGGTCGTCCCAGCAGCGGTCGCAGGACACGCCTTCGACATAACGCGCGGAGCGGCGCCCCTCGGGGCTGACCGGCATCCGGCAGCCCCGGCACAAGGCGTGCTCGCCCTCGACCAGCCCATGCCCCACGGCCACCCGCTCGTCGAAGACGAAGCATTCGCCGCGCCACAGGCTTTCCGGCTCCGGCACGGTCTCCAGATATTTCAGGATGCCGCCTTCGAGGTGATGCACGTCGCGCACCCCCTCGGCCTTCAGGAAGGCGGTGGCCTTTTCGCAGCGGATGCCGCCGGTGCAGTACATCGCCACCTTCGGCGGGGTCGGCCGGTCCAGCAGGGCGCGCCCCTCGGTGCGGAACCAGTCGGCGAACTCGCGGAAGGTGCGGGTGTTGGGCTGGACCGCGCCCGCAAAGGCGCCGATCTCGCCCTCATAGTCGTTGCGGGTGTCGATGACGACGGTGTCGGGGTCGGCGATCAGGGCGTTCCAGTCCTGGGGCGAGACGTAGGTCCCGACGCCCTCGACCGGGTCGATGTCGGGCTGGCCCATGGTGACGATCTCGGCCTTCACCCGCACCTTCATGCGGTGGAAGGGCATGGCCTGCGCCGTCGAATATTTCAGCTCCAGCCGCTCGAAGCCCGGCAGGACGCGCACCCCGTCGACGACGCGGGCGACGTCGGCTTCGGGGCCGGCGATGGTGCCGTTGATCCCCTCATGCGCCACCAGAAGCGTGCCGCGCACCTGCGTCCCGCACAGGTCCAGCAGATGCATCCGCAACGCCGCCGGATCGGCCACGGGCGCGAAACGATACAGGGCGGCCACGGTGAAGGGGGCCGAAGGCGACTGGGAGGGAACGGCTGGGACGGTCACGGCCTTCCTATAGCGTCCCGCCATCGCCCTCGCGACGCCAATAATCCGGAACCCAGAGTGACCGCTTCCTGCCTTGCTTCCCCCGCCGAAGCCGTGTGGATTGCCCGCATGATCGTCGTCGGTTCCCGTCTGCTGCGTATCGTTCACCCCCGTGTCGTCCATGCGAGGAGCCGCCCCGCATGAGTTCGACCGCCGACGCCGCTGCTTCTGGGCCGCCGTCCGTCCCGCCGGAGCGTCCCTCGGCCCTGGCGCCGCTGCGGCATCCGATCTTCCGGGCGGTGTGGATCACCAGCCTGGTCACCAATTTCGGCGGCCTGATCCAGTCGGTGGGCGCGGCGTGGATGATGACCTCCATCGCCTCAGCGCAGATGGTCGCCTTGGTGCAGGCGTCGATCACCCTGCCGATCATGTTGCTGTCGCTTGCGGCCGGGGCCCTGGCCGACACGGTGGACCGACGCAGGATCATGCTGGCGGCCCAGACCTTCATGCTGCTGGTCTCGGCGGGGCTGGCGGCCATGACCTGGATGGGCTGGATCACGCCGTGGGTGCTGCTGACCTTCACCTTTCTGATCGGCTGCGGCACGGCCTTCAACGGCCCGGCATGGCAGGCGTCAGTCGGCGACATGGTACCGCGCGAGGACCTGGCCGGAGCCGTGACCCTGAACTCCATGGGCTTCAACATGGCGCGCAGCGTCGGCCCGGCGCTGGGCGGCCTGATCGTGGCGGCGGCGGGCGCTGCGGCGGCCTTCGCCGTCAACGCCTTCAGCTATCTGGGCCTGCTGATCGTCCTGTTCCGCTGGAAGCCCGAGCGGCCCAAGCAGACCCTGCCGCGAGAGCGGCTGCTGGCGGCCATGGCCGGCGGGGTGCGCTACGCCTTCCTGTCGCCGCGCGTGACGGCGGTGCTGCTGCGCGCCCTGGTGTTCGGCGTCGGCGCCAGCGCGATCCAGGCCCTGATGCCCGTGGTCGCGCGCGAGAGCGGCGGCGGCCCTCTGGTCTTCGGCCTGCTGCTCGGGTCATTCGGCGTCGGCGCCGTGGGCGGCGCCCTGTTCGTCGGCCGACTTCGCGCGAAATATGAGACGGAGACCATCGTCCGCGTCGCCGCCCTGGCCTTTGCGGCGGCGGCCCTGGGCCTGGCCTATGCGCCCTGGCTGGTCGTGACGCTTCCGGCCCTGATGATCGCCGGAGCGGGCTGGGTGCTGGTGCTGTCCAGCTTCAACGTCACGGTGCAGATGTCGGTGCCCCGCTGGGTCGTGGCGCGAGCCTTGGCGCTGTATCAGATGGCGGCCTTCGGCGGCATGGCGGGCGGCAGCTGGCTGTGGGGCAGTCTGGCCCAGACCTATGGCGTCGAGACGGCGCTGGCCGTCTCGGCGGGCGTGCTGACGCTGTGCGTGCTGATCGGCCTCAGGGTCCCCCTGCCCTCGACCGCCAATTTGAACATGGACCTGCTGCGGCGCTGGACCGAGCCGCAGACCGCCCTGGCCATCGAGCCGCGCAGCGGGCCGGTGATCGTCTCCATCGCCTATCGCATCCGCGAGGAGGACATCGACGCCTTCCTGGCCCTGATGGACGAGCGGCGTCGCATCCGCCGCCGCGACGGCGCGCGTCAGTGGCGCCTGATGCGCGACCTGGCCGAACCCGAGATCTGGGTTGAGAAGTATCAGACGCCGACCTGGCTGGACTACATCCGCCACAACCAGCGCATCACCCACGCCGACGCCTCGATCAACGAGGGCATCCGCGCCCTGCACCAGGGGCCGGACAAGCCGGTCGTCCATCGCATGATCGAACGCACCACAGCGCCCCTGGCCGCCAATCTGCATGGCGATCGCCACTACGGCGAGCCTCTGACCGACCCGACCCGATCCTCCTAGGCCAAGCTTGTCGCGCCTGACCGATATAGCGAGCAAATAATCAACCGTGATCGGCCGAACACAGGCAGTCCTTATCAACGTCGTCGATATTGCGGCGCACACAAACTCCGACTTGCGCGACCGGCGCAAAATCTGGTCTAGGAGGCCACGCGTCTGGTTCGCGTAAGGTCAAGTCCTATGAAGATCGCAATCCTCGGCGCCGGCGTCATCGGCGTGACCACCGCCCACTACCTGGCCCGTCAGGGGCACGAGGTCACCGTCATCGACCGCCAGAGCGGTCCGGCGCTGGAGACCAGCTTCGCCAATGCGGGCGAGATCTCACCCGGCTACTCCTCGCCCTGGGCGGCGCCCGGCATCCCGGCCAAGGCGGTCAAGTGGCTGTTCATGCGTCACGCCCCGCTGATCCTGCATCCGCATCTGAACGTGGCGACCGTGCGCTGGCTGCTGGCCCTGCTGCGCAACTGCACCTCCAGCCGCTATGCGCTGAACAAGGCGCGGATGGTGCGTCTGGCCGAGTACAGCCAGGTGGTGCAGACGGCGCTGAACGAGGAGCTGGGCCTTCAGTACGACCACCGCACCCAGGGCACGCTGCAGCTGTTCCGCACCCAGAAACAGCTGGACGGCATCTACAAGGACACCGAGGTCCTGCGCGAAGGCGGCGTCCCGTTCGAGGTGCTGGACCAGGACGGCTGCATCCGCGCCGAGCCGGGCCTGAAGGCCACCCGCGACCTGTTCGTCGGTGGCCTGCGCCTGCCGCGCGACGAGACCGGCGACTGCTTCAAATTCACCAACGCCCTGGCCGACCACGCGACGACAACGCAGGGCGTGACCTTCCAGTACGGCACGACGATTCAGGCTCTGATCGCCGAGGGCGGCCGCATCACCGGGGTCAAGACCGACAAGGGCGTGGTGACGGCCGACGCCTATGTGCTGGCGCTGGGCTCCTACTCGCCGCAGATGGTCAAGCCGCTGGGCATGACCCTGCCGGTCTATCCGGTGAAGGGCTATTCGATCACCGCCCCGATCATCGACGAACCCGCCGCCCCCGTCTCGACCATCATGGATGAGAGCTACAAGGTGGCGATCACCCGCCTGGGCGACCGCATCCGCGTCGGCGGCATGGCCGAGATCTCGGGCTACAACAACATCCTGCCGGAACAGCGCCGCAACACGCTGGAGCATTCGGTCGGCTCGCTCTTCCCCGGCGCCGGCGACCTGAAGGCGGCCAGCTACTGGTCCGGCCTGCGTCCGATGACGCCAGACGGCACCCCGGTCATCGGCAAGACCGGGTTGGACAACCTGTTCCTGAACACCGGCCACGGCACGCTGGGCTGGACCATGGCCTGCGGCTCGGCCCGCGTCATCGCCGACCTGATCAGCGGCCGGACGCCGGACATCGAAACCGCCGACCTGGGCATCGCCAGATACGGCTAACGGCTTCCTTCTCCCACAAGGGGGGAAGGGCCTAGGCGCCCGTCTTCCCCGCGACGGCCTTGAGGCCCGCCAGCAGATGATCCGTCGCCGCATTGCGCTCGCAGCCCGCGTTGAGGATCAGCCGCAGCGCCTGGACGTGCACCTGAACCGGCGGCCACTCCCAGGCGTCGGCCGCCGCCATGCGGTCCGCCATGTCGGCCAGGCTGTAGCCCGCGTCGAACAAGGGCCCGGTCTCGAAGAACCCCCCCAGGTCCAGCACCCGCGTCGCCAGGCGATAGACCTCCCCCGCCGGCGCCTCCGGCTGCGCGACGCACAGCCCTTCCAGCCCCGCGACGGCGGCCTCGACCTCGACCATGACCTCGGCCTTGTGCCGGCCCAGGCGTTCGTTGGCGCGGCGCTCGACGTCGGCCAGGGTCCGGCCGCCCGGCCGGGCCATCTGTTGCGCCAGGGAGGTCTGGATCCTGGTGGTCACGGCCTCGGTCACAGGGACACCCTTTGCGGCTTCAGCAGCATGTCGATATCGGCCTGGTCCATATTGGCCTCTACGGCGTGGCCGACATGGGCCGACAGATCGCCCTTGCGGCGCCCCGCCATGCCCACGGGCGGGCCGAAGTTACGGACACGACGATCGGGCCCGACGTAGGTTTCGCATTCCACGAACTCGCGCTCGTCGGCCCCCAGCCACAGGATGCGCTTGAGCAGCACGGCGGGCGTCAGGGGCTTGGCGATGACGAAGCTGACGCCGCAGTCGCGGCCTTCCTGCACCTTGGACTGGGCGGCGTGGCCGGTCACCAGGATGACGGGGGTGTAGCGCAGGGGCGCGGGCGTCTCGCGTCGCAGCCAGCGGGTGAAGGCGTAGCCGTCCATCTCCGGGTCGCCGCAGTCGATGACGATCAGATCGACCGAACGCTGCTGCACGACCTTCACCGCCTCGACGGCCGAGGGGCATTTGATCTGCTCCTTGACGCCGAAGCCCTGGAAGATCGAGCTCAGCATGTCGAGCGCCTGCGGCGTGTCGTCCACCAGCAGGACCGTCGACTGCTCCAGATTGATGCGGTCCTCGCTCATGGGCTCAGAAGAGTTGCAGCACGCCCGAGGCCGGGACGCGTTCGTCTTCGGCGCTCTCCTCGGCGGGGGTCGCTCCCGGCCGGGCGCGGTGGGTGGTCTCCTGCATCCGCTCGGCCATCTCGGCCAGGGGCAGCGCCGCCAGGGCGGTATCCATCGGCTGGTCGTCGGCCACGGCCTGGGCCAGGCCGGCCAGGGCCTCGATACGCTGGGAGAGCACGTCGAAGGTCTGGCTGCGCGTCAGATACCCCAGCCGGGCCTCGGCCGGCAGCTGGCGCAGGACCTCGGACACCAGACCGCCCGCCGCCTCGATCTCGACGCGGATGTCCGCCAGCTCCGCCGCCATGGCGGCCAACAGGTCGCGATTGTCTGTCTCGGCCATCAGAACAGCTCCAGATCTCCGGTTGCGACGGGCGACGACGGGATCGCGGGCGGCAGGATCGCGCCGTCCGTCACCACGCGCTGACGCGCCCGACCGCTGACCGGCCAATAGTGTATGCGGCGCCCGCCCGCGCCTCTCAGACTGCGGCTGACGACGGGTATGCCTTCGTCGGCCAGGAATTTCTCGGCGAAGTCGGCGTTGGCGGCGCCCACGTCGCTGAGACTGTCGAACATGCGTCCGCCGCCGAACAGCTTGGCCTCCAGCCGCTCGCGGCGTCCGCCCGCCTTCAGCACGTCGTTGATCAGCACTTCCATCAGATAGGCGCCGTAGCGACGGCCGACGTCCGTTCCGGAGCCCGAGCCTTCGGGCAGAAGGAAGTGGTTCATGCCCCCGACTCCCGCCGCCGGATCACGCAGGCACAGGGCCACGCAGCTGCCCAGCACGGTGGTCAGCACCACGTCGGGATCGGACGACACGAAGTGATCGCCCTGCCCTACGTGCACGCGCCGCTCGACCGGCTCCTGAGCGGCCGCGCCGATCACGTCAGCGGGCCGAACACCGCTTCCAGCTTCTCTTTCAACTGGGCGGTAGTGAAGGGTTTGACCAGGTAGTTGTTCACGCCGAACTGCACGGCGCGCTGAACCAGCTCGCGATCGGCCCGACCGGTCAGCATGATGAAGGCCGTCTTGGACAGGGGCGGGTGCGCCCGGATGGCGCGCAGCAGGCTGAGGCCGTCCAGATTCGGCATGTTGAAGTCCGAGATCACCAGATGGACCGGTTGCGCCAGCAGGGACCGCAGGGCCGCCTCGCCGTCCGGCGCCTCCTCGATGTCGCGCATCCCGATCTGCTGCAGACTGGCGCGGACAAGAGAGCGCATCGTCAGCTGGTCGTCGACGACAAGGGTGCGAATGGCGGAAGCGGCGGGCATGAACGTCCTTACGCGACAGTCTGGGGCGCGGCCGAACGGGCGGCGCAGGATTCGAGAATGGCCGGGGCCATACGGGACAGGGGCAGCTGGCGCTCGACGGCGCCCAGTTCGAAGGCCGCGCGCGGCATCCCATAGACGACGCAGGACGCCTCGTCCTGGCCCAGGGTGCGGGCGCCGGCCTGGCGCATGGCCAGCAGGCCCCTGGCCCCGTCCTTGCCCATGCCGGTCAGGATGACGCCCGTCATCGGGCGGCCCAGTTGGGCGACCGAGCCGAACAACACGTCGACCGAGGGGCGATGGCCGTTGACCGGATCGGCGGCGACCAGGCGGCAACGCCCGCCCGACACGGCCAGATGAGCCTCGCCGCCCGGCGCGATGTAGACGTGGCCCGGCTTCAGCGGCGCGCCGTCCTCGGCCTCGCTGACCGTGGCGGCCGAGACCTTGTTCAGGCGAGCGGCGAAGCTCCTGGTGAAGCTGGCGGGCATGTGCTGGGTGACGACCGTCGCCGGACAGTCCGCCGGGAAGGCCGACAGGATGGTCAGCAGAGCCTCGACCCCGCCGGTGGACGAGCCGATCGCCAGCACATGGTCGGGGTCGGCGTGATAGGCGCCCTCGTGGCCCTTGACCGCGCGCTCCTCCAGCGGACGAACGCGAGACCGCGCGGCGATCTTCACCTTCTCGGCCAGGTCGCCGAAGGCCTCGGCGGCGGGCACGCCCGGCGCGGGCTTGGCCACGGCGTCGACGGCCCCGACCTCCAGCGCGGCCAGGGTCACGTCGGTCCCCGCCTGCGTCAGGGTCGAAACCATGACCACCGGCATGGGCCGCAGCCGCATGATCTTCTCCAGGAACTCCAGCCCGTTCATATTGGGCATCTCGACGTCCAGGGTGATGACGTCGGGGTTCAGCGCCTTGATCTTCGTGCGCGCCTCCAGCGGATCGGCGGCCGTGCCGACCACGTTGATCTCCGGATCGCGGCGCAGGACGGCGCTGATCAGGCTGCGCATGGTGGCGCTGTCGTCCACCACCAGGACCGTGACCGCGCTCATGCCCCCGCTCCCTTGACGTAGGTGGTCAGGCCGGCGGGCTGCAGCACATGGGCCGCCGGGCCCGTCACCCGCTCGGAATGGCCGATGTAGAGGACGCCGCCGGGGTTCAGGATCGGCGTGAACCGGCCCCAGACCCGCTCCTGGGTCGCGTCGTCGAAATAGATGACCACGTTGCGGCAGAAGATGACGTCGAAGCGGCCGCGCATCGGCCAGTCGCCGATCAGGTTCAGCTCCTTGAAGGTCACCAGCCGCCGCAGCGTCGCATCGGCGCTGAACCGGCCCGGCGCGCCCGCGACCGGCTCGAAACGCCTGCGCGACGCCGCCGGGACCGGGGCCAGCAGGTCGTCGGAATAGACGCCCGCCGCACCCTCGGCGACCATGTTGGGGTCGATGTCGGTGGCCAGGATGCGCACGTCCAGTTCGGCCGCTTCCGGCAGGACGTCCAGCACCGTCATCGCCATCGAATAGGGCTCCTGTCCGTTCGAACAGGCGGCGGACCAGAGGCGCACCCGCCCGCCCGCGCGCGCCTTCGCCGCCAGTTCCGGCATCACCTTGTCGCGCAGATGATCGAAGTGGTGCGGCTCGCGGTAGAAGCGGGTGACGTTGGTGGTCAGGGCCGCCATCATCGCCTGGCGCTCGTCCACGCCCTCCGCGCCGTCGATCAGGGCGCAGTAGTCGCGGAAGCTGCGCAGCCCCAGCACGCGCAGCCGCTTGGCCAGGCGCGAATAGACCAGCGCCGCCTTGCCCTCGCTGAGGGCGATCCCCGCGTGGGCGTGCAGGGTGTGGGCGATGTGGCGGAAATCCTCGGCCGTGAAGACGAACTCGCCTTCGACCAGGGCTTCCCGCCCGGCGACGGTCGTCATGCCGCTTCGGCCTCGCTTTCCGGCAGGACGTGGTCCAGGTCGATCAGGCTGATCATGCGGCCGCCCTCGACGGCGAAGATGCCCTTCACGAAGGACTTCACCTGGTCGCTGGCCACGTCGGGCGTCGGCTGGATGGCCGCGTCCGACAGTTGCACGATGTCCGACACCGCATCGACCAGCAGGCCGACCAGGCGCGAGCCGACATGGGCCACCATGATGACGTGACGCTCGGTCGGCTCGGTCGTGGCCAGGCCGAAACGCGCGCCCAGGTCGATGATCGGCAGCACCACGCCGCGCAGATTTATGACGCCCTTCATATAGGCGGGCGAGCGCGGCAGCGGCGTGGCCGGGGTCCAGCCGCGGATCTCGCGCACGCTCATGATGTCGACGCAGAATTCCTGTTCGCCGATGCGGAAGGCGATCAGTTCGCGGTCGGTCCCGGCGACGTTCGGGGTCAGGGTCTGGTGTTCAGTCGGGGTCATGGTCTCAGCTCGCCATTTGCAGGTCGGAACGCGACGGGGTTCGGGAACGCTTGGCGGTCACTAGGGCGTCGATGTCGAGGATCAGGGCCACGCGGCCGTCGCCCAGGATGGTGGCGGCGGCCACGCCCTCGACGTGGCGGTAGTGGGTTTCCAGGCTCTTGATGACGACCTGGCGCTGGCCGTGGATGGCGTCGACCAGCAGGGCCGCGCGCTGGCGGCTTTCGGTCTCGACGATCATCACCACCCCGCCCTTCAGCTCGGTCGGGGCGTCGCGGAAGCCCATGACCAGGCCGACGTCCACCAGCGGCACGAAGGCCTCGCGGAAGCGCAGCACGGGATCGACGCCGCCGACGTAGTGAATGTCGGCCGCGTTCGGCGTCAGGCTCTCGACGATGGCGGCCAGGGGCGCGACCAGGGTCTGTTCGGCGGCCCCGACCACCATGCCGTCCAGCACCGCCAGCGTCAGCGGCAGGCTGAGGGTGAAAGTCGAGCCCTTGCCGGGAACCGAGCTGATGGAGATGCGCCCGCCCAGCGACTGAATCGAGCGGCGCACCACGTCCATGCCGACGCCCCGGCCCGACAGGTCGGACACCTCGGTCGCGGTCGAGAAGCCGGGCAGGAAGATCAGGTTGTCGATCTCGTCGTCCGACAGCACCGCATCCTCGGCGATCAGGCCGCGCTCGACGGCGATGCCCTTCACGCGCGGACGGTTGATGCCCTTGCCGTCGTCGGCGATCTCGATGACGATCCGGCCCGAGCGGTGCAGGGCCGCCAGACGCACCGTGCCCTCGGCCGGCTTGCCCGCCGCCAGACGGTCCTCGGGGCTTTCCAGCCCGTGGTCGATGGCGTTGCGCAGCATGTGGGTGATCGGCTCGGCCAGGCGTTCGACCACGGTCTTGTCGACCTCGGTGTCCTCGCCGGACGTGACCAGCTTGACCTTCTTGCCCGTGGCCTCGGCGGCCTCGCGCACCAGGCGCGGCATCCGCTGGAACACAGACTTCACCGGCTGGGCGCGGATGGCCATGACGCTGTCCTGAATCTCGCGCGTCAGCAGTTCGAGGTCTTCCAGACCCAGGCCGATGTCGGACGAACGAGCCAGGCCGCTTTCGGTCACGCGCTGGGCCAGCATGGCCTGCTGGATGACCAGTTCGCCGACCGCATTGATCAGGCGGTCCACGCGCTCCAGATCGACGCGGATGGTCACCGGCGCCGCAGCGGCGGGGGCGGCCGCCTGCGCGGGAGCCGGTGCGGCCGGCGCGGGCGCTGGCTTGACCGGCGGCGGCGCGACAGGTTCGACCGCAGGCGTCACGGCGACGGGCGCGGGCGCCTCCGTCGGCGCGGCGCCGACCGAGGCCAGCAGGGCGGCGATGTCCAGTTCCGACGATGCCGCGAGAGCCAGAGCCGAGGCGTCGTCGCCGAGGTCATGGGCGACCTCTTCGACCGCGACGGGCGCAGTCTTAACCGAAGCCGCATCGCCCAGCGGCATGATGCTCAGGTCGCAGTCCATCTCCACGAAGTCGAAGACCTCGCGCACCTCGTCCTCGCTGGCGTCGCCCTCCAGTTCGATGGTCCAGATCAGGTGGCTGTCGGTCGGCTCCAGCGCGTCCAGCAACGGCACGCCGCTGTCGTCCATCTGCACCCGCATCGGGCCCAGTCGGCCCAGTTCGCGCAGCAGAAGCCCGGTCTCATTGGCGCTGGCGTAGAGGCGCGGATGGGGACGGAAAACGATCTTCCAGCCGCCTGCAGCGGCAAGGGCCGACAGGTCAGGCAAGGGCGCCAAAGCCGCCAGATCGGGCAACGGCGGCAGGTCGGGCAGACCCGCCGGGGCGTCGAACGCCCCCAGGTCCATGGCGACGGGCGTGAAGCCGAAGTCGTCCTCTTCCGGCTCGGCCGCCGCGACCGGCGCGGCCCCGCCATAGGTCAGGGTCTCCAGCTCGGCGACCAGACCGGCCGAACGCGCCGGGTCGACGGCGGCGCCCGCGCCGCGCGCGGCGGCGACGTGATCGGCCAGCACGTCCGAGGCGCGCAGCAGCGTCTTCACCGTCAGCTCGTCGCACGGCTTCCGGCCCGAGCGCAGCTCGTCCATCAGCGTTTCGAAGACGTGGGCGAAGCGCACCAGGTCCTCCAGCCCGAAGGCCCCCGCCCCGCCCTTCACCGAATGGACGGCGCGGAACACGGCGTTGATGACCTCGATGTCCGTCGAGCCGGACTCCAGCGTCAGCAGATTGCCTTCCAGATCGGCGAGCAGCTCCTCGCACTCCTGGAAGAAGGTCGCCTTGATCGCCTCGAACGGATCGTCGCTCATCGCCCCGTCTCTCTCGCCTAGGCCGCCACGCGGCGCACGGCGTCGACCAGGCGCACGGGGTCGAACGGCTTGACGATCCAGCCGGTGGCCCCGGCCTCACGCGCGCGCTGCTTCTTGGCGGCGTCGCTTTCGGTCGTCAGGACCAGCACGGGAACGGCGCTGAACGCCGGGTCCGCCCGCATCCCCTCGATGAAGCCGAAGCCGTCCATGCGCGGCATGTTGATGTCGGTGATGACGATGTCGGGGCTTTCGGCCTGAAGCACCTCCAGGCCGTGGACGCCGTCCTCGGCCTGGACCACGCGATAGCCCGCGTCCTTGAGCGCCAGCATCAGCATGTCGCGCATGGTGCGCGAGTCGTCGACGGTCAGAACGGTCTTGGTCATTGAATTTCGTCCTGTGCGGAAAGATCGGAAGGCGAGGCGCCGAAGGCGCTCCATTGGGTCGTCAGCGCCTCGGAGGCATTGATGAAGGTCAAGGCCTGGCCGTCGGCGCGCCAGGTGCGGATCGCCGACAACAGCAGTTGCAGGCACAGCCCGCCCAGGCGCTCGACGGCCGAACCGTCCAGCATCAGTGCCTGACCGCGCGCCGCCATCAGCTCGCCCTTCAGCGGCTCGGCCGCGCGCAGGTCCAGAACCGGGGCCAGAACGACCACAGCCGTCATCAGAACTCCTCCCAACCGTCTTCGATGGCTTCAGGCTTCAGGGCGGCGCCGCCGCGTCCTATGGTCTTCAAGGCGGCGACCGTTTCGGCCACCGGCTGCGGCGTGCGGGCCGGCGCAGCGTCCGCAGCGACCGGCGCCGGCTGGGCCCTGAACGCCGGCTGGGCTTGAGACGCGGGCGCTGAAACACGCGCCGGAGTCGCGCCCACACTCGCATCCTGGGCCACCTTGAAGCGGGCCACCGAGGCGGCCAGGACGTCGGCTTCCTGGGCCAGCGAATGGCTGGCGGCGGTCGATTCCTCGACCATCGCAGCATTCTGTTGCGTGACCTGATCCATCTGGTTCACGGCCGTGTTGACCTGTTGCAGGCCGGTCGCCTGCTCCTGGGCCGAGGCCGAGATTTCCGACATCAGCCCGTCGATCTCGGCCACCCCGGCGACGATGCGGCCCAGGGCCTCGCCCGTCTGGCCGACCAGGCTGACGCCCTGCTCCACCTGACGCCCCGAGGCGGTGATCAGGGTCTTGATCTCCTTGGCGGCCTCGGCCGAGCGCTGGGCCAGGGCTCGCACTTCGGAGGCGACCACGGCGAAGCCGCGACCGGCGTCGCCCGCGCGCGCCGCCTCGACGCCCGCATTCAGCGCCAGCAGATTGGTCTGGAAGGCGATCTCGTCGATCACGCCGATGATGGCGCCGATCTGGTTGGACGACTGTTCGATGGCGGTCATGGCGGCGACGGCGTCGCTGACCACGGCGCCCGAGGCCTCGGCCTCGTTGCGAGCGGTCTGCACGACGTGCGACGCCTGACGCGCGCCGTCGGCCGTCTTGTTCACCGTGGCGGTGATCTCATCCAGGGCGGCGGCGGTCTCTTCGAGGCTGGCGGCCTGTTGCTCGGTGCGGCGGGACAGATCGTCGGAGGCCTGGCTGATCTCGCCAGAGCCCGACCGGATCGCGGCGACATTGGAAATCACGGCCGCCACCGCCTGCTCCAGCTGCGAGATGGCGGCGTTGAAGTCCGTCTTCATCTGCTCCGAACGCAGCGCCACCTGGGCAGTCATGCGATGGGTCAGATCGCCGCTGGCCATGGCCTGCAGCCCCTCGGCCAGGGCCGTCACGGCGACGCGGTCTTCTTCGGCGGTCTTGGCCTTCTCGGCCTCGACCCGGACGCGCTCGTCCTCGGCCGCCTGGCGCTGCGCGGCGGCCTCGGCCTCCAGACGATCCTTGGCGATCGCGGCGTCCTTGAAGGTCTGCACGGCGGCGGCCATCTGGCCGACCTCGTCCTTGCGGCCGGCGGCCGGCACGGCCACCGAGGTGTCGCCCGACGCCAGACGGCGCATGGCCGACGTCATCGCCGTCAGCGGCCTGGCCAGGACGTTGGTCAGCATCACGGCCATGCCGCCGGCCAGGGCCAGGGCCAGGACCAGGCCGCCGATCAGGATCATCCGCGCCGTCTTGGCCGTCGAAACCTGGACTTCGCCGTAAACGCGGCTTTCCTGCGCCTTCTTGTCCACCAAGGCGTTCAGGGTGGTCTCGACCGGGTCGATGAATTTGTCCGCTTCGCCGTTGCGGCCGACCATGGCGATGGCCCGCATCCAGCCGGCCTGATCCGTGACCAGGGCCTGGCCGCGCTGAACCACCTGCTTGTGCCATTCGTCGGCGGCGGCTCGCGCGGTCCGCACCTGGGGCGCGCTGGTCCTGTCGAGCTGGGTCACGCGATCCAGGCTCTTGTTGAAGCTCTGGCGATGCTCTTCCAGTCGCTGGAGATAATAGGCGTCACGCGACACGAGGAAGCCGCGATAGCTCGCCTCCTGGCGCGCCAGATAGAATTGCGCGGTCTCGGCCTCGCGCTGCACGGCGGAGGCGCGAACCCGGTCCAGGCGGGCGCCTTCCAGAGCATTGATCTGGAGGAAGACCATCACGCCCATGGCGACGATGGCCAGAATGACGACCGCAAAGGCCGCCATCAGTTTCTTTTCGATCTTCAGGTCGCTCAACATGGCGTCCATCTAACTCTTCCCCCGTGAAGATTCTCTTGAGAGCCGAATCGGCTTTCGATCAGAAGTTGAAGCTCAGCGCGCCGACTAGGCGCCCGTCGTAGTTGTCGCCGAGATCGTGGCTGTCCGTGTCGTACCAGCGGACATCCGCGGCCCACCGCTCGGTCAGGTTGTATTTCACGCCCAGATTCCAGGCGTTGTAGTCGGCCCCGCCATCCGCCGAGCGCACCCCGAAGGCCGCCGAGGCCCTGGCCCGCGCCCCCAGCGCCGTCGCGGCCTGGGCCTCGATCCACCAGGCTTCCCTGGTCGCGGCGAAACCGTCCGGCGTATAGTTGACCCGCAGCCGTCCCGAGACGCGCCCGAACTTGCGCGACGCGTCAGCCTGATATTCCCAGTAGTTGGCGTCGACGCCCGATCGCGTCCCGGGCAGGTCGCGGTTCATCACCGAGAGATCAAAGGCGACCCCCGCCGCCCTGGGCCGCCAGCCCAGGGCCGTGATGATCTCGGCGTCCGATCCCTGGGACAGCTTGGCCGTCGAGGCGAAGACGCTGCCGTAGAAGGCGCCGTAGGACGCCTCCAGATTGGCGTTCAGGCTCGGGTCGCCGGCGCTCTTGCCCAGTCCCTTGCCGACATATTCGCTGGCGACGCCGACTTGGGCGTCGAAGGATTGAGCCTGCGCAGGCGCCGACAGGACGATCGGCAGCGCCGCCGACAGGGCGATGAGAAGCCCGCCGGACAGCGGGGGATGAAACGCGCGGCCGCCATTCTGGCGCCGGGCGAGGAATTCGAAGGGCATTCAGACCTCTTTGAGACTGAGGCCTTTCTGAGCGGGACAACGGTAGCAATCGTAAACTCCACCGTACGTAGAAACCCGCAATTGCGCGCCTTTCTCATGCACAGCTTTTGCCGCACACAACCTTCAGCATAACTATTAACTATTAAGTAACCACGAACTCAGATTGCGTATATATCGACGTTATTGCAGAAATCTTCATTTCTGACGCCCTCGAACAACTACAGTCGGCAATTGCACGTCGAGCGAGACCTATCTAATAAGTCATCCTCGCCCGCCTCATGACGATGACGACACAGAAGGGCCCGGCTCCTGAATTATTGGAGACGAGGACTAGCTCGATTTACTCAGTATTGGACCGCCGCCTGCCTGACGTCATGCCCGCCCGGCGCCCTTTGGCGACGGCGATCGCCTTGTCGTGCGTCCTGGCCGCCGCCGCAGCCCTGGCGGGGGCGCTGGCCGCGCCGTCGTCGGCGCGCGGCCTCGTCCCCCTCGCCCTGCTCCTGTCGCTGGCGGCTTCGGCGGCCCTGGTCCTGGTCTGGCGTCAGGCCTCCAGCCTCAGCGGCGCCCTGGCGGCGCGCGACGCCCTGCTGAACGTGGCCTTCCTGTCGACGGCGGCCCTGATGCTGACGCGTGACGGCAGGATCTCGCGCCTCAACGAGGCCGCCTGCGCCATGTTCAGAGTCAGAAAGGATGACGCCCTCGGGCGCCCTTTCGCCGATCTGGCGCCGGGGTTCGACATGGCCGTTCTGGCCGCTTCCGGATCATCGAACGGCCTGCTGGAGAACGACTCCGGCTCCTGGACCGGTCGACGATCGGACGGATCGGCCTTTCCGGTCGGCGTCCAGTTCGCCCTGACGCCCGGCGGTTCGGACCAGGACTATGTCGCCCTGAGTCTGGCCGACCTGACGCTACGCCACGCCGCCGAAGCCCAGGCCCGCGAACTGCACGCCCAGTTGAACACCGTCTGGCGCCTGAACTCCCTCGGCGAGATGGCCGCCACCCTGGCCCATGAGCTGAACCAGCCGCTGAGCGCAGCCGGCGGCTATCTGCACGCCAGCCGGGCGGACATGGAGAAGGCCGGCTCCCTGGGCGACAGCGCCTGCCGCACCCTGGACCTGGCCCAGGCCCAGCTCCTGCGCGCGGGTCAGATCATCCGCCGCATCCGCGCCTTCCTGACCCAGGAGACCGGCGCCCTGGCGCAGGAACGCGCCTCGGTCATGGTCGAGAACATGAAGCAGATCCTGACCCGCATCGGCCAGGACAGGGGCGTCGCCGTCCACATCGACATGGCCGGGTTCTCCGATCGGGTGCAAGCCGACCGCATCCAGTTCCAGCAGGCCGTGGTCAATCTGGTCCGCAACGGCGTCGAGGCGGCGGCGGGCCGCGACGGCGCCGAGGTGCGTATCCTGGGCCGCGCCGAGGTCGACGGCTACCGCATCAGCATCGAGGACAACGGCCCCGGCGTCGCCGACGATCAGCGCGAGCGCCTGTTCCAGCCCATGACCAGCACCAAGCCCGGCGGCATGGGACTGGGCCTGTCCGTCACCCGCACCATCGTCGAACGGCACGGCGGCGCCCTGGATCTGCACCGCAGCTCGGCCCTGGGCGGGGCGGCCTTCTTCTTCACCCTGCCCTTGGATCAGGAGGCCGAGGCCGCATGAGCGATCACTCCGTCTTCATCATCGACGACGATCCGGCCGTCCGGGACGCCCTCCTGCGGGTGTTGCGCGGACGCGGGGTGCGCGCGCGCGGCTTCGCCAGCGGGACCGAATTCTTCGCCGCCCTGCCTGAAGACGCTTCGGCCTGCGTCATCACCGACGTGCGGATGCCGGGGATGGGCGGCGCGGAGATCGTGCGCCGCCTGGCCGACCTGCGCGAGACCTGGCCCGTGATCGTCATCACCGGACACGCCGACGTCTCCATGGCGGTTGAGATGATGAAGGCCGGCATCGTCGACTTCATCGAAAAGCCGTTCGATCCCGCCCGCCTGGTCGAGGTGGTGAAGGGCTGCCTGGCCCAGCTCGGCGATCTGGACGCCCGTCAGCAGGCCCGCCAGCAGACCCGCCAACGCCTGGCCCGCCTGACCCCGCGCGAGCGCCAGGTGTTCGACGCCCTGGTGGCCGGCGCCTCCAACAAGGAGATGGCCCTGAACCTGAAGATCAGCCCGCGCACGGTCGAGGTCTTCCGCGCCAAGGTCATGACCAAGATGGAGGCCGACAGCCTGTCGGCCTTGGTGCGCATGGGCCTGATGCTGACCTAAAGGTTTCCACCGCCTTGCAGCCGCGCCCGCTCCGGCGCGTTATGTCGGCTTCCCCCTGTTCCGGTCTTGCGTCCAAGGAGCCGCCCCATGTCCGATCCCGCCCGCCTGCTGCGCCGTCAGGCCTATGTCGACGGCCGCTGGATCGACGCCGACGGCGGCGGAACCATCGAGGTGACCAATCCGGCCACGGGCGAGGTGCTGGCCACGGTCCCCGACATGGGCGCTGTTGAAACCCGCCGCGCCGTCGCCGCCGCCGAGGCCGCGATGAAGCCCTGGGCCGCCAGGACGGCGGGCGAGCGCGCCCGCATCCTTCGTCGCTGGTTCGGCCTGATGATGAGCGAGCAGGACGCCCTGGGCCGCCTGCTGACCCGCGAACAGGGCAAGAGCCTGACCGAGGCAAAGGGCGAGATCGCCTACGCCGCCAGCTTCATCGAATGGTTCGCCGAGGAGGGCAAACGCACCTATGGCGAGGTCATCCCCAGCCATGACGCCTCCAAGCGCCTCGTGACGCTGCGCCAGCCGGTCGGGGTGGTCGGGGCGATCACGCCGTGGAACTTCCCCGCCGCCATGATCACCCGCAAGGTCGGCCCGGCCCTGGCCGCCGGCTGCGCCGTGGTGCTGAAGCCCGCCAGCCAGACGCCGCTGTCGGCCCTGGCGCTGGCCGTTCTGGCGGAAGAGGCGGGCCTGCCGCCCGGCCTGTTCAACGTCGTCACCGGCTCGGCCTCGGCCATCGGCGGCGAACTGACGTCCAATGAGACGGTGCGCAAGATCAGCTTCACCGGCTCGACCGAGATCGGCCGTCTGCTGATGCAGCAGTCGTCGCAGACCATCAAGAAGATGAGCCTGGAGCTGGGCGGCAACGCCCCCTTCCTCGTCTTCGACGACGCCGATGTGGACGCCGCCGTGGCGGGCGCCGTCGCCTCGAAGTACCGCAACGCGGGCCAGACCTGCGTCTGCACCAACCGCTTCTATGTGCAGGCCGCCGTCCATGATGAATTCGTCGCCAAGCTGACGAAGGCCACCGAAGCGCTGAAAGTCGGAAACGGCCTGGACGACGGCGTGCAGATCGGCCCCCTGATCGACGAGAAGGCGGTGAAGAAGGTCGAGGAGCACGTCGCTGACGCCCTGTCCAAGGGCGCGACCCTGCTGACCGGCGGCGAACGTCATAAACTGGGCCGCACCTTCTTCCAGCCGACGGTGCTGTCAGGCGTGACCCAGGACATGCAGATGTGCCGCGAGGAGACCTTCGGCCCCGTCTCCGGCGTCGTCCGCTTCGAGACGGAAGAGGAAGGCATCGCCCTGGCCAACGACACCATTTTCGGGCTGGCGGGCTATTTCTATGCCCGCGACCTGAGCCGCGTCTGGCGCGTGGCCGAGGCGCTGGAGACCGGCATGATCGGCATCAACACCGGCCTGATCTCCACCGAAGTCGCCCCCTTCGGCGGCATCAAGCAGTCGGGCCTGGGCCGCGAAGGCTCCAGCCACGGCATCGAGGACTACCTGGAGATCAAATACCTCTGCATGGGCCTCTGATCCTTCAAGTTCCCGCTCATCCCCGCGGAGGCGGGGACCCAGTGCTTTGGCGGCACACGCGGCGGAAGCCTTTCAGCTGACAAAGGTTTCCGGGCTGGCGCCTGCAGCCCTTACTAGGTCCCCGCCTCCGCGGGGATGAGCGGATGGGGCTGCTGCTCAGCCTTCCCATTCGACCAAGGTCGCTCTCCGCAAACGGCGTTTCCTGCTGTCACTCTCCCTTCCGACGCTCGGCGCAAAGCACGCCGGGCGCGAGGGAAACGCGCCGCGCATTGCGGCCGCACAGGAAGGGACTGCCCATGACCGACCGCACCATGGGTGCGGCGGACGACGGCGAGCACACGGTCGACAAGAACGACCGGCTGGTGATTCTCGCCTCCTCCGTCGGCACCGTCATCGAATGGTACGACTTCTATCTTTACGGCTCGCTGGCCGCGATCATCTCCGCTCAGTTCTTCTCGGGCGTGAACGAGACCACCGGCTTCATCTTCGCCCTGATGGCCTTCGCCGCCGGTTTCGCGGTGCGCCCGTTCGGGGCCATCGTCTTCGGCCGCATGGGCGACCTGTGGGGACGCAAGAACACCTTCCTGGTGACCATGCTGCTGATGGGCATCTCGACCTTCGTGGTCGGCCTGCTGCCGCCCTACGCCGCCATCGGCATCGCCGCCCCGATCATCCTGGTGCTGATGCGCCTGATCCAGGGCCTGGCGCTGGGCGGTGAATACGGCGGCGCCGCCACCTACGTCGCCGAGCACGCCCCCGACGGCAAGCGCGGCTTCTACACCTCCTTCATCCAGATCACCGCCACCGTGGGCCTGCTGCTCAGCCTGGCGGTGATCCTGGGCGTCCGCTTCAGCATCGGCGAGGAAGCCTTCGTCGCATGGGGCTGGCGCATCCCCTTCCTGGTCTCGATCCTGCTGCTGGGCGTGTCCCTGTGGATCCGCCTGAAGCTGTCGGAAAGCCCGGCCTTCAAGCGCATGAAGGCCGAGGGCAAGGGTTCGACCACCCCGCTGAAGGACAGCTTGATGAAGTGGCCGAACCTGAAGCTGGTGCTGATCGCCCTGTTCGGCCTGGCGGCCGGTCAGGCCGTGGTCTGGTACACGGGTCAGTTCTACGCCCTGTTCTTCCTGGAGAAGACGCTGAGGGTCGATCCGACCCTGGCCAACATCATGATCGCCGCCGCCCTGGCGCTGGCGACGCCCTTCTTCATCATCTTCGGCTGGCTGTCGGACAAGATCGGCCGCAAGCCCATCATCATGGCGGGCTGTCTGCTGGCCGCCGTGACCTACTTCCCGCTGTTCGGCGCCCTGACGGAGGCGGCCAACCCGCGCCTGGCCGCTGCGGCGGAGTCGTCCCCGGTGACCGTCATCGCCGACCCGGCCGACTGCCACTTCCAGTTCGACCCCGTCGGCAAGACCGTCTTCAACAGCTCGTGCGACGTCGCCAAGACCCATCTGGCCAAGGCGGGCGTCACCTACGTCAATGAGGCCGCGCCCGCCGGAGCCGTGGCCCAGGTGCGCATCGGCGACCGCGTGGTCGACAGCTTCAACGGCAAGACCATGCCCAAGGCCGAGTTCGACGCGCAGAAGAAGACCTGGGACGCCGGCCTGACCGCCGCCCTGACCGAAGCCGGCTATCCGGCCAAGGCCGACAGCGAACTGGTCAACAAGCCCCTGGTGATCGGCATCCTGTTCCTGCTGGTGCTGTATGTGACCATGGTCTACGGCCCGATCGCCGCCGCCCTGGTGGAGATGTTCCCGACCAAGGTGCGTTACACCTCCATGTCGCTGCCCTATCACATCGGCAACGGCTGGTTCGGCGGCTTCCTGCCGACCACGGCCTTCGCCATGGTCGCGGCCACCGGCAATATCTACTACGGCCTCTGGTACCCCATCGCCATCGCCGTGCTGACCCTGATCGTCGGCGTCCTCTTCGTGAAGGAAGGCAAGGACGTGAACATCCACGACTAAGACGCGCGCCTCTCCCTCCCCGTCCCGGGGAGGGTGGCTGAGCCCGACAGGGCGAGGCCGGGTGGGGGCGGCCTGGCTATTCACACACCGAGCCCCTCATCACCCGGCCCTCCCCACCCGGTCTCAGCTTCGCTTCGACCACCCTGCCCATGAAGGGGAGGGAGAAGGATGTGACTTTCGCCAACCTGCGGGCGGTCCGGCTTCGGCCTGGCCGCCCTCTTTTTCACTTGCCCGCACGATCGCCCCCGGCCCAGATGACGCCATGTTCAGCCTCGCCACCCTGGCCCTGACAGCCTTCTACATGGCCGCCCTGTTCGGCGTCGCCTGGTGGTACGAGCGGCCGCAGATCAAGGCGCGGCGCGGGATGCTGGGGCCGTCGCTCTATGCGCTGTCGCTGGCCATCTACTGCACGTCGTGGACCTATTACGGCGCCGTCGGCACGGCGGCGCGCGACGGGTGGGAGTATCTGCCCATCTACGCCGGGCCGATCCTGGGGCTGACCCTGCTGTTGCCGCTGTGGCGGCGCATCGCCTCGGCCGCCCGACGCGAGAACGTCGGCTCGATGGCCGACTTCATCTCGTCCCGCTACGGCAAGAGCCCGGCGCTGGGCGCGGCGGTGGCGGGCGTCGCCATTCTGGGCTCGGTCCCCTACATCGCGCTGCAGCTCAAGTCGCTGTCGATGGCGGGCGAGATGATCACGGTCGGCACCCCCGTCGCCGGGTCCGAGAGCCTGACCGTCCTGGTCATGGCGGCGGTCCTGGCCGGGTTCGCCATCCTGTTCGGCGCACGAAGGCCCGACCTGACCGAGCACAACCGCGGCCTGATCCAGGCCATCGGCATCGAGTCCATCGTCAAGCTGGCCGCCCTGCTGGCCGTCGCCGTTTTCGCCGTCGTCCTGCTGGCCGCCTCGCCGTCGCGACAGGCCGTGACCGACAGCCTGGGCCAGTTGGGGACATGGCCGCACATCGACGCCCGCTTCATGGCCATCACCCTGGTGGCGACCCTGGCCATCTTCTGCCTGCCGCGTCAGTTCCACGTCGCCTTCGTCGAGGGCGGCGATCCGGCCCAGGTGCGCCGCGCGCGCTGGATCTTCCCGCTGTATCTGATCCTCACCACGCTGGCCGTCCTGCCGCTGGTGGCGGCGGGCGGGCTGTTCACGCCCCAGACCAATCCCGACCTGCTGGTGCTGGCCCTGCCCCTGGGCGAGCGGCAGAGCCTGTTGACCGCCGTGGTCTTCGTCGGCGGCTTCTCGGCCGCCACCGCCATGGTCATCGTCGAGGCCGTGGCCCTGTCGGCCATGGTGTCCAACAACCTGATCCTGCCGCTGATGGGCGCCGGGCGGCGAGGCGGCGCCAGCCAGCCGGACATGGCGCGCACCCTGCTGAACATCCGCCGTCTGGCCATCGTCGCCCTGTTGCTGCTGGCGTGGCTCTATTATCTGGCGATGGACCGGACCAGCGGACTGGCGGCCATCGGCCTGGTGTCCTTCGCCGCCATGGCCCAGCTGGCGCCGTCGCTGTTCGGTGCGGTGCTGTGGCGCGGCGGGCGGGCCAGCGGGGCGCTGGCCGGACTGGCGGCGGGGATGGCGGTCTGGGCCGTCATGCTGGCCGCGCCGCAGCTGGCGCCCGGCTTCGGCCTGAACGTCCCCGCCATGCTGGGGCTGGAAGACCCGTTCGCGGCGGGCGTCTTCCTGAGCCTGGCGCTGAACCTGGGCGTCTTCGTCCTGGTGTCGCGGGCGCGGCCGCCGCGCCTGATCGACCGGGTCCAGGCCCGCGCCTTCGTCGACCGGCTCGGCCCGGACTGGATGGAGGGGCGCGGCGGCTCGGCCGGGGCCTCGGTCGGCGACCTGCGTGCCCTGGTCGCTCGCTTCATCGGCGACGAGCGGGCCGAGCGCGCCTTCGCCGCCTGGGCGAGCGAAACGGATGTGAGGCTCAAGGACGCCGACCCCGCCGACGCGACGCTGGCCCGTGCGGCCGAGCGGATGCTGGCGGGGGCCGTCGGCGCCGCCGCCGCCCGTCGTGTCCTGGCCGCCGCCCTGGCCGCCGGAGGCCGCGCGCCCGAGGACGTGGTGCGGATGCTCGACGAGGCGTCCCAGGCCGTCCAGTTCAACCGCGACCTGCTGCAGACCACGCTGGACAACATCGACCAGGGCGTCAGCGTCGTGGACGAGGATCTGCGCCTGACCGCCTGGAACCGCCGCTATGTCGAGATGTTCGACCTGCCCGCCGGCTTCGTCCACGTCGGCCTGCCCGTCGCCGCCGTCTATCGCCTGAACGCCGAACGCGGCGAGGCGGGCGTTCCGGATCACGAGATCGACGCCTGGGTCGAACGACGGCTGGAAGCCCTGGCCCGCCGCATCCCCCACGACCACGAGCGCGAACAGCCCGACGGCCGCATCCTGCGTTCCTCCGGGGCGCCCATTCCGGGCGGCGGCTACGCCACCAGCTATACCGACATCACCGCCCTGCGCCGCGCCGCACGCGAGCTGGAAGAGGCCAATGAACGGCTGGAGGCCCGCGTCGCCGACCGCACCGAACGGCTGGAGGAGGCCCGCCGCACGGCCGAGGACGCCACCGCTTCCAAGACCCGCTTCCTGGCCGCCGCCAGCCATGACCTGCTGCAGCCGCTGCACGCCGCCCGCCTGTTCATCGCCGCCCTGAGGGAGGACGCGGATCTGGCCGGATCGCCCGCGCGCGGCCTGGCGACCAACGCCGACCGCGCCATCGACAGCGCCCACCGTTTGCTGACCGCCCTGCTGAACCTGTCCAAGCTGGAGGCGGGCGGGGTCCAGCCCGCCGTGGCGCCCCTGGCCCTGGGCGGCCTGTTCGACGAACTGGCGCGCGAGTTCACGCCCCTGGCCCGCGCCAAGGGCCTGACCCTGACGGCGGCGCCCTCCAGCCTGTGGATCGCCTCGGACCGCGACCTGCTGCGCTCCATGCTGCAGAACCTGATCGCCAACGCCATCCGCTACACCGACCGTGGCCGTGTGCTGATCGGCGCCCGGCGCGACGGCGAGCGGGTGCAGATCCTGGTCAGCGACACCGGGCGCGGCATCGCCGAGGCCGACCGGCAAGCCGTCTTCGGCGAGTTCGTTCGCCTGCCCGGCGCGCCGGTGGACGAGCCGGGCGCCGGCCTGGGCCTGGCCATCGTCCAGAAGCTGTCGGACCTGCTGGGCCACCCGCTGTCGCTGGCCTCGCACGTCGGGCGCGGCACGACCTTCCGCGTCGCCGTTCCCCGCGCCGCCGCCCGGCCTGAGCCCGAGATCGTGGTTGATGATCGTCGCCTGCCGCTGGCGGGCCTGCGGGTGCTGTGCGTGGACAACGAGCCCGCCATTCTCGACGCCCTGACGGCCCTGCTCGACCGCTGGGGCGCGCAGGCCGTGACCGCCCGTTCAGTCGCCGAAGCGCGCACGGCCGTCGGCCCGTTCGACGCGGCCCTGGTCGACCTTCACCTGGGCGACGACGAGCCGGACGGACTGGCCGCCGTGGATGAGTTGCGCGCGCAGGGGGTCAGGCGCATCGCGCTGGTCACCGCCGACACCCGCGACGGCCTGAAGGAGAAGGCGGCGGCGGCCGGCGCCGTGCTGCTGCCGAAGCCGGTCAAACCGGCGGCGCTGAAGGCGTTCCTGAGGAGCTGACCCTTCTCCCTCCCCTTCATGGGGAGGGTGGTCGAAGCGAAGCGGAGACCGGGTGGGGAGGGCCGAGTGATCCTGGCCTCGGCCTCTGACCACCAAGCCGCCCCCACCCGACTTCGGCCTGACGGCCTCAGCCACCCTCCCCATAAAGGGGAGGGAGAAAGCGTGCCTAAATATCCAGCGACTGCGCCAGGATCACCGCCTGGGTCCGGTTCTGCACGCCCAGCTTGCGGAAAACGCTGGTCAGATGCGCCTTGATCGTCGCCTCGGTGACGCCCAGGTCGAAGGCGATCTGCTTGTTCAGCCGCCCGACCTTCAGCCCCTCCAGAATCCGCAACTGCGACGGCGTCAAGCTGGCGATGCGGGCTTGCAGGTCAGCCTCTTCCTCGCCCGCCGCCTCGACCTCGGGCGCCCAGGTCTCGCCTTCGAGAATGGCCCGGATCGCCTCAACCATTTCGGGCAGGGTGGCCGATTTGGGGATGAAGCCCGCCGCCCCCAGCGCCAGGGCGCGGCGGATGGTCGGCGCCTCCTCGCTGGCCGAGACCACGGCGACCGGCACGGCCGGATGATCGGCGCGGATCAGGGTCAGGCCCGTCATGCCGTCCACGTCCGACAGCTTCAGGTCCAGCAGCAGCAGGTCCGTCGGCGCCGCGCCCAGGGCGGCCTGCGCCTCGGCCAGGCTGGCGCATTCGACGATCTGCGCGCCTTCGGACGCCTTTTCGACGGCCGAGGTCAGGGCCGCACGAAACAGGGGGTGGTCGTCGGCGACGACGATGCGGTCCATGGACGTCCTTCCCGCGCGCGGTTCTTGTTCATCGGCCGCGTCGCGACGACACCATGCCGCGCCTCGACTTTGGTCGAAACTAGACGAATGGCTAATGGCCGCAAACCCTGACCGAGCGGAATGCTGCCGTCCTGAGGCCTGCGACAGACGGGCCCGGAACAACGGTCTGGGAGGACCTCGCATGGGAAGCTGCCGTCTGTTCAGCGGCGCGGCTGCGGCCGCGTTGCTGCTTGTCCCCGGCGCCGCACTGGCTCAAGAGGCCAGCGCCGCCCTGGAAGCCCGCATCGCCCAGCTCGAAGCCGAGCTGAACAGCCTAAAGTCCGAAGTCGCCGCCTCTCGCACCCAGCAGGCGTCGCAGGCCCAGGACATCATCCGTCTGGAGACGCGTCCGGCGCCGGCGCCTGTCTCCGCGCCGACGCCGCCTTCGGACGGCTTCCGCATCGGCGACCACACGGTGAAGTTCGGCGGCTTCATCAAGACCGACTTCATGGCGTCGAAATATTCCGGCGGCGACCCCGCCAACGGCGATCCCTTGCGCGACTATCACCTGCCCGGCGCCATCCCCGTCGGCGGCGACAGCGAGGACGTCGCAACCGACTTCAACGCCCGCCAGACCCGTTTCTGGCTGACCACCGACGGCATGGTCGGCGGCCACAAGATCGGCACGCGGCTGGAGATGGACTTCCAGACCCTGCCCGGCTCGGGCGACCAGCGCACGACCAGCGGCTCGAACCCCGCCCTGCGCCGCGCCTTCGTCACCATCGACAACTGGCTGATCGGCCAGGAGTGGACCAACTTCCAGAACACCGCCGTCCTGCCGGAATCGGCGGACTTCGTCGGCGCGGCCGAGGGCACGGTCTTCGCCCGTCAGGCCCAGGTCCGCTACACGCGCGGTCCCTTCTCCATCGCGCTGGAGAACCCCGAGACGACCGTCACCCCCTTCGGCGGCGGCGCGCGGATCATCGCCGACGACAACAGCCTGCCCGACCTGACCGCCCGCTACGCGCTGAGCCGTCCGTGGGGCGCGGTCCAGTTGTCCGGCCTGGTACGTCAGCTGAAGTATCAGAACCCGGCGACCGACATCGATTCGACCGCCACAGGCTGGGGTCTGTCGGCCTCGGCGCTATTCAAGGTCGGGGCCCAGGACGACATCCGCCTGATGCTGACCGGCGGCGAAGGCATCGGCCGCTATGTCGGGCTGAACTTCTCCAACGACGCGGTGCTGGACGCCTCGGGCGAGCTTGAGGCCATCGGCGTGGTCGCGGGCTTCGCCGCCTATCGCCACGTCTGGGCGCCGGGCTGGCGCTCCAGCCTGATCTGGTCCACGCAGAAGGTCGACAACGACGTCGCCCTGACCGGCGCGGCCGCCAACCGCTCGGCCCAGAGCCTTCACGCCAATCTGATCTGGTCGCCGGTTGCGGCGTTTGATGTCGGCGCCGAGGTGATGTTCGCTGATCGCAAACTCGAGTCAGGGCTGGACGGCGACATGACCCGTCTGATCCTGTTCGCCAAATACGGCTTCTAAGGCCGAAGAAGAAAAAGACCCTGGAGGAAAATCGCGTGTCTGATCCGGAAATCTATCCCGTCCCCGCCGAACTGGCCGCCCGCACCCACATGGACCGCGCCGGCTATGAAGCGGCCCGGATTCAGGCGCGTGAGACCCCTGACGCCTTCTGGGCTACGCAGGCCGAGCGGCTGGACTGGATGACCTTTCCGACCAAGATCAAGGACGTCTCCTTCAAGAAGGAAGACTTCCGCATCCGCTGGTTCGAGGACGGGGTGCTGAACGCCTCGGTCAACTGCATCGACCGCCACCTGCCCGCCCGCAGGGACGAGGTCGCCATCATCTGGGAAGGCGACGAGCCGACCGACAGCGAAGCCGTCACCTTCGGCCAGCTTCATGAGCGCGTGTGCCGCCTGGCCAATGTGCTGAAGGCCAACGGCGTCCAGAAGGGCGACCGCGTCACCATCTATCTGCCGATGATCCCCGAGGCGGCCTACGCCATGCTGGCCTGCGCCCGCATCGGCGCGGTGCATTCGGTCATCTTCGGCGGCTTCTCGCCCGACAGCATCGCCGGACGGATCGAGGACTGCGAATCTGCGTTCGTCATCACCGCCGACGAGGGCTGCCGCGCCGGCAAGCGCGTGCCGCTGAAGGCCAATGTCGACAAGGCGCTGGAAAAGGTCGCGGGCGTGAAGACCGTCGTCGTCCTGCGCCATACCGGGGCCGAGGTTCCCCTCGTCGCGGGCCGCGATCTGGACTGGGGCGTCGAGACGGAAAAGGCCTCGCCCGACTGCGCGCCCGAGCCGATGAAAGCCGAAGACCCGCTGTTCATCCTCTACACTTCCGGCTCGACGGGTAAGCCCAAGGGCGTGCTGCACACCACCGGCGGCTACCTGTTCTGGGCCAGCTATACGCATGAGCTGGTGTTCGATTACCGCCCCGGCGAGGTCTTCTGGTGCACCGCCGACGTGGGTTGGGTCACGGGCCACACCTATGTCGTCTACGGCGCCCTGGCCAATGCGGCGACGACCCTGATGTTCGAGGGCGTGCCCAACTATCCGACCGTCAGCCGCTTCTGGGAAGTGGTGGACAAGCATCAGGTCAACATCTTCTACACCGCCCCCACGGCCCTGCGCGCCCTGATGCGCGACGGCGACGCCCCGGTGAAGGCGTCCAGCCGCAAGTCCCTGCGCCTGCTGGGCACCGTCGGCGAGCCGATCAACCCCGAGGCCTGGCGCTGGTATCATGAGGTCGTCGGCGAGAGCCGCCTGCCCATCGTCGACACCTGGTGGCAGACCGAGACGGGCGGCGCCCTGATTTCGCCCCTGCCCGGCGCGACCGACCTTAAGCCCGGCTCGGCGACCAAGCCCCTGCCCGGCGTCGAGCTCCAGATCGTCGACGCCGACGGCGCGGTTCTGGAGGGCGCGACCGAGGGTAATCTGTGCATCACCGACAGCTGGCCGGGCCAGATGCGGACGGTCTATGGCGACGACCAGCGCTTCTTCGAGACCTATTTCTCGACCTATCCGGGCAAGTATTTCACCGGCGACGGCTGCCGCCGCGACGAGGACGGCTATTACTGGATCACCGGCCGGGTCGATGACGTCATCAACGTCTCGGGCCACCGCATGGGCACGGCCGAGGTCGAGAGCGCGCTGGTCCTGCACGACGACGTGGCCGAGGCCGCCGTCGTCGGCTTCCCCCACGACATCAAGGGCCAGGGCATCTACGCCTATGTCACCCTGAACAAGGGGGTCGAGGCCACCGAAGACCTGCGCAAGGCCCTGGTCGCCCAGGTCCGCGAGGAGATCGGCCCCATCGCCGCTCCCGACGTGATCCAGTGGGCGCCGGGCCTGCCCAAGACCCGCTCCGGCAAGATCATGCGGCGCATCCTGCGCAAGATCGCCGAGAACGAACTGGGCGCCCTGGGCGACACCTCGACGCTGGCCGATCCGTCGGTCGTGGATGATCTGGTGAAGAACCGGGCGGCGTAGACATCCAAATCCGCTCATCCCGGCGGACGCCGGGGTGAGCGGTACATCATTCAGCTCCCCCCGAAGAGGCGGTCCCGAACGGCGCAAGCTGGACGGGGCCGCCCGCCTCGGCTTCAGTGCCGGACATGAGCGGAACCCTCGACGGCCTGACCATCATCGAAATCGCCGGCATCGGCCCCGCCCCCTTCTGCGGCATGATGCTGGCCGATCATGGGGCCGAGGTAGTGCTGGTCCACCGCCCCGGCGCCGCGCCCGACCCGCGCGATCCCCTGAACCGCAGCCGCGCCCGCCTGGTCGAGGCCGACCTGAAGACGCCCGAGGGGGCCGCCCTGATCCGCGACCTCATCCGCACCGCCGACGGCCTGATCGAGGGCTTCCGTCCCGGCGTGATGGAGCGTCTCGGCCTCGGGCCCGACGCGCTGCTGGCCGACAACCCGCGTCTTGTCTACGGCCGCATGACCGGCTGGGGTCAGGACGGGCCGCTGGCCCCGGCGCCGGGCCACGACATCGACTACATCGCCGTCTCGGGCGCGCTGCACGCCTTCGGCCGGGCGGGCGAGAAGCCGACCCCGCCGATCAACATGGTCGGCGACTTCGGCGGCGGCGGCATGCTGCTGGCCTTCGGCATGGTGGCGGGCCTGCTGAAGGCCCAGCGCACCGGGCGCGGCGACGTCATCGACTGCGCCATGACCGACGGCTCCTCCCTGCTGATGAGCATGATCTGGGGCTTCCGCCAGAACCTGCCCGCGCCCCTGCCGCCCAGCCTGGCCTGGCGCGACGAGCGCGGCGTCAACCTGCTCGACACGGGCGCGCCGTTTTACGAGGTCTATGAGACGAAGGACGGCAAATACCTCGCCGTCGGCGCCATCGAACCGGCCTTCTACATCGCCCTGATGCGGTTGACGGGTTTGGGCGCCGATCCCGATTTCGCCATGCCGTTCGCCCCGGCCCAGTGGCCCATGCTGAAGGACAAGCTGGCCGCCGTCTTCCGCACCCGCACCCGCGACGACTGGTGCAACGACCCCGACGCCCAGGCCGCCTGCGTCGCCCCCGTCCTGTCCATGACCGAGGCCCCCGACCACCCGCACAACCGCGCTCGCGGCACCTTCGTCACCGCGCAGGGCGTGGTGCAGCCCGCGCCTGCGCCCCGGTTCCGAAACAGTCCGGCAAAGCAGCCCATATAATCCCGCTCACCCCGGCGGACGCCGGGGCCCAGTGCTTGGCCCCACCCGCGCGGCATGAACAACCAGGCCTCGCGCGCGCTGCTCTTACTAGGTCGCGGCGTCCGCCGGGATGAGCGGAGGTAAGGTCACCCTCCGTCGGTCCACACCGTCTTGTAGAGGTCGAACCGCCGATCGCGCAGGTTCCGCACCGTCCCCTGCGCCTTGGCCCAGGCCAGATCGGACAGGTCCAGGTCCGCCACCGTCACCGTCTCGACGTTCTCGCTAGCCTCAGCCGCCACCCCGTCGCGCGCGAAGGGGAAGTCGCACGGCGTCAGGATGCACGACTGCGCGTACTGGATGTCCATGTTCTCGACGTTGGGCAGATTGCCGACATTGCCCGACAGGACGACGTAGCACTGGTTTTCGATGGCCCGCGCCTGCGAGCAATAGCGCACCCGCAGATACCCCTGCCGGTTGTCGGTGCAGAAGGGGGTGAACAGGATGCGCGCCCCCTCGTCCGCCAGACGTCGCGCCAGTTCCGGGAACTCGGAATCATAGCAGATCATCACCCCGATCGGCCCGCAGTCGGTGGGGATGGCGTGGACGCGGTCGCCGCCCTTGATGTTCCACCAGTGCCGCTCGTTCGGGGTCGGGTGGATCTTCTCCTGCTCATGCACCGAGCCGTCGCGCAGGAAGACGTAGGCGACATTCTGGATCTCGCCGTCCTCGGTCCGCGTCGGGTGCGAGCCGCCGATGATGTTGACGTTGTAGCCGACCGCCAGCTCGCGCATCGCCTCGACGAAGCGCGGCGTGTAGCGGGTCAGGGCCTCGATCGATTCCGCAGGCGTCAGCTTCTTCGTCTCCAGCGACAGCAGCTGAAGCGTGAACAGCTCGGGGAAGACCACGAAGTCGGCGCGATAGTCCGACCCCACGTCGACGAAATATTCGACGTTGTCCATGAACTCGCCGAAGCTCTCGACCTTGCGCATCTGCAGCTGGACGGTGGCGACGCGCACCGTCTCCTTGACCGCAAAGGCCGCCCCCTTGCCCGTCGCCTCGACATAGTAGGGGTTGCGCCAGACCCAGCGCGCCGCATGGCCCAACGACGCCTTGTCCGACGGCAGATAGTTCAGCAGCACCCCCGCCGGCTCGAACCCCGAGCGCTGATGAAAGGCCATGATCGGGTCCTTCACCTTGCGGTCGCGCACCGCCTCGACATAGGCGTTCGGGTCGGGATAGGCGGCGCGGCGGCGCGCCAGCCCCGGCATCCGCCCGCCGAAGACGATCCCCTTCAGGTTCTGCGCCTCGCACAGGTCGCGGCGCGCGTCATACAGGCGCTGGCCGATGCGCAGGCGGCGCCGGGCGGGGTCGACGCAGACCTCCATGCCGTACAGCCACTCGCCCTCGGGATCGTGCCGCGCGCCATAGCCGCCGCCGGTGATCTGGTCCCAGGTGTGCGGCCCCATGGCCGATTTTTCGTCGATGCGGAAGCTGGCGGCGTAGCCGACGATCTCGCCCTCGAACTCGACCACGAACTGGCCGTCGGGATAGGTGGCGATCTGGCCGCGCAGCATCCCCGCCGTATAGGGCGGCATGTCCTTGTAGACCCGCGCCACCAGGGCGTTGATCCCGGCGACGTCGCCCATGCGGGCGTTGCGGATGGTCAGGACGGCGGGCTTGGCCGGTTCGGCCGTCTGGGTGGTTTGGGTGGTCTGAAGATCAGTCATGCACTCCCTAACGCTCGAGCTTGGCCGTTGGATCATTTCATCGTCTTGGACCGGCATGAGGATAGGCGCACAATGGCGTCATGTCCGGCATGACGCAGGAAATCGAACTGAAATTTCGGCTGGGGCCGGGCGCCGCCGCCCGTCTGGCCGTCCACCCGGCCCTGGCGGGCGAGGACAGCGTGCAGACCGTGCGCTCCGTCTATTTCGACACGCCCGACCAGGTGTTGCGGCGCGCCGGCTGGGGCCTGCGCGTACGCGCCACGGGACGCGGCTTCGTCCAGACCCTGAAGGGCCAGACCGGCGGCGACGTCCTCAACCGCGCCGAATGGGAGACGCCGGTCGCCGGCGAAGCCCTCGACTGGAAAGCGCTGAAGGCGACGCCCGCCGCCGCCCTGCTGAAGGGCCGCCGCCGCGACCTGGCCCCCCGTTTCGCCAGCACGGTGCGCCGCCGCACCCGTCTGGTCGCCTTCGACGGCGCGGTGATCGAGGCCGCCTATGACGAGGGCGAACTGTCGGCGGGCGACCGCGTCGAACCCCTGCGCGAACTCGAACTGGAGCTGAAAGACGGCCCGCCCCAGGCCCTGTTCGCCCTGGCCCGGCGCCTGTCGGCCGACATCGCCCTGGTCCCCCTGTTCGAGAGCAAGGCCGAACGCGGCTGGCGCCTGGCCGAAGGGCTTGAGCGCGCGCCCCGCACCGCCCTCGCCGATCCCCTGCCCCGCGCCCTGAGCGCCGAAGCGGCCCTGCGCCGCACGGCCCTGGCCGCCCTGGGCCAGGTCTCTGCCAACGCCGAACTGCTGCGCCGGGTGCGCCGTCCCGAGGCTCTGCATCAGCTACGGGTGGGCCTGCGTCGCCTGCGCGCCGCCTTGTCCGTATTCAAACCCCTGCTGGGTCAGGACGCCGCCCCCGTCGTCGCCGAGCTGAAATGGCTGGCGCATGAGACCGACGCCGCCCGCGACCTCGACGTCTTCATCCGCGACGTCTTCCACCCGGCCGCGCTGGAGACGCCCGACCCCGACCTCGCCCCCCTGGGCCTGCGACTGCTGGCGGCCCGCAGCGGCGCCTACCGCCGGGCGATGGCGGCGATCGATTCGCCGCGCTACGCCGCCCTGATGTTCGAGGCTCTGGCCTGGATCGAGACCGGCGCCTGGCGGACCGATCCCGACCCGGTGCGCGCCTGGCGCCGACAGCGGCCTGTCGCCGACTTCGCCGCCGAGGCCCTGCAAAGGCTGAACCGACGCGTACGACGCGGCGGCCGTCGTCTCGACCGACTGGACGCCGCGGGCCGCCACCGTCTGCGCATCCGCGTCAAACGCCTGCGCTATGCCGCCGAGTTCTTCGCCGGCCTGTTCGCCCATCCCCGCCGCGAGCGGCGTTTCCTCAAAAGCCTGGAGCAGGTGCAGGACCGCTTCGGCGCCCTCAACGACCTGGCCGTGGCGCGCGACCGCATCCCCGCCGAGGCCCGACTGACCTCGCCCGAGATCGCCTTCGCCGCCGGACGCCTGGTCGGCCGCCGCGAACAGAGCGCCGCCGTCCTGCACGCCGCCTCAAGCCGCGCCTTCGCCCGCCTGTCCCGCGTCCGCCCCTATTGGCGCGGCTGAGAGATCACGACACAATCGGTCGTATCTCAATAAATGTTCTCGTTCAGTTCACGAGAACATCTTGCGAACAAGAACAAACCGTGTCCATAGTCCGGCTCACCAAGGGAGCGGGTCCGTGGCGGGTCTCTCCCGAAGTCAGATGGGAATCATGGCAAGGGAGAGAAAACCAATGTCACAGGCGGCACTGAAGCTCGTGGGTAAAGAAGACGGCGACAAACAACGCGCTCTCGAGGCGGCGATCGCACAGATCGATCGCGCCTTCGGCAAGGGCTCGGTCATGAAACTGGGCAAGGCCGGACAGGTGGCCGAGATCGAGAGCGTCTCGACCGGCTCGCTGGGCCTCGACCTGGCGCTCGGCATCGGCGGCCTGCCGGTCGGACGGGTGATCGAGGTGTTCGGCCCCGAATCCTCGGGCAAGACGACCCTGGCCCTCCACACCGTGGCCGAGGTCCAGAAGAAGGGCGGCGTGGCCGCCTTCGTCGACGCCGAGCACGCGCTGGACCCGGTCTATGCGCAAAAGCTGGGCGTGAACCTCGACGACCTGCTGGTGTCGCAGCCCGACGCCGGCGAGCAGGCGCTGGAGATCGTCGACACCCTGGTGCGCTCGGGCGCCGTGGACATCGTGGTGGTCGACTCCGTCGCCGCCCTGACGCCGCGCGCCGAAATCGAGGGCGAGATGGGCGACAGCCTGCCCGGCCTTCAGGCCCGCCTGATGTCGCAGGCCCTGCGCAAGCTGACGGCCTCGATCTCCAAGTCCAAGTGCATCGTCCTGTTCATCAACCAGATCCGTCACAAGATCGGCGTCATGTACGGCTCGCCCGAAACGACGACGGGCGGCAATGCGCTGAAATTCTACGCCTCGGTGCGCCTGGACATCCGCCGCACCGGCGCGATCAAGAACCGCGACGAGGTCGTCGGCAACACCACCCGCGTCAAGGTGGTCAAGAACAAGGTCGCCCCGCCGTTCCGCGAGGTCATCTTCGACATCATGTACGGCGAAGGCATCTCCAAGATCGGCGAGATTATCGACCTGGGGGTCAAGGCCAACATCATCGAGAAGTCCGGCTCCTGGTTCTCCTACGACTCCACCCGCATCGGTCAGGGCCGCGAGAACGCCAAGGAGTTCCTGAAGAACAACCCCGACATGGCCCTCGCCATCGAGAAGGCGGTGCGCCAGTCCACGGCCAAGATCGCCGACGACATGCTGGGCGCCCCCGAACCCGACGAGGGCCAGGACCTGGAGGGTTGATCCGTCCCATCATCTGAACGCCGTCATCCTCGGGCTTGACCCGAGGATCCAGTCGGGAAACGCCCTCTTCCTTCTCCGCCCGGATCGCGCAGGCGGTCCGATCCTCGGATCAAGCCCGAGGATGACGGCGGAAAGGGCGGGCCTTTCCTGATCGGCCAGAGCTTCTCCGTTCGCCGCTGCGCGACCCGCCTACCGACCCCGCGTGGCCGGTCGGACGGAGATCGGCCCGCCCGACCTGCTTCGGGCGGGCCTCTTTTTTCTCAAAGCTGAAAAATTGACGTCAGCTCTAAAGCGGCCCCCCAGGACGACACTCGTGCCCCCGCTCCGCCGTATAGTAAGGCGTAGGGAACAGGGGCGTAATTACCGTCACGCTGCCTCCTGATTCCAGGCAAATATCACTTCCATACCCCACAACGGTCGTCATGGATGCGTCCGAATAGAATGTATAATAGTACACATATTCCCATGATTTGAACGCAACCGCCGGCGAAGCGGCCATAGCGAGAAGAATTCCGGACATCGCCAATTTGACTAGCCTGCGCACACGTATTCTCCCTAAATTAAAGTCTGAAACATCCATCAGACCTAGTCACATAACAACGATTCCTGACAAATGAGAAGGAACGGCATGCGCCCCGCCACCGCCGACCTCTGCGACGCCCACACCGACGTGGTGAAGGTCTGCCAGACGCCTTTCCGCAGCTTCGGCCAGGTCACCGCCTTTTACGGTCCGGTCCGCACCCTCAGCGTGCTGGACGACAACGCCCTGGTCCGCCAGACGCTGGAGCGGCCCGGTCAGGGGGCCGTCCTGGTGGTCAACGGCGGCGGTTCGCTGAAGCGCGCCCTGGTCGGCGACAATCTGGCGAAGCTGGCCATCGACAACGGCTGGGCCGGGATCGTCGTCCACGGCGCCGTGCGCGACAGCGCTGTCATCAACACCATGCACGTCGGCGTCAAAGCCCTGGGAACCATCCCTCTGCGCGCCGACCGCGACGCCATCGGCGAGATCGACATCCCCACCGCCTTCGGCGGCGTCATCTTCACGCCCGGCGACTGGCTCTACGCCGACGAAGACGGGGTCATCGTGTCGGCCGAGCGGTTGCACGACTAAGGCTCGCCTCCCCTCGTTCCGTCATCCTCGGGCTTGACCCGAGGATCGCGCGAGGCGGCGCGCGCCTCGGTCGCTATCGTCCCGCAGGCGGAGAGTCCGATCCTCGTGTCAAGCCCGAGAATGACGGTGAGCGCGACGGCCGACATGGTCCTGAACAACGAAAACGCCCGCCCGCGCCGCCCGCATCACGCCTCAGTGATGCGTTCGGCGCAAAATCCCTATATGACGCCGGTTCCGATATTTCCTCCCGCGCGCCCGAGTTCCAGAGCGATACGCCCATGACCAGCCTGAAGCAGATCCGTTCCACCTTCCTCGACTACTTCGCCGCCGACGGCCACGAGAAGGTGCAGTCGGCTCCGCTCGTGCCGCAGAACGATCCGACCCTGCTGTTCGTCAACGCGGGCATGGTGCCGTTCAAGGACTATTTCACCGGGGCGGCGACCGCGCCCTACAACCGCGCCACCAGCTCGCAGAAATGCGTCCGCGCCGGCGGCAAGCACAACGATCTGGACAACGTCGGCTACACCGCTCGTCACCACACCTTCTTTGAAATGCTGGGCAATTTCTCGTTCGGCGACTATTTCAAGGACCACGCCATCGAGCGCGCCTGGACCCTGCTGACCAAGGAGTTCGGCCTCGATCCCGCCCGCCTGCTGGTCACCGTCTATCATACCGACGACGAAGCCTTCGACATCTGGAAGAAGGTCACGGGGTTCGCCGATGAGAAGATCATCCGCATCCCCACCAACGACAACTTCTGGGCCATGGGCGACAGCGGCCCGTGCGGTCCGTGCACCGAAATCTTCTACGACCACGGCGACCACATCTTCGGCGGCCCTCCCGGTTCGCCGGACGAGGACGGCGACCGCTTCGTCGAGATCTGGAACAACGTCTTCATGCAGTTCGAGAAGGAGAACGACGAGATCGTTCGTGAACTGCCCAAGAAGTCGGTCGACACCGGCATGGGTCTGGAGCGCATCGCCGCCGTCCTGCAGGGCGTCCACTCCAACTATGAAGTGGACCTGTTCCGCAATCTGATCGCGGCCTCCGAAGAGCTGACCCACACCAAGGCCGAGGGCGAGCGCGCGCCGTCGCACCGGGTCATCGCCGACCACCTGCGCTCAACCGCCTTCCTGATCGCCGACGGCGTGACCCCCTCGAACGAGGGCCGGGGCTATGTCCTGCGCCGCATCATGCGCCGCGCCATGCGCCACGCCCACCTGCTGGGCGCGCAGGACCCGCTGATGCACCGCCTAGTGCCGACCCTGGTCGAGGAAATGGGCGAGGCCTATCCCGAGCTCGGCCGCGCCCAGGCCTTCATCGAGGACACGCTGAAGCAGGAAGAGATCCGCTTCCGCACCACGCTCGGTCGCGGCATGAACCTGTTCGATCAGGCGACGGCCGACTTCAAGGCCGGCGACATGCTGGACGGCCAGACGGCCTTCACCCTCTACGACACCTACGGCTTCCCGCTGGACCTGACGCAGGACGAGGCCCGTCGTCGCGGCTTCAGCGTCAACGTCGACGGTTTCGAATCCGCCATGGCCGAACAGCGCGACCGCTCGCGCGAGCACTGGAAGGGCTCGGGCCAGACGGCCTCGGCCGGCGCCTGGCTGGCCCTGCGCGATCAGCACGGCGGCACCGAATTCACCGGCTATGAGTCCGAGACCGGCGAAGGCAAGGTCATCGCCATCGTTAAGGACGGCGCCGAGGCGGCGTCCGCCGCGACCGGCGAAACCGTCGAGGTGCTGCTGGACAAGACCCCCTTTTACGGCGAAGGCGGCGGTCAGGCGGGCGACAAGGGCGCCTTCGTCTGGAGCGGCGGCGAAGGCCGCGTCCTGGACACCAAGAAGCACGGCGGCGACCTGCACGTTCACACCCTGGAAGTGACCAAGGGCTCGCTGGCCACCGGCGCGATCGTGACCGCCACCGTCGAAGAAGGCTCGCGTCCGACCACCCGCGCCAACCACTCGGCCGCTCACCTGTTCCACGCCGCCGTCAAGAACGTGCTGGGCGCCCACGTCGCCCAGAAGGGCCAGATGGTCGACGCCGAACGGATGCGCTTCGACTTCAGCCACAACGCCCCGATGACGGACGAGGAGATCGCCCGCGTCGAGGACGAGGTGAACGCCGTCATCCGTCAGAACGTCCCGGTCACCACCGAACTGATGACGCCCGACGCCGCCATCGCGGCGGGCGCCGTGGCCCTGTTCGGCGAGAAGTACGGCGATGAAGTCCGCGTCCTGACCATCGGCCGCGCGCTGAATGGTCCCGGCGCCTATTCGGTCGAACTGTGCGGCGGCACCCACGTCTTCCGCACCGGCGACATCGCCCTGTTCAAGATCGTCTCCGAAGGCGGCGTGGCCGCCGGCGTGCGCCGCGTCGAGGCCCTGACCGGCGAGGCGGCCCGCCGCTTCTTGCTGGATCAGGCCAATGTCGCCCGCCATCTGGCGCAGGGCTTCAAGATCCAGCCCGCTGAGGTTCCGGCCCGCGTCGAGGGTCTGCAGGCCTCGGTCAAGACGCTGGAGAAGCAGGTCGCCGACCTGAAGAAGCAGTTGGCCCTGGGCGGCGGCGCAGGCGCCAATGCGGCCCCGGAAGAGATCGGCGGGATCAAGCTGATCGCCCGCGTTCTGGACGGCGTCGACGGCAAGGGCCTGCGCGGCGTGGCCGAGGACTTCAAGAAGCAGGTGGGCTCGGGCGTCGTCGCCCTGGTCGGCGTCACCGACGGCAAGGCGGCCATCACCGTCGCCGCCACGCCGGACATGGCGGGCAAGGTCAATGCGGCCGACCTGGCCCGCGACGCCGTCATCGCCATGGGCGGCAAGGGCGCCGGCGGCAAGCCCGACTTCGCCCAGGGCGGCGCGCCCGACGGCTCCAAGGCCGAGGACGGCCTGAACGCCATCCGGTCCGCGCTGAAGGGCTGATCGCCCTCACAAGCTGAGACGACGAAGGGCGGCGTATCCGATGCGCCGCCCTTTATCTTGGGCTGAACCCTCCGCGGGGATGAGCGGATATTTTTACTCCGGCCTCCCCAGATCAATCCCGGCCAGCTTCCAGCCGAACAGGTTGCGGCGCTTCATCAGCAGGGCGACCTGCTCATCCGGCTGGTCGTCGCGGGTCAGGGTGACGGCGAAGGTGTCCAGGTCGCGATAGCCCCAGGACTGGCGCACGCGCTTGTTCTCGGACTTCGGCTCCTGAGGCTCCTGGCGCGTGATCTCCGGCTTGGGCGCGCGGCCCTCCTGCACCATCATCGAGATGGCTTGCGGCGTGACGAAGGCGTCGACCGCCCCGCCGACGAGAGCCGGCGCCAACAGCATCCCCAGCCCAGACAGGCCGCTGTCGGCCAGGCGCCGGTCCTTGCGCATCTCGACCATCATGCGGGCGTTCAGCTCGTCCTTGAGGCTGGCGCGGAAGGCGGGAAAGTCGACCTGGCGCTCCAGCGCCTTCTCGTCCCCCGTCCGGGCCGCCTGGATCAACGACCGCGCCGCCAGCAGGGGCGAGGCGGCGTAGGCGAGCACGAAGACGGCCCCCGCCGTCAGCCCCAGACGAATGATCAGCTTGCGGTTCATCGGCCCTCCCCTGCCTTACGAACGCGACGGGACGACGACGAAACGGCGCCAAAATCCCTAAACGGATTAGGGACATGGATCGCAGGCCGGTTCAATGCGTGTTTTCACCGGCCCGTCCCGCGGTCTTGCCGCCTTCGCCGTCCCCTCTGCACATGCCGCACCCGACACCCACGCGCCGTCATCATCGGGCTTGACCCGAGGATCCAGTGCGGCGGCGCGCTCGACCTCGCCCACGTTCAGCACGCGGATGGCTGGATCCTCGGGTCAAGCCCGAGGATGACGGCAGCAGGTTGAATGACGCCGCCAACAAAAAGGCCCGCCGGATCGCTCCGGCGGGCCTTGATGTCATTCTGAGCTAAGCTCAGCCGATGCCCGGCAGAGCCTTCTTCAGGTTCTCGGACACCTTGTCCAGGAAGCCTTCGGTCGTCAGCCAGGACTGCTGATCGCCGACCAGCAGGGCCAGGTCCTTGGTCATGAAGCCCGACTCGACGGTCTCGACGACCACGCGCTCCAGCGTATCGGCGAACTCGGCCAGCTGGGCGTTGTCGTCCAGCTTGGCGCGGTGCTTGAAGCCGCGCGTCCAGGCGAAGATCGAGGCGATCGAGTTGGTCGAGGTGGCCTCGCCCTTCTGATGCTGGCGGTAGTGACGGGTGACGGTGCCGTGGGCGGCTTCCGTTTCCATGACCTTGCCGTCCGGCGTCATCAGCACCGAGGTCATCAGGCCCAGCGAGCCGAAGCCCTGGGCCACGATGTCCGACTGCACGTCGCCGTCGTAGTTCTTGCACGCCCAGACGAAGCCGCCCGACCACTTGATCGCGGCCGCGACCATGTCGTCGATCAGGCGGTGCTCATAGGTCAGGCCGCGCTTCTTGAATTCCTCGGCGTAGTCGGCGTCGAAGACTTCCTGGAAAATGTCCTTGAAGCGGCCGTCGTAGGCTTTGAGGATGGTATTCTTGGTCGACAGATAAACCGGATAGTTGCGCTGCAGGCCATAGGCGAAGGAGGCGTGCGCGAAGTCGCGGATCGAGGAGTCGAGGTTGTACATGCCCATGGCGACGCCCGCGCCCGGCGACTTGTAGACCTCGTGCTCGATCACTTCGCCGTCGTCGCCGACGAACTTGATCGACAGGGTGCCGGCGCCCGGCATCAGGAAGTCGGTGGCCTTGTACTGGTCGCCGAAGGCGTGGCGGCCGACGACGATCGGCTGGGTCCAGCCCGGCACCAGACGCGGCACGTTCTTGCAGATGATCGGCTCGCGGAAGACCACGCCGCCCAGGATGTTGCGGATGGTGCCGTTCGGCGACTTCCACATCTTCTTCAGACCGAATTCGGCGACGCGCGCCTCGTCCGGGGTGATGGTGGCGCACTTCACGCCGACGCCGTGCTTCTGGATGGCGTGGGCCGCGTCGATCGTGATCTGATCGTCGGTGGCGTCCCGGCTTTCCATGCCGAGGTCGTAGTAGTCGAGTTCGAGGTCCAGATAGGGGAAGACCAGCTTGTCCTTGATCATCTGCCAGATGATCCGGGTCATTTCGTCGCCGTCGATGTCCACGATGGGATTGGCGACCTTGATCTTGGCCATGCTTACGCCTCTGTCTCTCAGGGAAGGAATTCGGTGCAGGCGGTATAGCGACCCCTGCGCGCGGGCGCAAAGGGGACGAAAGCCGCACGGCTCGAACCGAACCGCCGGAACGAAACCGCAGCTTGGCCGCTTGGTTTCTTCACGGCTACGCTTGGCGTCGCCGATCGATAAACGCATGGAACGCCTGATGTCGCTTCGCCGCCTGCGGTTCGCCGCCTCCGTCGCCCTTCTTCCTCTCGTTCTTGGCGCCTGCAAGGGCGGCGAGGCCGCCGCGAAGCAGGACTCCCCGCCCGCGCCTCCTCCTGCTGAAGCCGCCGCCGCGCCTGCCCCCGCCGTTCAGATCGCCGCCAATCCGCCCAGCATGACGCGCGAGTTCCGCGACTGGACCGCGACCTGCGACAACACCAACCACTGCGTCGCCTTCGGACCGGGCGCGAACCAGATGGGCTTCGTCCTGGTCGCCCTGGCGCCGGGACCGGACGCCCGCCCGGTCGTCCACATGGGGGGCTGGGGCCTGGAGGACGGCGAGGGCTCCGTCTACGCCGAGATCGACGGACGTCGCTATGCGGGTCGGAACGCGAAGATGGACGAGGAGGGCGACGTCGTCGCCTTCAACACTCCCTCGCCCCAGCTTCTGCACGATCTGGGCGACGGCGCGGCCATGGCGCTGAGGCGCGGCGACCGGCAGATGAAGGTCAGCCTGGGCGGGGCCGCCGCCGCCTTCCTGTGGATCGACGAACGCCAGGGGCGGCTGGACACCACCACCGCCCTGATCCGGCGCGGCGAACGCCCCGCCTCCGAGGTGCCGGCCGCTCCCGCCGCGCCGCGCGTGACCATCGCCTCCGCCGCGCCTCAGGACGGCCTGGTGCAGGACGACCTGTCGCCCGCCCTGCTGGCCCATCCCAAGGTCCAGGAATGCCTGGCCACGTCCCGCAAGGGCGAGCGGTTCGAGCCGGACGTCGTGGTGTCCCGCCTGGCCTCCGACAAGCTGTTGTGGAGCGTGCCCTGCGGCGAGGGCGCCTACAACTTCACCCAGGTCTACTTCATCACCCCGGCGGACGGGACTTCGCCTCAGCCGATCGACTTCCCCACGGCCACGGGCAGCAACGATGAGCTGGTCAACAGCCGCTATGACCCCAAGAGCCGCACCCTGTCCGCCTTCGGCCGCGGACGCGGCATCGGCGACTGCGGCCGCATGGGAAGCTGGGCCTGGACCGGCGAACGCTTCGTCCTGCTGAACGAGAAGGCGATGCCGATCTGCACGGCGGTGCCGCAGGACCTGTGGCCGACCACCTGGCGCGCGGCGACCTGACAGACCGACGACGCTCGATAGGAAATCGGCCCGGGCGCGCAAACGTCCGGGCCGTCTTTCGTTTCAGGCTTCAGCCGCGCGTCAGGCGCGCATACGCCCTTCCAGCACCGCCAGCGGCAGGGAGCCGCTGCCCAGCACCTTGTCGTGGAAGGCGCGCAGGTCGAAACCGTCCTTGGCCTGCGCTTCCTCACGCAGGCGGGCGATGACGGTATGGCCGACCTTGTAGGCGCAGGCCTGACCCGGCCAGACCGAGTAGCGGTTGATCTCGCTGTTCGAGGCGTCCAGCGGCTTGGCGCCCGAGGCCGCCATATATTCGACCGCCCGCTCACGGCTCCAGCGTTCGGAGTGGATGCCGGTGTCGACCACCAGACGCACCGCCCGGAACAGATAGGACATCAGGAAGCCGACCCGGCCCAGCGGATCGGCCGCATAGGCGTCCAGGTCGTTGGCCGCCACGGCCTCCGCGTACAGGGCCCAGCCCTCGTTGAAGGCCGAGAAGCCGCCGGCGCGGCGCCATTGCGGCAGTTCGCCCGACTCGCGCTGCAGGGCGACCTGCAGGTGGTGGCCCGGCGAGGCCTCGTGATAGGTCAGGGTCGGCAGGGCGAACTTCGGCCAGTTCCCGCTGTCGCGCAGGTTGATGTAATAGGCGCCCGGACGCGAGCCATCCAGCGGCGGCCCCTGATAGTAGCCGCCCGGCGCGCCCGACTGGATCGACACCGGCACGCGGCGGATTTCGACGTGGGTCTTGGGCAGACGGCCGAACACGGTCGGCAGCTTCGGCTCAAGCGCGGCGACCTGTTCGTTCAGCCACTTCAGCAGCTCTTCCTTGCCCGCGTCGGTGTTGGGGAACAGTTGGGCGGGATCCTTGTTCAGGGCCTGAACCCGCTCGCCGACCGTGCCCTGGGTATAGCCCTGCGACTTCAGGATGGCGTCGATCTCGGCCGAAATCTCGGCCACCTGCTCGACGCCCATGGCGTGGATTTCCTTGGCCGAGAGCGTGGTCGTGGTGTTCGACTTCAACCCGGCGGCGTAGAAGGCTTCGCCGTCCGGCAGGCGCCACACGCCCGCGTCGTGCACCGCCTTTGGACGGATCGCTTCCAGCGCCTCGATCTGACGAGCCAGGGCCGGCTTGACCTTCTCGTCCACCAGGGCGGCGGCGCGCGCGTCATAACCCGACAGATTCAGCGCCCCGGCCTTGCGGACCAGCGACTTGATCATGGCCATGTCGGCGGCCGGAGTGTCGCGCAGGGTGCGGATCTGCGGCAGCATCCGGTCGATGATGAAGTCCGGCGGGATCACGCCCAGACCGGCGTCTTCCTGAACCTTGGCCGTCTCGCCGTCCAGCACGCCCGCAAAGGCCTCCAGGCGCGACAGGAAGGCGTCGGCGCCGGCCGCATCCTCGATGCGGTGCTGGTTGTCCATGAAGTCGGGCGTGGAGAAATAGGCGCCCGACAGCTGGGTCACGATATAGGGAGAGGGACGCCCCGGCCCCGAACCATAGTCGAAGCGCGCCGTCTCGGCCGACGTCTCGCGCCCGAAGGCGGCGATGGCGTAGTTCAGCGCCCCGGCCTCGGACAGGCCCTTCTGGTCGAACGCCTTCAGCTCGTCCCAGCGTCGGACCGCCTTTTCGCGATCCTTGCGGATGGCGTCGGGCCCCGCTTCGCTGAGCTTGGACGACAGGCCGGCGCGGGCGTCCTTGTCCAGACCCAGGTTGGTGGCGCGTTCAGGCCTCTCGTCGATGTCGGCCTCGAACCAGCCGTCCAGCAAGGCGTTCAGGCGCGCATCGGCGTCGTTTGCGGCGGCGGCGCATTGGGCCAGCATGGGCGCTGCGGCCGCAGTCGCGGCGGCGCTCAGCAGAAGATTGCGGCGATTGATCATTCGGATACTCCCCCAACAGAGCCGCGCCGCGCCGGGCGTTGCTCTCATCACACTCAATGACGGACCGGCGCGTCCGGGACGGATCAGGCCGTCAGACCGGGGTCCAGGCGTTCATGGTCCGCTCCAGCACCGTCAGCGGCACGCCGCCGAGGTTCAGACCCGTGTCATGGAAGCCCTTGATGTCGAAGCGGCCGCCCAGACGCTTCTTGGCGTCCTCGCGCAGACGCACCCAGGTGGTGTGGCCGACCTTGTAGCTGGACGCCTGACCCGGCCAGACACAGTAGCGTTCGACCTCGGTGGCGATGCTCGATTCCTGGTCGCCCAGGGTGTCGACCATGTAGCGGATGCCCTGCTCGCGGCTCCAGCGCTTGTGGTGAAGGCCGGAATCCACGACTAGGCGCGCGGCCCGGAACATCAGCGACTGCAGATAGCCGATCTGGCCGAAGGGATCGTTCTCATAGGCGCCGATCTCGTCCGCCAGCTGTTCGGCGTAAAGGCCCCAGCCCTCGGAATAGGCCGAGAAGCCCATGACCTTCATCAGCAGCGGCGTGTCCGGCTTCTCCTGCTGCAGGGCGATCTGGAAGTGGTGGCCCGGCACCGCCTCGTGATAGGTCAGGGTCGGCAGGGTCCATTTGGGCCATTCGGCCGTGTCGCGCAGATTGATGTAGTAGGCGCCCGGACGCGACCCATCCAGGGCCGGCGGCATGTAGTAGCCGCCCGGCGCCCCGGCCTCGATGGCCTTGGGCACGCGGCGGATGTCGCACGGCGACTTGGGCAGACGGCCGAAGTATTCCGGCATGCGCGCCTGGATGGCGACCATCTGCGCATTCAGCTCCTGGATCAGCTCATCCTTGGCTTCGTCCGTGTTCGGATAGACGAAGCGAGCATCCTCGCCGAGCGCGGCGACGCGGGCGCCCACCGAGCCCTGCGTCAGGCCTTGCGCTTTCAGCAGGGCGTCGGTGCGGGCCGAGATTTCAGCCACCTGCTCCAGCCCCATCTGGTGCACCTCGTCCGGCGTCATGGAGGAGGTGGTGTAGTATTTCAGCCCGAAACGGTAATAGGCCTCGCCGTCCGGCAGGCGCCAGACGCCGCCGTCGTGGGTCGCGTTCGGGCGCACGGTCTTGAAAGCCTCGGCCTGACGCTGGATGGCGGGATAGACCTCATTGGTCAGGATGGCCTCGGCCCGCGCGGCCCAGTCGCCGGAAATATCCTTCTCGGCCGTGCGGCGCGCCAGGGACTTGGTCATGACCGAGTCGGCGACAGCGGTGCCGGTGATGGCGTCCATCTGGGTCAGGGTCCGGTCGATGACGAAGTCCGGCGGCACGGCCCCGGCCGCGAACTCGGCCTGCATCCGCGCCCGCTCGGCGTCCATGCCCGCCGCGAATGCGGACAGGCGCGACAGATAGGCCTCGGCGTCGTCGGCCGTCTCGATCCGGTGCTGGCTGTCCAGGAAGTCCGGAATCTGCTGGTACGCGCCGCCCAACTGGCTGACGGTGTAGGGCGAGGGCGAGAAGCCGCCGCCGTAGGGGAAGTCGTAGCCGGTCATCACCGTGTCGCCGAAGAACTCCAGCGTGTCGTAATAGACCTGATCCGCCGCGTTCAGCTGTCCCTGATCGATGGCCTTCACCGCCTTCATGGCGTCGACGAACTTGGCCTTGTCGGCGTCGATCTTGGCCTGAGAGCGATCGCTCAGCTTGAAGCGGGCGTCGGCTTTCGGTCCCCGGTCCATGCCCAGCATGGTCAGCAGTTCCGGGTCCGACAGCAGCATCTCGTCGGCGATGCGGTCCAACAGGGCGTGGAATGCGGTCGTTGCGGCGTTCGGCGCGGCTTGCGTCAAGGCTGTCGAGGCCAGGGCGCGAACCGGGCCGACGGCGGCCAGCGCGCCCCCGGCGGCGACCGACATCAACAGGCGGCGGCGATCCATCATGAGCTTCCTCCCAAAAGCGATGGTCGGGGATGCTAACGATGCAAGGGCCGCCCGCAAGGCTTGATCGTCGCCTTGCGGATTAAGTCTGAGTCATGCGCCCGGTCGGGGCGCGCCCACATGGGCCTTGATGCAGTCGCGCACGGCGCGCTTCAGGTCGCCCGGCGCGTTCGGCTCGTCCACGCCCTCGGCGGCGAAGACGGCGCGGACGGCCGCATCCAGCCCCTTGGGCAGGGCGGCGATGACTTTCTTCTGTCCCTTCTCATGCAGGCAGAAGCCGACCTGGGTGCACAGGTCGGCGAACATGGAGTCGAAATCGGGGGCGGCGTCGGTCATCACACTCAGGCTTTCAGCCGCTTGGCGTGGAAGGCCACATGGTCGTCCACGAAGCTGGCCATGAAGAAGTAGGAGTGGTCATAGCCCGGCTGCATCCTCAGGGTCAGCCCCTGCCCGGCCTTTTGCGCCGCCGCCTTCAGCAGTTCCGGCTTCAGCTGATCGGTCAGGAAGGAATCCGCGTCGCCCTGATCCACCAGGATGTCGTCGAAAACGCCTTTCGCCGCCCCGCCTTCGATCAGCAGGGCCGCGTCATGTTTAGCCCATTCCGCCCGGTCCTCGCCCAGATAGGCGGAGAAAGCCTTCTCGCCCCACGGACAGCGCGTCGGCGACGAGATCGGCGCGAAGGCCGACACCGACCGGAACAGTTCGGGATGCCGCAGGGCCAGCGTCAGCGCCCCATGCCCGCCCATCGAATGGCCGAAGACGGAGCGCGTCTTCGTCGTCGGGAACTCGGCGTCGATCAGCTCGATCAGTTCGCCCGTGACATAGCTCTCCATGCGGAAATGCGGCGCCCACGGCGCCTCGGTCGCATCGACATAGAAGCCCGCGCCCTGCCCCAGATCATAGGCCGGATCGTCCGCCACGCCTTCCCCGCGCGGCGAGGTGTCGGGCGCGACGATGATGACGCCCTGTTCGGCGGCGGCCTTGTAGGCTCCGGCCTTGGTGGTGAAGTTGTCCTCGGTGCAGGTCAGGCCCGACAGCCAGATCAGGACCGGGAACGGCCCCTCTCCCGCCGGAACAAAGACCGACAGCGTCATGGGCGTGCCCGTCGTCGCGCTGTCGTGCTTCAGATAGCGCAGCGTCCCGCCATGAACGACGTGGCTCTTGACCGTTTCCATAGGACTCAAACTCCAGATCAGTCCGGCCAGACCGTGGCCATGAAGGCGTCGTCCAGTCGGCCGCCGTCCTTCGAGAAATGCGCATACCAGTCGCGCGGGATCGGCGGTTGGGCCCCGGCCGGCGCCGCGCCCCCGCCCCAGGCGTCGAAGCCGATGCCGACCAGCACCGGCCCCTCGCGCACGGCAGGGGCCGGCACGGCCTCGACCGCGGCGACTGCCGCCGCCAGCGTCTCCGGACTGGGCGCCGGTTCGCCCGTGACGACCCAGGCCTTCGACCGACCGCCCGGCTTGACCATCACCAGCACCATGCCCGAGGCGCCGGGCTGGACCGGGGCGGCGCGCACCGCCGTTTCCGCCGCCGCGCCCGCCGCCTGCAGATAGGGCGACAGGGTCGCCTCGTCCGCACGCTTCTTCATCACGCGGTCGGGCAGGTAGAGGACCACGTCCTTGCGGACCCAGGCCTCGGCGGGCGCTCCGGCCTCGGGCGGCGCAACGTGCCGATCTCCGCCTCGATCGCAGGCCGACAGGCTGAACGCCGCCAGCCCGACCAGTATCGCCGCCTTCGCCTTCATCGCCTTATCCTCAGCCCGGCCGGTGAACGGCGCAGATCTTATTGCCTGACGGATCGCGCAGATAGGCCAGATGCAGAACGCCGAAGGGGGTGGTGCGCGGCCCGGCCGGGTCCTCGATCGCCACGCCGCCCGCCGCGACCCCGGCCTCGGCGAAGGCGACGACCGCCTCGGGGCTGGACGCCGCAAAGCCGATGGTCCCGCCATTGGCGTGACAGGCCGCCTGGCCGTCGCGCGGCTTGACCACGCCCAGCATCCCGCGCGGCGTCATGTACCAGACGCCCGGCAGCGGCACGTCGCTGAACGCGCCCGGCTGATGGCCCAGGGCGCCGAGAACGGCGTCATAGAATTTGTGCGAGGCCTCGACGTCGTTGGCGCCGACGGTGACGTGCGTGAACATGGTGATCCTCCCAGATCCGCCCGATCCTTTCGCCGGGCGCGGCCAGCTAAGCCGAGCAGGTTTCATTTGGCAACGAACTTTGCTGCACCTGCTCAGTCCGCCCTCATTTCGGGCGCGCGCCCTCTCGGGCATAGACGCCCATCAGTTCGCCATAGTCCTCGGGCGGCGGGAATTCGGGATAGCCGACCTTGGCCCCCGACTGCACGCCCGGCAGGCGCTCCGTCGTCCAGGTGTCGGCATGGGGAACGAACCACGCCCCGTCGTCCAGCAGGCTCGGCCTCAGGTTGACGAACTGCCCCCCGGCGATGCCGCGCGTGAACAACCAGGTCTTGCACGACGGACAGAAGTGATGCTCCGGCACAGGATTGTGCAGGCCCCCGATCTCCGTCTCGCCCTCGACCGTCAGCCCTTCGCTGGGCAGCATCAGGCTCAGCGAATAGGCGCCGCCCGTCAGCTTCTGACAGGCGCGGCAGTGACAGGCCGCGGCAAAGACCGGGGCCTGGGCGACCTGAACTTTCACCTGCCCGCAGAGGCAGGCCCCCGTCCACGGCAGTTTCCAGTCGCCCATGGCTGTATCCCTCTCGTTAGAAGACAATGACCGAACGAATGCTCTTGCCTTCATGCATCAAATCGAAGGCCTCGTTAATCCGCTCCAGCGGCAGGGTGTGGGTGATCATCGGATCGATCTCGATCTTGCCGTCCATGTACCAGTCGACGATCTTGGGCGTGTCGGTGCGGCCGCGCGCCCCACCGAAGGCCGAGCCCTTCCAAACGCGGCCGGTGACCAGCTGGAACGGACGGGTGGCGATCTCCTTGCCCGCCTCGGCCACGCCGATGATGACGCTCTCGCCCCAGCCGCGGTGACAGGCTTCCAGCGCCTGACGCATGACCACGGTGTTGCCGGTGCAGTCGAAGGTGTAGTCGGCGCCGCCGTCGGTCAGTTCGACCAGGTGAGCCACCACGTCCGACACCTCCTTCGGATTGACGAAGTGGGTCATGCCGAAGCGACGGCCCCACTCCTCCTTGTCGCCGTTGATGTCGACGCCGATGATCATGTCGGCCCCGACCATCTTCAGCCCCTGAATGACGTTCAGGCCGATGCCGCCCAGACCGAAGACCACGGCGTTGGCGCCCGGCTCGACCTTGGCCGTGTTGACCACCGCGCCCACGCCCGTCGTCACGCCGCAGCCGACGTAGCAGGCCTTGTCGAAGGGCGCGTCCTTGCGGATCTTGGCCACCGCGATCTCGGGCAGGACCGTGTAGTTCGAGAAGGTCGAGCAGCCCATGTAGTGGTGAAGGGTCTGGCCCTTGTAGGAAAAGCGGCTGGTGCCGTCGGGCATCAGCCCCTTGCCCTGCGTGCCGCGGATCGAGGTGCACAGATTGGTCTTGCGGCTCAGGCACGACTTACACTGGCGGCATTCCGGCGTGTACAGCGGGATGACGTGGTCCCCGACCGCCAGCGAGGTCACGCCCGGCCCCACCTCGACCACCACGCCCGCGCCCTCGTGGCCCAGGATCGAGGGGAATAGACCCTCGCTGTCCAGCCCGTCCAGCGTATAGGCGTCGGTGTGGCACACGCCCGTCGCCTTGATCTCGATCAGCACCTCGCCTGCGCGCGGCCCCTCCAGATCGACCTCGACGATCTCGAGCGGGCGTTTGGCTTCGAACGCGACGGCGGCGCGGGTTTTCATGATGCTGGTCCTTCGGACGTCCCTATCGCTCGCGACGCGGTCGCTCGCTGCTTCAGGGACATGAGGTGGGCGAGTGATTTGGCGACCTTACTACGCCCGTTGCGGCCGGGTCGAAACGGCGACAACCGCAAAACATTATTGCTGTTGAGCAACAATCCTGATCCAACGTCCCCATGAGCCGCTGGGACGGGATCGACGAATTCACCGCTGTCGCCGAACAGGCCAGCTTCTCGGCCGCCGCGCGGCGTCTGGGCCTGTCGACCTCGGCCGTCAGTCGCGAGATCGCCCGGCTGGAGGATCGCCTGCAGACCCGTCTGCTCCACCGCACTACCCGCCGGGTCGAGCTGACCGACGCAGGCCGCGACTTCCTTTCCCGCTGCCGCCGCCTGATCGACGAACGCGACGAGGCCCTGGCCGCCGTCCAGCCCGACGATCAGGCCCCGCGCGGCCTGCTGCGGATGACCTGTTCGGTCTCCTATGGCGAGCAGTTCATCGCCCCGGCCGTCAACGCCTTCGCGAAGCTGAACCCCGAACTGCGCATCGAACTGGACCTCGACAACCGCCTGCGCGACCTGGTCGGCGACGGCTATGATCTGGCGGTGCGGTTCGGCCATCTGACCGACTCGCGGCTGATGGCGCGGCGCCTGGCCTCGCGGCGACTGATCCTGTGCGCCAGTCCCGACTATCTGGCCCGCCGCGGCACCCCGCGCGACCTGTCCGAGATCGCCAGCCACGACGGCCTGATCGGCTCGGCCGAACACTGGCGCTTCACCGAGGCGGGCCGCGAAGTGTCCTTGCGCCCCACCGGCCGCTGGCGCTGCAACTCCGGCGCAGCCGTGCTGGACGCCGCCCTGCAAGGCCTCGGCCTGTGCCAGCTGCCCGACTTCTACGTGGCCGAGGCGCTGGCGTCGGGCGCCCTCGTCTCCCTGCTGGACGAGGCCCGCCCGCCCGACGAAGGCGTCTGGGCCGTCCACCCCCACCCCCGCCACGTCCCGCCCAAGGTCCGCGCCATGATCGACTGGCTGCACGACCGACTGTCCACATAGAGGAGCCCCGCATGAACCTCGTCATCCTGACCGGCGCCGGCGTCTCGGCCGAGAGCGGCGTGCCGACCTTCCGCGCCTCGGACGGCCTGTGGGAAGGGCATCGCGTCGAGGCCGTCGCCACGCCCGAGGGCTTCGCCGCCGACCCGGCCCTGGTGCAGGACTTCTACAACCAGCGACGCCGCCAGCTGGCCGGCGTCCACCCCAACGCCGCGCACCGGGCGCTGGCCGATCTGGCGGCGCGGTGGACGGGCGACATCCTGCTGGTGACGCAGAACGTCGATGATCTGCACGACCGGGCGCATATGGACACGCCGCCCGCACCGGGCTTCGAGCTGATCCATATGCACGGCGAGTTGAAGAAGGCGCGCTGCACCGCCTCGGGCGTCGTCTGCGACTGGCATGATGATCTTGAGCCCGCCCACGCCTCGCCCCATCACCCGCACGGAACCCTGCGCCCGCACATCGTCTGGTTCGGCGAAATCCCGCTGGAGATGGAGCGGATCGAGCGGGCGCTGGCGCGCTGCGACCTGTTCGTCTCCATCGGCACCTCGGGCGCAGTCTATCCGGCGGCGGGCTTCGTCCAGCTGGCGCGCATGGCCGGGGCGCGGACGGTGGAGATCAATCTGGAGCCGACGCAGGGCGCGTCCCTGTTCGACGAGGGCGTCTACGGCCCCGCCAGCGAGACCGTGCCCGCCTTCTTCGACGCGCTCTAGGCCCTCGGCCCGAACAGGATGATCGCCGCCCCGATCAGGCAGACCGCGCCGCCGATGACGTCCCAGCGGTCCGGCGTCGTCTTCTCGACCAGCGCCATCCACGCCAGCGACGCCACGATATAGACCCCGCCATAAGCCGCGAACGCTCGCCCCGCCGTCTCGGCCGGAACCATGGTCAACAGCCACGCGAAGGCGATAAGGCAAAGCACGCCCGGCGCCAGCCACCACGGCGAGCGATCCAGCTTCAGCCAAGCCCAGAAGGCGAAACAGCCGCCGATCTCGGCGAGGGCGGCGAGAGGATAGACGAGGGCGAGTTTCACTTATCCTTCGCCGCCGCCTCAGCCCGCTCGGCCGCCAGCTTGGCCAGCACCCGGCCGCGCCCCTTCGAAAGGGCATGGATGGCGCCGCGCATGGTGGCGACTTCCTGTTCGGTGAAGGCGGCCCGGCCCAGCATGACGCGCAGGTTCTGGCTCATCGAGCGCTTTTTCTCGGGCGGATAGAAGAAGCCGCCGTTGTCCAACTCCGCCTCCAGATGCTCATACATGCCGAGCAGCAGGTCGTTCGACGCGGGCGGCTCGCCCTCGCGGAAGCGCGGCGGCGGGGCGTCCAGGATCAGCGTGCGCCACTCATAGGCGTTGATCGCCACCGCCTGCGCCAGGTTCAGCGAATGGTGCCTGGGGTCGATCGGGATGGTGGTGATCCCGGCGCACAGGGCGATGTCGGTCGTCTCCAGCCCCGCGCGCTCGCCGCCGAACAGCAGGCCGGTCTTCAGGCCCGAGGCCGTGTCGTCATACAGGATGCGCGCGCTCTCGCGCGGGGTGCGCACCGGCTGGCGCGTCTCGCGCGGGCGAGCGGTGGTGGCGAAGACGGTGTTCAGGTCGGCGATGGCCTCGGCCACGCTGTCGAACACCCTCACCCCGTCCAATACCCAGTCGGCGCCCGAGGCCGTGGCCCAGGCGCGGTCCTGGGGCCAGCCGTCGCGCGGGCTGACCAGCCGCAGCTCCGACAGTCCGAAATTGGCCATGACGCGAGCGACCGCGCCGATGTTGTCGGCCATCTGCGACTTGTCGAGGACGACGACGGGAGGGGTGAGTTCAGTCATGGGCGGTCTTTAATCCTTCTCCCCTTGCGGGAGAAGGAGGCAGTCCTCGGGCTTGTCCCGGGGACTGACGGATGAGGGGTCTCGCGACCTTTCTAATCCCGCGGCTTTGGCCCCCGGTCAGAGAAACCCCTCATCCGAGCCCTTCGGGCCCACCTTCTCCCGCAAGGGGAGAAGGAAGAATCAGTCCTCGCCGACCATGGAGGTCCACGGGTCGACGCGGCCCGCCTCGACCTCGGCGACCTTCACCGCCGGCCAGCCGATGCTGCTGTTCGCCGACACGCGCCACGCGGCCGACACGAAGTCGCGCAGCTCTGACGCCCCGGCCGCCAGACGCTCATTGACGAAGACGGCGCCGCGCGGGTCCGCGTCCTTGAACGCTCCCGCCTTCTCCATCCGATAGAAGGGGATCACCGTCGTCAGGGTGGCGTTCAGGTGCGAGGCCGTGCGGGCGCGCAGGTCGAAGCCCTCGACGTTCGGCGGCGCCATGGCCGCCTCGACCGCGTCCAGACGCAGGGTCCGGCTGGTGAAGGCGCCTTCGAAATCGCCGTGGGTGCGGCGCGACTTGGTGAAGCCCTCGGGGTTGGTCTCGCCCGCCCAGCCGTTGAAGTGGATGGTCGTGTGGTGCGGCTGGGACGCGTCGCCGACGAAGTGGCTCAGCACGCCGATGTCGCGCAGGATCAACTGCTCGCGGCGTTCGCGGTCGGCGCGATACCAGGCCTGCTTGGCCAGGTCCGGCTCGCGCGCCTCGGCGGCGGTCAGCACGCGCCAATAGGCGAAGTCGCGCTCCAGATTCTGCCAGGCGTCCATGATGGCGTAGGGCAGGTATCCCGCCTTATCCACGTCCAGACCCGCGCGGATCAGGGCGGCGTCGTATTCCGACTTCAGGCGCGGCAGGTCGGCCATGGTCATGCCCCGCGCATCCATCACCCGGCCCTCATCGTCCATGTCGACGAAGTGGGCGGTGTCGCGCTCGCGATCATGCGGCTGGCCCGCGCCCTTCCAGCGATCGGGCTCGCGCGAATATTCGCCGACGTCGGCGGCGGCCCCGGCCGTGCGCAGGAAGGCGGGCAGATCGCCCGGCAGGTGGCGCATCGCCGCCACGCCGATCACCCGGTGGCCCGAACTGCCCCAGGCCTCTACTTGGACGGCGGGCGCCGCGACCAGCACCAGGGCCGCGGCGGAAATCATCAGGCGTTTGACTTGTCGGTTCATGAGACGGCGCCGTCGGAAATTTCAGAAGGAGAAACGACCGCTTATCGCATTCCCGCGCGCGCCTCCACCCGCCGCCCTCGCCCGGAGGAACGCCGATCACGCATCCGTTATCTTGGCTAGTTCGTCAGCTTTTCTTGCCAATAAAGTGTTAGCGCCGACGATCAAGTCATTAACGACCAAGGCAAGCGCAGAAGTATAGAAACGAAATAGGTCGAATATTTTATATATATAGTCTACCCGACCCGACACAGACCGGCGATAGACTGGCCCCATTCGCGCCTCATCCATTACCGATACAGCGACTGATCTCATTTGCCGCAATTGCGCCGTAATTGGCCGTCAGAAACTCGCCGCCGGCGCGTGTTGGGACCGGTGCTTCCACGAGTTTGATCGATGTTGAGCACGGCCGCCGCGCTTGCCATGCTGTGGACCATGGCCTTCTCCGGGTCCGGAGAGCCTGTCCCTTACGAAACGGCCGTCGCCCGCGACGCCGCCATCGTAGAAGCCGCCGCGACGGCCCTCGGTTCCATCGAAACCGCCGAAACGGCGGACCTGTCGGCCGAACAGCTTGAGCTGATGGCCGGCGACCCCGACTGGCGCGCCTCGGCCCGCCTCTATCACGCCGGCGGCGGCGGGGCGACCGGCAACGATTCTCTGGGCTGCCGCCCGATTCCGATGCGCACGGTCGCGGTCGACCCGCGCGTCATCCCGCGCCGCACCAAGCTGTTCATCCGCGAGACGGTCGGCCTGCGCATGAACGACGGCACGGTGCACGACGGCTACTGGTACGCCTCCGACACCGGCGGCGCGATCAAGGGCGCCAAGATCGACCTCTACACCGGCCACGGCCGCGCTTCGATGCGCCCGGCCATGAGCCTGAACATGAAGACGCTGACCATCGCCGACGCGGGCGATTTCGACGGCTGCCCCCCGGCGTGGGAGACGGCCTCGAACTGAGGCCTTTCAGCCTGACGACAAAAAAGAGCGGCCGGATCGAACCGGCCGCCCTTTTTTCTTTGGGCCTCGGCCCGCCTTCAGAACTTCCGCTTGCCGCTGACCGTCTCGAAAAACAGGCGGAAGTCGCCCATCAGACTCCACAGCGGATATTTGAACGTCGCGGGCCGGTTCTTCTCGAAGAAGAAATGCCCCACCCAGGCGAAGCCGTAGCCGACCACAGGCATGGCCAGCAGCCACCAGGGGTTCAGGGTGAAGCAAAACGCCAGAAAGGCCGCGATCACCAGTCCCGTCCCGACCACATGAATGCGGCGGCACGTCCGGTTGGAATGCTCATGGATATAATAGGGGTAGAAGGCCTCGAACGAGGCGTACCGCCCTTGGGGTTGCTCGATGCTCATGACCCCAGCCTGCCCCCGGATCGCGCCGGGGGCAAGTCGCTCACCCCGGCCGCACCGCTCATCCCCGCGGAGGCGGGGACCCAGTGCTTTGGCCGAAAGCGCGCGGATAGCCGCTCTGAACGATGAGCGCGTGGCTCTTGCTGGGTCCCCGCCTCCGCGGGGATGAGCGGATGGTTAAGCCCGCTTGCTCTTCGGCCCCTTGGCGAACGGCTTGCCGCCAGCCTTGAAGTCGGGCTTGCCCTTGAAGCCCGCCTTGGGCGTGAAGGGCTTCTTGTCGCCCTTGTCCTTGAAGCCCGGCTTCTTGTTGAAGCCGCCCTCGCCCGGCGTCGCATCGGTGCGGGGCGAATAGGGCTTCTTCTTGAAGGGACGCTCGCCATCCGCGCTGCGGCCTGCGTCGCCCTCAGGGCTCCACGGCTTCTTCTTGAACGGCGGGCGGGCCTGACCGTCCTCGTCGCGACGGAAAGGCTTCTTGGCGTAGGGGCGAGCCTCGCCGTCCTTCTCGAACTTGCGGTTGCGGGCGCCCTTCATCGAACCGGGCGTCGGCGCCTCGGACGGGGTGATCCTCGCCTCTTCCTTGCTCTGGGCCGCCGCCGCACGGAAGGCGTCGGCGTGGGTCAGGGCGACCTCGAAGCGGGTCTCTTCGGGGAAGGTGCGGATCGAGCCGATCTGCTGCTTGGTGATGCCGCCGATGCGGCAGATCAGCGGGATCAGCCATTTGGGATCGGCGTTGCGGTTGCGGCCGATGTCCAGACGGAACCAGCTGACCTCGTCCGGCTGCAGTCGGTCGCCCGGCCACGGCGCGGGGGCGTAGGCGTCGCCGCCCGCCGCATCGCGATCCTTGCGCGGCTTGCGCTGCGGGCCTTCGCCCGGATCGGTCAGGTCTTCCGGCGCCGGCAGGTTCTTGCGCAGCAGCACCAGCAGGGCGCGAGCCAGATCGTCCGGCGTGCGCTCCTTGACCAGCTTTTCGACCAGACCGGCATCCTCGTCCGCGCCTTCCTCGGCGAAGACCGGCGCGGCCAGCAGGCGCTGTTCGTCCTGGGCGCGGATTTCGTCGGCGGTCGGAGCGCCCGACCAGACGGCCTCGACCCCGGCCGAGCCCAGCAGCATCTCGGCCTTGCGGCGACGGCTGTGCGGGACCAGCAGGACCGATATCCCCTTCTTGCCCGCCCGCCCGGTACGGCCCGAGCGGTGCAGCATGGTCGCCTTGTTGATCGGCAGTTCGGCGTGGATCACCAGCCCCAGATCGGGCAGGTCCAGACCGCGCGCGGCCACGTCGGTGGCGACGCAGACGCGGGCGCGGCGATCGCGCAGGGCCTGCAGCGCCTCATTGCGCTCGCGCTGGCCCATCTCGCCCGACAGGGCCACCGAGGCGAAGCCGCGCTCGACCAGCGAAGCCTGCAGATGACGCACCGAATCCCGCGTCGAGCAGAAGACCAGCACCCCCGGCGCCTCGAAATAGCGCAGCACGTTGACCACGGCGCGCTCGATCTCGTTCGGGGCGATGCGCAGGGCGCGGTATTCGATGTCGTTGTGCGGCTGGCTGCGGTCGACGGTGTCGATGCGCACCGCATCCTTCTGATAGCGCTTGGCCATGATCGCGATGTCGCGGGCGATGGTGGCCGAGAACAGCAGGGTGCGGCGCTCTTCCGGCGCCTGGTCGAGGATGTATTCCAGATCCTCGCGGAAGCCCATGTCCAGCATCTCGTCGGCTTCATCCAGCACGACGACGCGCGCGGCCGACAGGTCCAGCGCCCCGCGATCGATGTGGTCCTTCAGACGGCCCGGCGTGCCGACCACGACGTGGGCGCCGAAGTTCAGCGCGCGCGCCTCCTTGCGGGCGTCCATGCCGCCGACGCAGGTGACGATCTTGGCCCCCGCCTCGGCGTAGAGCCATTGCAGCTCGGCCGCGACCTGCAGCGCCAGCTCGCGCGTCGGGGCGATGGCCAGCATCAGCGGCGTGTCCGGCTGACCAAACTGCTCCGCCTCGCCCAGCAGGGTCGGCGCCGCCGCCAGGCCGAAGGCCACCGTCTTGCCCGATCCGGTCTGGGCCGAGACCAGCAGATCCGCCTCGCCATGGCCTTCCAGCACGGCCGCCTGGACCGGCGTGGGCTCAAGATAGCCCTTGTTCAGCAAGGCGCGGTCAAGCGCGGGATGGATCGCGGGAAAGGGCATGAAGGGCCTGGAAATTCAGATGAGGCGACCGTTAAACGGCCGCGCCCGGCGAGGCGTCGCAGCCTGCCGGGCGTCGGGGAAGGCGCTCCCTATACACGAATAAGGGCCGCGGTGGGGCCGAATCGCACAAATCGACCGCCGTTCAGTGCGTGCTGGCCCCCGCCTCCGCAGGGATGAGGGGGTGAAGAAACGATCAGCCCGCCTTCTCCGGCAGGTGGAAGAAGTCGACGAACCGCTCGAACACCGCCCGATCGCCCTCGATCGTCATGGCCCCCTCGCCTTCCAGCGCTTCCAGCGCTTCCAGCGGGACCTTGCCGTAAACGGCGGCCGCGACCGCCTGGGCCGGGGCGCGCACCACGACGTCGCAGGCCTCGATCTCGCCGCGCACGGCGTCGATGACGCCGTCGGCCACGCTGACGACCATCCGGTCCTCGCCCACGGCGAAGCCCAGCCGCATGGCGACGCCCCCGGTTCGCGCGGGATCGAACATGGTCTTGAACGACAGCATGATGGAGACGGCGCTGATCGGCAGCGTCGGGTCGTGCTGGGGCGAGCGCGCGGCCCAGCGGCCCAGCACCATGAACACCGGCTCGATCTCATAGCCCCAGTCGGTCAGTTCATAGACCTGGACCGAGGCGGGCGGCGGCAGCTTGCGGCGGCGGACGACGCCCGAAGCCTCCAGCCCCTCCAGGCGTTGAGTCAGCACATTGGCCGACAGGCCGCACAGGTCTTTTCGCAGGTCGCTGAAACGGCGCGGCCCCATCATGAGTTCTCTGATGACCAGCAAGGCCCAACGCTCGCCCACCAGGTCCAGCCCGTGCGCCGCGCCGCAGGCGTCGTGATAGCGCCGGGATCGGGATTCGGACTTAGTGGTTACTTTTTCTAACTTCATGGTTGACTAACATAACATCAAGGCGCAGAACGACCAACATCATAGAGCAGGCCGTCCAGGGAGGGAGGGCCGCGCAAGGGAGGACCACCGCCGATGCCCAAGCTGATCTTCATCAACCTGCCGGTCGCCGACCTGGCGCGCTCCGTCGCCTTCTATGAGGCGGTGGGGGCGAAGAAGAACCCGATGTTCTCGGACGAGACGGCGGCCTGCATGGTCTTTTCCGACACCATCCACGCCATGCTGCTGACGCATGAGAAGTGGGCCACCTTCACCGACCGCGCCATCCCCGACGCCCACAAGACGGCCCAGGTGCTGATCTGCGTGTCGGAGGACAGCAAGGAAGGCGTCGACGCCGTCGTCGATCGCGCGGCCAAGGGCGGCGGCCAGGCCGACCCCAGCGCCAAACAGGACTACGGCTTCATGTACGGCCGCAGCTACGCCGACCCCGACGGCCACATCTGGGAGATCATGTGGATGGACCCGGAAGCCGCCGCCCAGGGGCCGGAAGCCTTCGCCTCCCAGGTCGGCGGGGGCTGAGTCATGAGCGACCTCTACGAACTCAGCGTCAGCCGCTTCATCAAGGCCCCGCCCGAGACGGTGTGGCGAGCCTGGACCCGACACGGGACCGAATGGTTCACCCCCCGGCCGTGGACGACGGTCTCGGTCGACTACGACCTGCGCCCCGGCGGCCGCGCCGACATAGTCATGCAGTCGCCCGAGGGCGAGCGGCATGAGTATCGCGGCGCGGTGCTGGAGGTGAATCCGGAGCGCCGCCTGGTCACCACCAGCGCCCTCGTCGAGGGCTGGGTCCCGCAGGCGGGCGACATGAACTTCGTCCGCATAGACACCTTCGAGCCCGAGGGCGACGGCACTCGCTACACCGCCCGCGCCCGCCACTGGGACGAGAAGACCATGCTGGCCCACCGCGACATGGGCTTCGAGCTCGGCTGGGGCGCCGCCGCCGACCAGCTGGCCCAGGTCGCCGAGAACCTCACCCCGCAGGAGAGCGCGTCATGAGCGACAAGATCATTCCCTGTATCTGGTACGACCTCGGCCAGGCGAAGAAGGCGGCCGAGTTCTACGTCTCGCTCGGCCTGCCCGACAGCCGCATCGACCGCGTCGTCGCCAGCCCCGCCGACAATCCGTCCAGCCCGGCCGGGTCCGAACTGGTGGTTGAGTTCACCCTCGCCGGACAGCGCTACGTCGGGCTGAACGGCGGCCCGATCTTCCCCCAGACCGAGGCCGTGTCGTTCATGATCATGACCGACGACCAGGCCGAGACCGACCGTCTGTGGGACGCCATCGTCGGCGCCGGCGGGGCCGAAAGCGCCTGCGGCTGGTGCAAGGACCGCTGGGGCGTGAACTGGCAGATCACCCCGCGCCGCCTGATGGCCTTCTACGACGATCCCAACCCCGCCCGCGCCAAGGCCGCCTTCGAGGCCATGATGACGATGCACAAGATCGACATCGCCGCCATCGAGGCCGCTGCTGACAGGATCGGGTAAGCCTCAAGGCTAAGCCGTCCGATCTGTCGCTTTCGAGCAAGACGCCGACCCCGCCCGCCCCGACCATCCGCCCCTGCCCCTCAAACAGCGAGCCGCCCCGCGGCGAGCGAAAGGGGTCCATCAAAGGAGAACCACGATGAGCTACGTCACAGGCTTCCTGACCCCCGTAAAGGCCGAGAACAAGGACCGCTACGTCGAGTCCGCCCGCGTCGCCTGGCCGCTGTTCAAGGGCTACGGCGCCCTGGCCCATGTCGAGACCTGGGGCGTCGACGTGCCCGACGGCAAGGTCACCAGCTTCCCCATGGCGGTGAAGCTGGAGGACGGCGAGGTCGTCGTCTTCTCCTGGCTGATCTGGCCCGACAAGAAGACCGCCGACGACGCCTGGGCCAAGATGCAGGACGACCCCGCCATGGCGAACATGGACATGCCCTTCGACGGCAAGCGCATGATGTGGGGCGGCTTCGAGACCATCTTCGACGAGCGCAGCTGACAAACCGCCGGGGTCGGTCGCGCACCGGCCCCGGCGTCTGCGCCTATGCGCCGCCATGCGCGACGCCCGGTTTCGCCTTGTGGGCGCGCAGGCAGGCAGCGACGCTGAGCGCCACCAGAACGAAGGCCAGCGCCTCCATCGCCGTCGGCAGGCGCCGCTCCCAGCCGAAGCCGTAGATCAGGGCGAACAGGGTCTCGAACAGGATCATCTGGCCGACCAGGGTCAGCGGCAGCAGCCGGCTCATCCGGTTCCACAGGTTGTTGCCGACGATCGAGGCCAGCACGGCCACGCCGACCGAGACCCCCGCCAGCCTCATCCAGTCCGCCGCTTCATGCTGCGCGCCCGAAGCGGTCAACAGGGCGACCGGCAGAAGCAACAGGCTTTGCGCCCCGGTGACGACGCCGGTCAGCAGATTCCAGTCGTGGGCGGACACCGCCTCCAGTTGGCGAAGTCGCCGCGCGTTCTGAACCGCGAAGAAGGTCCATGAGGCCAGAGCGCCGACCGCGCAGGCGAAGCCGATAAATCGCGTCATGGGCGAGGTCTCGGCCGGCGCCGCCAGGGCCTGCCAGCCGATGCAGACCGCCCCGGCGATGCAGAGCAGCAAGGGCAGATGCAGTTGCTTCAGCGGCGCCGCGCCGTGGTCGCGGCTGCCGATGATGGTCACCGCCACCGGCAGGAAGCCGATGACCAGGGAGGTCATGGCGATGCCGCCCGTCTGCACGGCGCCTGACAGCAGGATGTAGTAGAGGGTGTTGCCGGTAAGGGCGAGCCAGAACAGGTTCAGCCAGTCGCGCCGTCCGATCCGCGCCGTCACCGCCTTCCACCGCGGCGCCAGCAACGCCCAGGCGATCAGGCCATAGGCGAGGTAGCGTCCCACCGTCAGTTGCAGGGGATTGAAGTCCCGCGCCAACTCGGGCGCCAGGAAGACCAGCCCCCACAGCGCGCCCGCGCCGATGCCGCAGGCGACGCCGAGCGCCGTCCGGTTGTTTTGACCCCGCCCGATGATTTGCGCCGTCATTTCCAGTTCCCGCTTGGCTTGGCGGCGAGCTATACCAAGGGGCGGACGGGGCGTTTCCTCTCGATCACAGGCCCAAACGCAACAAAAACTCGCGCAAAAAAGACCGCTGATGGCCGCACGACCCGCTTCTCCACAACGCTCGCTGGACAGCTTTGATCGCGCGATCCTGCGCATCGTCCAGCGCGACGCGCGGACGCCGCAACGCGCCATCGCCGAAGCCGTCAATCTGTCCGCCGCCGCCGTTCAACGACGGATCGCGGCCATGGAGGCCAGCGGCGTCATCCGCCGCAACGTCGCCCTGGTGGACCCGAAGTCGATCCCCCTGACCATCACCTCCATCGTCGAAGTCTATCTGCAGAACGAGCGGGCCGAGACGGTCCAGAACGCCAAGGCCCGCTTCCTGGCCGAACCCGAGGTGCAGCAGTGCTACTATGTCACCGGCGGCACCAGCTTCATCCTGATCGTCGTCACCACCGACATGGCGGCCTATGAGGCGCTGACGAAGCGGCTGTTCGAAGAGAACGACAGCATCAACCGCTTCCGCTCCCTGATCGCCCTGGACCGTGTGAAGACGGACGCCTCGCTGATCATCCCCTGAAGTCCCGTCGCAGCGCCCCAGACGCAGCGCCCCAGAACGAAAAACGCCGGCGAGATCGAAACCTCGCCGGCGCAAATCTTCGGACGATCAGATCGATCAGCTGTCCAGGAAGCTCCGCAGCTTCCGCGACCGCGACGGATGCTTCAGCTTGCGCAGGGCCTTGGCCTCGATCTGACGGATGCGTTCGCGCGTGACCGAGAACTGCTGGCCGACCTCTTCCAGGGTGTGGTCGGTGTTCATGCCGATGCCGAAACGCATCCGCAGCACGCGCTCCTCGCGCGGGGTCAACGACGCGAGCACTCGCGTCGTTGTTTCACGAAGATTGCTCTGGATGGCGGCGTCGATCGGCAGGACGGCGTTCTTGTCTTCAATGAAGTCGCCCAGGTGGCTGTCTTCCTCGTCGCCGATGGGGGTCTCCAGGCTGATCGGCTCCTTGGCGATCTTCAGCACCTTGCGGACCTTCTCCAGCGGCATGGCCAGGCGTTCGGCCAGCTCTTCCGGGGTCGCCTCGCGGCCGATCTCGTGAAGCATCTGGCGCTGGGTGCGGACGATCTTGTTGATCGTCTCGATCATGTGCACCGGAATGCGGATGGTGCGCGCCTGGTCGGCGATCGAGCGGGTGATCGCCTGACGGATCCACCAGGTGGCGTAGGTCGAGAACTTGTAGCCGCGACGGTACTCGAACTTGTCGACCGCCTTCATCAGGCCGATGTTGCCCTCCTGGATCAGGTCCAGGAACTGCAGGCCGCGGTTGGTGTATTTCTTGGCGATGGAGATGACCAGGCGCAGGTTGGCCTCGACCATCTCCTTCTTGGCCTGACGGGCCTCGCGCTCGCCCTTCTGCACCATCTGGACGATGCGGCGATAGTCGTCGATCGGCACCCCCGCCTCGGTGGCGACGGCGGCGATGTGGGCGCGGATGTCGGCGATCTGGGTCGCCTCGTTCTCGCTGAACTTGGTCCAGCGGACGCCCATCTCCTTGACGCGTTCGGCCCAGGTCGGGTCCATCTCCGAGCCGAAATAGGCCTTGAGGAACTCGGGCCGCGAGATGCCGTAGCCGTCGGCCAGGCGCAGCAGCCGGCCTTCCTGACCGATCAGACGCTTGTTGATGGCGTACAACTGGTCGACCAGCGCCTCGATCCGGGCGTTGTTCAGCTTCATCGTCTTCAGGCGGTCCGAGATCGCCGTCGACAGGGTCTCATAGGTCTTCTGGTCCTTGGCGGTCAGGACCTCGCCCTTCAGGCGCGCCTCGACCAGCTTGTCCTGCAGCTTGCGGAACTCGCCGAAGTCCGAGGCGATCGCGTCCAGCACCTCCATGACGCCGTCGCGCAGCTCGGCTTCCAGCGCCGAGATCGACATGGCGCCGCCGTCGTCGAAGTCCTCGTCGTCGTCCTCCTCGCCGTCGCCGTCCGGCTCGCCGGTCGGCTGGGCCGGGGCGGGCTGGTTATGCGGCAGGGACGAGGGGTTCAGGATGCCGTAGGTGGCGTCCAGATCGATCACTTCGCGCAGCAGGATGCGGTTGTTGGCCAGTTCGTCGCGCCACACCATGATGGCCTCGAACGTCAGGGCGCTTTCGCACAGGCCCGAGATCATGGCGTCGCGGCCGGCCTCGATGCGCTTGGCGATGGCGATCTCGCCCTCGCGGCTCAGCAGCTCGACCGTGCCCATTTCGCGCAGATACATCCGCACGGGGTCGTCGGTGCGGTCATAGGCGGACTTGGCGGGAGTCTCGGCGACCGAGGTCTCGGCGGCGGCGGCCACGTCGGTGCCGGTCGCCTCGGCGGCGTCCTCTTCGGCTTCGACGACGTTGACGCCCATCTCCGACAGCATGGCCAGGATGTCTTCGATCTGGTCGGGCGTGACTTCCTCGGACGGCAGGACCTTGTTCAGCTCCTCCATCGTCACATAGCCGCGCGTCTTCGCCTGGCGGATGAATTTCTTCACCCCGGCGTCGGTGAGATCGAGCAGGGGCCCGTCGGTGTTGGTTTCGGCGTCCTGCGTCTCGGTCTGCGCGCTCATTCAGTCTGTCTCCACGGCCGGCGGGGGGTGATCAGGCCCCTGCGGCGAAAATACAACGCCCGACGACTTCGTTGGTTACGAAGAAGTCGAGTCTTCCCAAATCGTTCCGGTCTTGATGGCCCGCCGCAAAGCATCGCGCTCGGCCTTCACCAGAGCGAAAGCCGAGTTATCGAAAGCCTTGTGGGCCTCCGACTTCGCCGACGCGAGCGCCTCGTCCAACGCCGCTGCGCGGGTCAGAGCGTCGAACGCCTGCGACCACCGGGTCCTCGCCTCGCCGAGGGGCTTGTCTGTAGCCAGGAATGGCGCGCCGGACTTCGCCGCCGCCTTCTCGACCTCGCGCAACATGGCGTCATGACCCGATTGGGCCAGATGGCGGCGCAGGGCGGCGGAGTCAAGGGTTCGGCCCGAGAAACGCAGCCGCACCATCTCCTGCGCCAACCCGTCCAGGGCCGGATCGCCGAAACCGTAGCGCGCCACCGCCTCCATGTGGTCGTCCAGCCGCTCCGGGTCGTCCAGCGCCCCGTGCGCCAGGGCGGCGGCGATCGGCTCGACCGATCGGAACAGGGCCTGCATGGCCTGGGCGCCCTCGACCGTCTGTCCCTGCAGCGGCGGCGGCCCGCGCCAGCGCCCGCCCGGCCCCGGCCGACCGCCCGGCTGTTGCGGCCTCTGCGGCTGGCGCGGGAACAGGGCGTCGAACCGATCGAACAGGTCGCGGCGGTACTGTTCGGCCAAATCCTTGTCCTGGACCGCATTGGCCGCCTGGCGCAGCCGCCCCTTCAGCCCCGCCTTGCGCTCGGGCGTGTCCAGCGGCTCGGCCTCGACTTCGCGGCGGAACAGCACCTCGGCGAAGGGCCGCGTCGCCGCCATGACCTGACGCAGGGCGGGCGCCCCCTTGTCCCGCAGGATGTCGTCGGGGTCCTGCCCCCCCTCCAGCAGGGCGAAGCGGAACGACTTGCCCGGCTTCAGCAGCGGCAGCGCCCGCTCGATCGAACGATAGGCGGCGCGCAGGCCCGCCGCGTCCCCGTCGAAGCTCAGCACAGGCTCGGCCGAGACGCGCCACAGCACCGCCATCTGCTCCTCGGTCAGGGCCGTGCCCATCGGCGCGACCGCAGGCAGCCCCGCCCGGTGGCAGGCGATGACGTCCATATAGCCTTCGACGACGATGATTCCCTGCTCGCCCCGGCTCTCGGCCCCCAGGATGCGGCGCGCCTCGGGCAGGCCGTAGAGGGTCGCCCCCTTGTGAAACAGCGAGGTCTCCGGCCCGTTCAGATACTTGGCCCGGTCGTCCGGGTTCATCGCCCGCCCGCCGAAACTGACGATGCGCCCGCGCGCGTCCAGGATCGGGAACATCAGCCGGTCGCGGAAGCGGTCGTAGGGCTGTCCCCCGCTCTCGGGCGCGATCAGCAGCCCGGCCTCGACCAGATCGCCCGGCCGCGCCCCGCGCTGGACCAGCGCCTGCTTCAGCCCCTCGCGGTCGTTGGGCGCATAGCCGAGGCCGAAGCGCTCCCACTGGTCCTCCGGCAGGCCGCGCTTCTCCAGATAGTCGCGCGCCGCCTTGCCGACATTGCGGCGCAGATTGGCGGCGAACCACTTCTGGGCCAGGTCCATCCAGTCGGCCAGCCCCTGACGCTTCTGCTCGCGTTCGGCGGCCTGGGGGTCCTCGGCGGGAAGCTGCATCCCCGCCTCGCCGGCCAGGCGGCTGACCGCCTCGACGAAGCTGAGCCGCTCCGTCTCCTGCAGGAAGGTGATGACGTCGCCGTGCTTGCCCGAGCTGAAGTCGTGAAAGAAGCCCTTGTCGTCGTTGACGAAGAAGCTGGGCGACTTCTCCTTCGAGAAGGGGCTCAGGCCGACGAACTCGCGGCCCTGACGCTTGAGCTTCACCGTCCGCCCGATGATGTCGGACGGCCGAAGGCGGGCCTTCAGCTCCTCGATGAACCGTTCGTCAAATCGCACGCCTGACCTATGCCGTCCGATGGCGGGCGAAAGCCAGCCCCGGCCCTCCCCCGGCCGGGACGGCGCCCGTCCAAATACGCCGCTGGGGATAAGTCCGGGGACAACGCCGACTTCCTTCCGTCGCCCGAGTGGGCTTTAACACCCTCAGCCTCGCCGGAGCCCAGCGACCATGCGCCGCCTTCGTCTTCTCGTCCTGATGCTGCTGCCCGCCACCCTGCTGGCGCTCGGCGCCTGCCAGACGATTCCGCGCCCCGTCTTCGACGCCGCCGACCTGGCGGCCGCCAGCCCGCCCTGGCGTTATGACTTCCTGACCCCCGAGGCCCGCGACCGCTTCGTGCGCGAGACGGTCAACGCCCAGAACGCTGCGGCGGACGGCACGTTCGACATCCTGGCCCTGTCCGGCGGCGGGGCCAACGGCGCCTATGGCGCGGGCGTCATGGTCGGCTGGAGCCAGGCCGGCGACCGGCCCCAGTTCGAGGTGGTGACCGGCGTCTCCACCGGCGCCCTGATCGCCCCCTTCGTCTTCGCCGGCCCGCGGTTCGACCCGGCGCTGGAGCATGCCTACACCAGCGGCCAGACCGACGACCTGCTGAAGTCGCGCGGCCTGCTGGCCCTGACGCTGCCGGGCGTGTTCAAGCCCGAGCCCCTGACCAATCTGGTGCTGAACAACATCTCGCCCGAGCTGCTGGCGGCCATCGCCGAGGAGCACCGCAAGGGCCGCCGCCTCTACGTCTCGACCACCAGTCTGGACACCCAGACCCAGGTCGTCTGGGACATGGGCGCCATCGCCCAGCGCGACGACGCGGCCTCGCGCCTGCTGTTCGTCAATGTGCTGATCGCCTCGGCCAGCATCCCCGGCGCCTTCCCGCCCGTCCTTCTGGACGTCGAATACGAGGGCCGCCGCATCCAGGAACTGCATGTCGACGGCGGCACGGTGTCCAGCTTCCTGGTCGTGCCCCAGGCCCTGCTGCTGGAGGCCCCGAACGCCCGCCCCCTGGGCGACGCCCGCATCTGGATCGTGGTCAACGGCAAGTGGGACCCGCGCTTCGAGGTCTCGCGCATCTCGGCCATCAGCATCGCCGCCCGCAGCTTCGACACCATGATGAAGGCCCTGCAACGCTCGGACCTGACCGCCATCACCCAGTTCGCCCGGCGCTATGATCTGACGCTTTCGGTCGCCGCCATCCCCGACCACGCCGAGGCCAACACCCTGGACTTCACCCAGGCCCATATGACCGCCCTCTTCCAGACCGGCGAGGCCGAAGCCCTGGCCGGCCGCGCCTTCGAGCGGCGCGTCGATCCGTCCGAGCCGCGCCAGAGCCGCCGCCGACACGGAGCGCAGACGCCGCCCACGGTGGTCATCGCCCCGCCGGTCGATTAGGAATTCATTAACCATATTGACCGCATTGCGGCCACAACCATCTGATTACGAACAATATTTTTCGTATAACAACGGAACTGTCCACAGCGCCTGTGGATTCTTCTCGCGTCTCTGAGAAACAGAGGCCGTTCCCGACAGCGCCGCCGCAGACCGTGACCGACGCCGTCCGCAGATGGGTTTTCTCATGTTCATCGCCATCGCCCGCCCGGCGGTGGAGCCCCAAGGCCCCGACGCCGTCGCCGTCCCCGGCTCTCCTGCTGTCCCCCTGCTCAAGCCGCGCGCGCTTCACGCCCGCCTGCTGGCCAACGCCGCTCTGAGGCGGCGACGCGGCTGGCGGCGGCGTCAGGAGAACCGCCGCGAAGACGCCGACTACTGGCTGCACGCGGCCGCCGTCGCCGTCGGCAAGGCGGCCCAACTCCGTCGCGCCCAGGCCGCGCCCCTGCCCTGAGGAGTTCAGCGCAGCGAAGGCTCAGCGCAATTCGGGCAGGCGCCGCGCCAGGGATTCCTTCAGCTTGCGCCCGCGCTCGGACAGGCTCTTGCCTCGCCGTCGTTCGCGCGCCTCGAACCCCTGGCCCCAGCGTTCGTGCATGGCGGCCATCAGGGCCGGGTGGCGGTCGTACTGGTGCACGATCGGACTGATCCCGCCGTCCGGGTTCACGATCCGCCCGTCCGCCAACGACAGGGCCTCGCCCGACGTCAGACCGACGGTGGCGATCCGGCCGTAGTTGGCCGCCGCCTCGCCCTCGACCAGGCCCAGATGCAGGGCGATGTTGCAGGCCGCCTGGTCCGCCCCGAAGGCCCCTCCGATCTCTGAGCGTGGAATGGCCGCCAGCATCAGCAAGGTGCGGCAGAAGCGGATCATGCACGCGCGCGGCCCCATGACGGTGCCGACGCAGACGCACGGCTTGTCCGCCAGGGCGCGCGCCACGTCCTCGCCGCCGACGCCGCGCAGATACTTCATGTTGAAGGCGTGGCCCTTCAGCCCGCCGTCATACTCGACGAAGAACTCGGGCTTCTGAGGCGGCGGGTCGAACGGCGGCGCCTGGAAGACCACGTCGCGTACATCCGTCAGCAGGACGCTGCGCGCCCAGGGCCGCTCGCTCATCAGGGCGTCGAAGGCGGCGAACCGCTGCATCACCGGATGCGGCCGCCAGACCCCGTTGCACAGAGACCGCGGCGGCGCCGACTCCACCCCATGCGCCGCCAGGAAGGCCAGCAATTCCGGCTCCTGATCCGTCACCAGCACGACGGGCCCGGCGTAGACGGCGCGCAGGGAGCGCACGAAGACCGCCACATCGGCGGCTTCATAGCCGGTGGCGTAGCCCAGGATCAGATCATGCTCGCCTGCCGCAAAGGTCGGAGAGGCCCCCCTCTCGCCCGCGATCGCGGCGGCGACCCAGCCCAGGTAGGCCGACTTCGCCGCCGGTGAAGCCATTTACGCCCTCATGGAATCCACGAAACGCTTGAACAGATAGAGGCTGTCGGTCGGGCCCGACGAGGCCTCCGGGTGATGCTGTACGCTGAACACCGGACGGTCCTTCAGCGCAATGCCGCAATTCGTACCATCGAAAAGCGACACATGCGTTTCAACCACCGCCTCGGGCAGGCTGGCGCCGTCGACCGAGAACTCGTGGTTCATCGACACGATCTCGACCTTGCCCGTGGTCAGGTCCTTGACCGGATGGTTGGCGCCGTGGTGGCCCTGCTCCATCTTCAGCGTCTTGGCGCCCAGGGCGATGGCCAGCATCTGGTGGCCCAGGCAGATGCCCATCAGCGGCTTGCCGCTGTCCAGCAGCTTCCTGATCTCGGGCACGGCGTATTCGCCGGTCGCGGCCGGATCGCCCGGACCGTTCGACAGAACCACGCCGTCGGGATTGCGGGCCAAAATCTCTTCCGCCGTGGTCGAGGCGGGGACCACGGTGATCTTCACCCCGGTCGAGGCCAGGGCGCGCAGGATGTTGCGCTTCACGCCGTAGTCGACGACCACCACCGACTTGTCGCCGGCCTCGGGCTGGGCGTAGCCCGTCGGCCATTCCCAGGCGCCCTCGGTCCATTCGAAGGCCTGGGTGGTCGAAGCGTCCTTGGCCAGATCCAGACCGACCAGCCCCTTCCAGTCGCGCGCCTGCGCCGTCAGGGCCTCCAGGTCGAACTTGCCTTCGGGATCATGGGCGATGACGGCGTGCGGGGCGCCCTTTTCGCGGATCAGCTGGGTCAGGGCGCGGGTGTCGACGCCCGCCAGGCCGATGACGCCGCGCGACTTCATCCATGCGTCCAGCCCGCCCGTGGCGCGCCAGTTGGCCGGATCGGTCGGCACGTCGCGCAGGATGACGCCGCGCGCCGCGCGCTCCGGCGCCTCGCCGATCTGTTCGACGTCTTCCAGGTTCACGCCGACGTTGCCGATGTGCGGGAAGGTGAAGGCCAGGATCTGGCTCATGTACGAAGGGTCGGTCAGGATTTCCTGATAGCCAGTCATGGCGGTGTTGAAGACCACCTCGCCGACGGCCGAGCCGGTCGCCCCGACGCCGATCCCCGACAGGACCGTTCCATCTGCGAGCACGAGGACGCCGGTGGCGCCGGACAGGATGTGAGTCGTCATGGCGCAGGGCTCCTAGCAGTGAATACGGGCGGACAAACGGCGGCGTCGCTAAAGAGATGAAGGGGGCGTGTCAACACAGGCCTTCGACTATGCCCCCTGCGCGCGTCCCTGTCGCTTGCGAACCCACAGCCAGGCCAGGCTGGTCACGGCGAAGAAGCCGACGCTGGGCCAGATGTAGCCGCCCGCCGCCGCCGCGACCGCAAAGGCCGAGAACACCGCCCCGCCGACGGCCAGCAGGCGCCAGCCCGGCCTGGTCGTCAGCTTCCACAGCGTCACCGAGCACAGGGCGTACAGGCACAGGGTCAACACCGAGGTCACGCCGATCAGCACGCCGAACTGCTGGCCCAGGGTCGGCTGGGCGCTGGCGATCACCATGGCGCTCATGATGACGCCGTTGATCAGGGGGTTGGACAGGGGCGTCTTGCCCTTCTGCGCTCCGCCGAACCAGCGCGGCAGCCACCCGGCCTCGGCCGAGGCGCGCGCCGTCTCGCCGCCCATCATGGTCCAGCCCGCGATGGTGCCGGTCGCCTTGATGACGGCGCAGGCCGCCACCAGACCGGCCACCGAGGCCCCCATCACCCGCGCCACCAGATCGGCGTAGGGACTGGTCGAATGGGCCAGGACGTCGGCCGGAATGACGCCGAACACCGCCACGCTGGCCGCCACATAGACGACGAAGGCCAGCAGAACCCCGCCCAGCGAGGCGCGGCCCACGTCGGTCGCCGGGTTCTTCACCTGACTGGACAGGGCCGCCGCGCTCTCAACCCCCAGGAAGGCCCAGAAGATGACGGCCAGCGACGCCGGAACCGTCTTCATCAGCGGCTCGCCCGCCGGGCTCCACGAGGCGACGAAGGTCTCGCCGCTGAAGGCGATGACGCCGGCGATGATGGCCAGACCGATCGGGATCAGCCCCAGCACCAGGGTGATCGCCCCGAACCGCGCCGCCGTCTTCGACCCCGCCGCATAGGCCGCCGTCGTCAGCCAGATCAGCGCCAGATTGCTGAGCGCCCCCCACATCGGCTCCTTCAGCGCCGGAAAGAAGAAGGCCAGATAGCCGGTCCCCGCCACCGCCACGGCGACGTTGCCTGTCAGGCAGGCCGCCCAATAGGCCAGCCCCGTCTGATAACCCAGAAACCGCCCCAGACCGCGCCGGGCGAAGTCCGACAGGCCGTCGGCCTCCGGCTGCATCCGCCCCAACCCTCCGAACACCAGCGCCAGCGTCACCGCCCCGACCCCGCAGACGATCCAGCCGATGACGCTGCTGCTGCCGGTCGGCGCCAGGGTAGCCGGCAACAGGTAGACGCCCGATCCGATCATGTTCCCCGCCACCACCAGGGCGGCCAGGCCCCAGCCGATGCGGTGCGAGGGTTCAGGCAGAATGTCGACTTGGCTCATGCCCGCCGCATAGACCGAAATGTCGCAGCCGTCGCCATGAAGATTCTTCCCACGCCGCCACCTTCCCCCCGCTCATCCCGGCGGACGCCGGGATCCAGTCCTTTGGCCTCAGGCGCACCCTGGGGGCGTCATCCTGCTTTCACTCGGCCGCCACGGAAGAGGCTCTTACTGGATCCCGGCGTCCGCCGGGATGAGCGGGGATAGGAACCATGCTAATGCCCCGGCCAGAAGTTCTGGAGCCTCCCCCCATGCCCGTCACCACGGTCGGCCTCGATGCCGACGACACCCTCTGGCACAATGAGACCATCTTCCGCCTGAGCCAGAAGCGGTTCGCCGAACTGCTGGCCGACCACGCCGAAGAGCCGGTGATGATGGACCGACTGGCCCAGGTCGAGCGCCGCAACCTGCGGCTCTACGGCTACGGCGTGAAGGGCTTCACCCTGTCGATGCTGGAGACGGCGATGGAGCTGTGCGACGGCTCGGCCCCGCCCCACATCGTGCGCGAAATTCTGGCCGCCGGCCGCGAGATGCTGGTCCACCCGGTCGAGACCCTGCCCGGCGTCGACGAGACCCTGGCCGAACTGGCCGAGAACTACCGCCTCGTGCTCGTCACCAAGGGCGACCTGATGGACCAGGAGCGCAAGCTGGCGGCCTCGGGCCTGGGCGAACTGTTCGCCGCCGTCGAGATCGTGTCGGAGAAGGACCGCTCGACCTATGACCGCGTCTTCGCCCGCCACGGCTCAGGCGCGGCCGAGGCGGTGATGGCCGGCAATTCCATGAAGTCCGACGTCCTGCCCGCCATCGAGGCCGGCGCCTGGGCGGCGCACATCCCCTACCACATCACCTGGGCCCACGAACTGGCCGACGCGCCGGAGGGCAACCCCCGCTACGTCAGCCTCAGCCGCATCGCAGAACTGCCTGACTGGATCGCTGCGATCGACGAGAACCGGGACGCATAAGACCCCGCCCCCAAGAAATCGCGTCCGCCCCATTCTGGCCCTTGCCCCCCGGCCCCTCCCTCTCTAAACGGGCCGCTTAACCGACAACCCAAACGGATCGGCCGCGAGCGCGCTCGCGCCCGTCCGTCTGCGCGCGTGGAGACCGCCGCCCTGACCAGTCATGAAGAAAAGGACGCCATGGTGCGCGCCGCGCTCGCAGAGCAAGGCGACAGCGGTATCACCCCGCGCCATACGCTGTTCTACTTCTACGGCGAGGAAGAGGCGCACGGCGACCTGTGCGAGGTGGCCCGCCGTGCGGGCTTCCTGACGCGGGGCCAGGGCGACATGACCGTCCTGGAGACCACCATGCCGGTCGACGAGGCGTCGTTTTCGCCTGTGTCGGCCATGATGCAAACCTGGGCCGCGGCCTTCCAGCTCGACTACGACGGCTGGGAGTGCGCGGTCGTGACGAACTGAGTAGACGCCGATGCCCAAGCGCACAGACATCAAGTCCATCCTGATCATCGGCGCCGGTCCGATCGTCATCGGCCAGGCGTGCGAGTTCGACTATTCGGGCGTTCAGGCCTGCAAGGCGCTGAAGGCCGAGGGCTACCGGGTCATCCTGGTCAACTCGAACCCCGCCACCATCATGACCGACCCGGAGGTGGCCGACGCCACCTATATCGAGCCGATCACGCCCGAGATGGTCGAGAAGATCATCGCCAAGGAGAAGCCGGACGCCCTGCTGCCCACCATGGGCGGCCAGACGGCCCTGAACACCGCCCTCGCATTGAACGCCTCGGGCGCCCTAGCTCGTCACGGCGTCGAGATGATCGGCGCCAAGGCCGAGGTCATCGACAAGGCCGAGGACCGTCAGAAGTTCCGCGACGCGATGGACAAGCTGGGCCTGGAATCGCCCCGCTCGCGCGCCATCCACCATATCGAGGAAGCCGATGAGGCCCTGGCCTTCGTCGGCCTGCCCGCCATCATCCGCCCGTCGTTCACGCTCGCCGGCACCGGCGGCGGCATCGCCTACAACGTCGAGGAATTCCACGAGATCGTGGAGCGCGGCCTGGACCTGTCGCCGACCACCGAAGTGCTGATCGAAGAGTCGGTGCTGGGCTGGAAGGAATATGAGATGGAGGTCGTCCGCGATCATGCGGACAACTGCATCATCATCTGCTCGATCGAGAACATCGACCCGATGGGCGTCCACACCGGCGACAGCATCACCGTCGCCCCGGCCATGACGCTGACGGACAAGGAATATCAGATGATGCGCGCGGCCTCGATCGCCGTGCTGCGCGAGATCGGGGTCGAGACGGGCGGCTCGAACGTCCAGTTCGCGGTCAACCCCAAGGACGGCCGTCTGGTCGTCATCGAGATGAACCCGCGCGTGTCGCGCTCCTCGGCGCTGGCGTCCAAGGCCACCGGCTTCCCGATCGCCAAGATCGCCGCCAAACTGGCCGTCGGCTACACGCTGGACGAACTGAAGAACGACATCACCATGGTCACGCCGGCCAGCTTCGAGCCGGCCATCGACTATGTCGTCACCAAGATCCCGCGCTTCGCCTTCGAGAAATATCCGGGCTCCGAGCCGTCGCTGACCACGGCGATGAAGTCGGTCGGCGAGGTCATGGCCATCGGCCGCACCTTCCAGGAATCGATGCAGAAGGCCCTGCGCGGTCTGGAAACGGGCCTGAACGGCTTTGACGACATCGAGATCGACGGCGTGGCCGGCGCCGAGGACGACGCCGCGATCAAGGCCGCCGTCATCCGCGCGCTGGGCCTGCCGACGCCGGACCGCATCCGCGTCATCGCCCAGGCCTTCCGCCACGGCCTGACCGTGGAAGAGGTTCAGGCCGCCTGCGCCTATGAACCGTGGTTCCTGCGCCAGATCGCCGACCTGATCCGCACCGAAGGCCACGTCCGCGTTCAGGGCCTGCCCACGGACGCCACCGACTTCCGCAAGCTGAAGGCCAAGGGCTTCTCCGACGCCCGTCTGGGCGCCCTGACCGGCAGGACCGAGGGCGAGGTCCGTAAGGCCCGCCGCGCCCTGGACGTGCGCCCGGTGTTCAAGCGCATCGACACCTGCGCCGCCGAGTTCGCATCCGCCACCGCCTATATGTATTCGACCTATGAGACGGGCGCCCTGGGTCAGGTTCCGGCCTGCGAGGCCGAGGTGTCGGATCGCAAGAAGGCCGTCATCCTCGGCGGCGGTCCGAACCGCATCGGCCAGGGCATTGAGTTCGACTACTGCTGCTGCCACGCGGCCTTCGCCTTCGACGACATCGGCGTCGAGAGCATCATGGTCAACTGTAACCCCGAGACCGTCTCGACCGACTACGACACCTCCGACCGCCTGTATTTCGAGCCGCTGACGGCCGAAGACGTGCTGGAGCTGATCGACGTCGAACGCTCCAAGGGCGAGCTGCTGGGCGTCGTCGTCCAGTTCGGCGGCCAGACCCCGCTGAAGCTGGCCCATGCGCTTCAGGAAGACGGCGTGCCGATCCTGGGCACCAGCGTCGACAGCATCGACCTGGCCGAGGACCGCGAACGCTTCCAGCAGATGCTTCAAGCCATCGGCCTGCAACAGCCGCCCAACGCCCTGGCCCGCTCGGCCGAGGAAGCCGCCGTCAAGGCCGAGGAGGTCGGCTATCCGGTCGTCCTGCGCCCGTCCTATGTGCTGGGCGGCCGCGGCATGATGATCGTCCACGACCGCGAGGGTCTGGACCGCTACGTCGGCGAGGCCATGCGCGTCTCGGGCGACGACCCCGTGCTGATCGACCACTATCTGAACCGCGCCACCGAGGTGGACGTGGATGCGCTCTGCGACGACGAAACCGTCTTCGTCGCCGGCGTGCTGGAGCATATCGAGGAAGCCGGCGTCCACTCGGGCGACAGCGCCTGCTCCATGCCGCCCTTCTCCCTGCGCCCGGAAACGGTGGCCGAGCTGAAGCGCCAGACCACCGCCATGGCCAAGGCCCTGAAGGTGCGCGGCCTGATGAACGTGCAGTTCGCCATCGAAGAGCCCCACAGTGAGAACCCGCGCATCTTCGTCCTCGAAGTGAACCCGCGCGCCAGCCGCACGGCGCCCTTCGTCGCCAAGACCATCGGCCAGCCGGTCGCCGCCATCGCCGCCAAGGTCATGGCCGGGGTGCCGCTGTCGTCCTTCGGTCTGGTCGACAAGGATCTGGACCACATCGCGGTCAAGGAAGCCGTCTTCCCCTTCGCCCGCTTCGCCGGGGTCGACACCATCCTGGGCCCGGAAATGCGTTCGACCGGCGAGGTCATGGGTCTGGACTGGAAGCGTGAGGGCGAGGCCGATCTGGCCCCCGCCTTCGCCCGCGCCTTCGCCAAGTCCCAGACCGGCGGCGGCACCATCCTGCCGACCGAGGGCACGGCCTTCGTCTCGGTGCGCGACGCCGACAAGCCCTTCATCGTCGAGGCGGTGAAGACCCTGCTGGCGCAGGGCTTCTCGGTCATCGCCACCGGCGGCACCCATAGCTACCTGACGGAACAGGGCCTGGACGTCGGTCTGGTCAAGAAGGTGCTGGAAGGCCGTCCGAACATCGTCGACGCCATGAAGAACGGCGAGGTCCAGCTGGTCTTCAACACCACGGACGGCAAGCAGGCCCTGGCCGACAGCTTCTCGATCCGCCGCACGGCGCTGATGATGAAGATCCCCTACTACACCACGGCGTCCGGCTCCCTGGCCGCCGCGCAAGGCATCGCCGCCGTCCGCCACGGCGAGATGGATGTCCGCCCGATCCAGTCCTACAACTGAGATCAGGCCCCGACCTGAACCAGAAAGCCCCCGCCGAGCGATCGGCGGGGGGCTTTTTCGTGCCCGCCTAGGCGCCGCCATCACCCTATAGTCGCCGTCATCCCTATATAGTCGCCGTCATCCTCGGGCTTGACCCGAGAATCCAGCCGTCCGTCTGCACTACGCCGGCAAGGAAGGGCGCGCCCCAACGCTGGATCCTCGGGTCAAGCCCGAGGATGACGGCGGATAAATCAATGCCCTTCCCCGGTTGCCCCCTCCCCTCCAGCGGCTAAGGTCGCTCCCGACACCGGAGGGGACACATCATGAAGAAGACCACGCTCACCGCCATCCTGGCCGCCGTGCTGGCGGCCGGAGCCGCGCCCGCCATCGCCCAGGACGCGGGGCTGAAGGCGGCGGTCAAGGCTGATTACGACGCCAACCTCGGCGCCCTGTTCGACCACTTCCACCGCAACCCGGAACTGTCGGGCCTCGAAGTCGAGACCTCGGCGCGCATGGCGCAGGAGCTGCGCGCCCTGGGCTATGACGTCACCACCGGCGTCGGCGGAACCGGCGTGGTCGCCGTCCTGCGCAACGGCGCCGGGCCCACGGTCATGATCCGCGCCGACATGGACGGCCTGCCGGTCGAGGAGACCTCGGGCCTGGCCAACGCCTCCACCGCCCGCCAGGTCGACACCGACGGCGTCGAAAAGCCCGTCATGCACGCCTGCGGCCACGACGTGCACATCACCGCCCTGGTCGGCACGGCGCGTCAGATGCAGGCGCGCAAGGCCAACTGGTCGGGCACCCTGGTCCTGGTCGCCCAACCGGCCGAGGAGCGCATTTTCGGCGCCCGCGCCATGGTGCAGGACGGCCTTTACTCCCGCTTCCCCAAGCCGGACTACGCCCTGGCCTTTCACGTCTCGGCCGACACCCCGACGGGACGGATCGGCGTACCGCTGGGCATCACCTCATCCAGCTCGGACAGCGTGGACATCGCCGTGCACGGCGTCGCCACCCACGGCGCCTCGCCGCACCTGGGGGTCGATCCCATCCTGGTCGCCTCGCACATCGTGGTGGGCCTGCAGTCCCTGCGCAGCCGCGAGACCAGCCCGCTGGAGGGCGCCGTGGTCACGGTCGGCGCCATCAAGGGCGGCATCAAGCACAACATCATCTCCGACCGGGTGGACATGCAGTTGACCGTCCGCGCCGACAGCCCCGAGGTCCGCGCCAAGCTGCTGGACGGCATCGACCGCATCTCGGCCAACACCGCCCGCGCCCTGGGCGTGCCCGAGGATAAGCTGCCGACCGTCGTGCGCTCGCCGCTGGAGAACACCCCGCCCACCATCAACGACGCCGAGACCGCCGCGCGCGTCCGCGAGGCCCTGACCGCCGCCCTGGGCGAAGGGGTGCTGATCGACAATCCGCGCACCGGCATGGGGGCCGAGGACTTCGCCGAGTTCGTCACCCCCGAGCTGGGCGTGAAGGGCGTCTATTTCCGCGTCGGCGGCACGCCGCCCGATCAGGTGGACGACGCCCCCGGCCACCACTCGGGCCTGTTCCGCATCACGCCCGAGCCCGCCGTCACCCTGGGCGTGGAAGGCTCGGTCCTGGCCGCCGAGGCCCTGATGCCCAAACGCGCGGAATGAGACGATAAGGCGAGGCCGGGGCGCTGAACCCGGCGGCGTCCCGGCCGTTGCTCCCGCAGGTTCCGCATCCGTAGGAGACGCCGTCCATGCCTCTGCCTCGCCTTTCCGCCCTGCTGGGCGGCCTGCTGCTTTCGCGTCGGGGCCGCAGCCTGGCCGCGCGCCATGCCGGCAAGATCGCCCTGGCGACCCTGGCCTGGCGGTTGTGGAAGAACCGCCGCGCCCCGGTCCATGACGTCCCGCGCGGCGCCCGCACGACGTCCCGGCCGCCTCACCGGCGCCGTCGCTGGAGCGGGCGGCGGCGCTGAGGTCCGGAAGCCGACCGAGGAAACCCGGCCTGCCCGGCGGCGTTAACACTTTCATGCGTCTGTCTGTTCTCCAGGTCATCGCGGCCCTGTTCGCGGCCGTCTGTCTCGTCATCGCCTTCATCGCCGCGGGCGTCGCGGTCGTGTCCGGCGTCTTCATGCTCCTGGCCGTGGCGGCCCTGGGGTTCATCGCCTGGACGGCGCTGCGGCGCGCCTTCAGCCGGGATCGCCGGCCCTCCGTCCCGCCCGCTCCGACCACAAGGCCGTGAACAGGGGCTGAATCGGGGCTGCGCGCTTCCGCCACGCCGAATGGCGCCGGTCGGCCATCTTGAGTTTGGGCGTCGGGCGCCCTACCTTCTTGGGCCGGTCACGCAACGCCCCCGTGGCCGCAGCGGTACCGGAACGTCTCTCACCTGTCTTCGGGCGTAGCAAGAAACTCACGACACAATGGAAAAAGTGCCGATGACGGCCGAGGGGTATCGCGCCCTCGACGATCAACTCAAGCAATTGAAGTCGGTGGAACGACCCAGCGTGATCGCCGCCATCGCGGAAGCCCGCGAGCATGGCGATCTGTCTGAAAACGCCGAATATCACGCCGCCAAGGAGCGCCAGGGCTGGATCGAAGGCTCGATCGCCGAGATCGAGGACAAGCTGTCCCGCGCCCAGGTGATCGACGTCTCCAAACTGTCCGGCGACCAAGTCAAGTTCGGCGCCACCGTCACCTTCGTGGACGAGGACACCGAGGAGGAAGGCGTCTATCAGATCGTCGGCGAACACGAGGCCGACGTGAAGCTGGGCAAGATCTCCATCGCCTCGCCGATCGCCCGCGCCCTGATCTCCAAGGAGGTCGGCGACGTGGTCGAGGTCAACACGCCCGGCGGCGTGAAGGCCTATGAGATCCTCAAGGTCGAGTGGAAGTAACCTCCGCCGACATCGAGGCTGAAGGCAGGGCGCGCGGCATGGCCGCGCGCCCTCTTTCCATCTGGGTCGTGTCCGACGGCCGCACCGGCATCCAGAACCAGGCCCTGGGCCTGGCCGAGGCCGTCGCCCGCCTGACCCCGGCCGAGATCACGGTCCAGACCGTCCGCTGGCGCCCCGCCTTCGACCGCTGGCCCTCGGGCCTGAAGACCCCCGCCATGCTGGCGCCGGGGGCGTTCGATCCGCGCGGCGTCGCCGAATGGCCTGACCTGTGGATCGCCACGGGCCGCGCCAGCCTGCCCCTGTCGGCGCGCGTGCGCGACTGGAGCGGCGGCAGGACCTTCGTCGTCCAGACCCAGGACCCGCGCTGGCGCAACGACCGCTACGACCTGATCGTCGCCCCCGCCCATGACGCCCTCAGCGGCCCCAACGTCCTGTCGATCACCGGCAGCCCGCACCGCATCACGCGCGAAAGGCTGGCCGAGGCGGCGCCCGCCTTCGCCGCGCGCATCGCCCCCCTGCCTCATCCGCGCGTGGCGGTGATGGTGGGCGGAGCGTCCGCCGCCTTCGACCTACCGCCCGCCCACGCCGCCGACCTGGCCCAGCGCATCGCCGAGGCCGTGACCGCCGCGAACGGCGCCCTGCTGCTGACCTATTCGCGGCGCACGCCGCAGGCGGCCAAGGCGGCGATGACCGAACGCCTGTCGGCCCTGCCCGGCTGGATCTGGGACGGTACGGGCGACAACCCCCTGTTCGCCATGCTGGACGGCGCCGACCACATCCTCGTCACCGAGGACAGCGCCAACATGGCCGCCGAGGCCGCCTCGACCGGCAAGCCCGTCCATATCCTGCCCATGATCGCCAGGAAGGCGCCGGGCAAGTTCGCCCGCCTGCACGCCGATCTTCAGGCCCGCGGCGCCGCCCGCCCCTTCGACGGGACGCTGACGCCCTGGGCCTATGAACCGCTGAACGAAACCGAGCGCGCCGCCCGCGCCGTGCTGGCGGCCATGCCGAAGCGCTGAGGCCCCAGGCCGCTCCCCAGCGGCCCCTCCCAGTGGCCAAGCTGGCGAAAGGCCCTCGCCGTCCCCATATGTCGGGATCAAGGCAAAACCCGGCCCATGAACCGACGGCGGAAACGTCGGCGGTCGGCTGCGCCTTGGCCGAAGCTCAGTCACGGAAAGGACGTTCTAATTGATCGTGGAAAATTTCATCCGCCTCTACGCCCATGACTTCAGCCAGATGGCTGGCCGCGCCGAGATGGGACAGGATGTCGATGAAGCCCTGGCCCGGCGTGTTCGCGACGCCGACAATCACGCCCAGGTCATGGACCAGCGCAAGGGCAAGGGCCATCTGACCGCCCTGGTCGCCCGCATCCGCGAAGAGGCCGCCCTGTTCAACGGCCGCGTGATGCGTCATGGCGCGGACCCCGCCGAGGCGGCGGAGCGTCGTCAGGTCTTCCTGTCCGACGTCGCGGACACCCTGGAGCAGCTGAGGGCAGCCCGCGCCGCCGACGCCAAACAGCCGGCTCACGCCTGAATCCGGCCTGTGAATGTCGCATCGGCATCGCGCTTGAGGGAATCAGCGCCTAAATAGGCGCCATGACCCAAGCTCGTACCGTCCGTGTCGCCATCATCGGTTCCGGCCCCGCCGGCTGGACCGCCGCCATCTACGCCGCCCGCGCCTCGCTGAACCCGGTGATCATCGCCGGGCTTCAGCCCGGCGGCCAGCTGACCATCACCACGGATGTCGAGAACTATCCCGGCTTCGCCGAGACCATTCAGGGCCCCTGGCTGATGCAGCAGATGCAGGCCCAGGCCGAGCATGTCGGGACCGAGGTCATCCACGACATCGTGGTCAAGGCCGACCTGTCCCAGCGCCCCTTCCGCCTGACGCTGGACTCGGGCTCTGAAATCCTGGCCGAAACCGTCATCATCTCCACCGGCGCCCAGGCCAAATGGCTGGGGCTGGACTCCGAGTCCGAATATCAGGGCTTCGGCGTCTCGGCCTGCGCCACCTGCGACGGCTTCTTCTATCGCGGCAAGCAAGTGGTGGTCGTCGGCGGCGGCAACACCGCCGTCGAAGAGGCCCTGTTCCTGACCAACTTCGCCGAGACCGTCACCGTCGTTCACCGCCGCGACGAGTTCCGCGCCGAGAAGATCCTGCAGGACCGCCTGTTCGCCCATCCCAAGATCAAGGTCGTCTGGGACGTGGCCGTCGAAGAAGTGGTCGGCGTGGTCGACGGCGTGGCCCGCAACGTCACCGGCGTGCGCCTGAAGAACGTCAAGACCGGCGAGATCAGCGAAATCCCCGCCGACGGCGTCTTCATCGCCATCGGCCACGCCCCCTCGTCCGAACTGTTCAAGGGCCAGCTGGAGACCAACTCCGGCGGCTATCTGCGGGTCCGGCCGGGCACGGCGGCGACCGCCATCGAGGGCGTCTGGGCCGCCGGCGACGTCACCGACGACGTCTATCGTCAGGCCGTGACCGCGGCGGGCATGGGCTGCATGGCCGCCCTGGAAGCCGCCCGCTTCCTGGCCGAGGAAGACCACAAGGCCGCCCAACACCCCATCAGCCACAAGGAAGCCGAGAAGATCGGCGCCTGGTGAACCTCGGCCGCCCCGGCGGCTGATCCTTCCCCCCTCGAAGGGCGGCAGTGCGCGATCAAGGCCGCCGCCTGATCGTCCAATCTCCCTCGCGCGGTCCCGGCGTCGCCATCCACTCCGGCTTCAGCGTCAGGGTCCAGCCGTCCCCCGTCATGCCGTCCTGCGTGGCGCTCGCTTCGGCAAGGGCCACGGACAGGCGCGACCAATCGCTCGACAGAAGGGCGCCGCCCTTCTCGACCTCCAGCACGCCCCAGTCCGTCGCGGCGCGAATGACACCATAGACCGATCCTTCCGGCGGCAGAGGGGTCACCTGATTGGGATCAAAGCTGAAGCTGGCGCCGGATACGGGCGCGACCAGGACGGGGCCGTCCACCAGTCCGGCCCTCAGGGCGGTGACGCGCGCCGCCTGTTCGCGCGCCCTTGCCGATTCCTCGGCCTCGATCTGCGCCGCCTCGTATCGCGCTCCCCGTTCCGCGAAGGCCTCGTCATCGGCGGCGACCTGCAGCTCCAGCGCGCGCCCCAGCATCCGCCCCAGTCCCTCGCGGCGATCCCAGTCCGTCTTCCAGCCCGGCGCAGCCTCATCCAGAAGGACGCCATAGGCGGGGCCGGTGTAATAGGCGAAGGATCGAGCGTACGCGCGCACCCTGTCGCCCCTCGCCAGGTGGGCGGCGAGGCGGGATGTCATCTGATCATCGCGCGACAACAGGCGGCCGGTGTATTCGGCGACGCCCTCGTTCCGCTCCATGGCGTCCTCGGCGGCCTGCGCCTCCGGGAACCGGGCATGTCGCCAGGCCCGAAAGGCCAGCGCGTCCTCGACCGCCCGACGGCGCTCCGCCGGCTCGACCGCCGCGAGCGCCGCCGACAGGGCCCGCAACTCCAGACGCAGGGACAGCCGACCCGCCTCGGTCTCCAGTTGAGGCTGGTCCGCGTGGATCGCCTTCAGACCGATCTGGTCCTGGATGCGATGCCAGGCCTCGTGCATCAGCAGGATGGACCGCGCCGTCTCATCCTCCGGCAGCGGCGCCATCAGCATGGTCCAGACCCGACCGTTCCAGCGCACCGCCGTATTGGCGATGGGCACGGCGTCCGGCAGTCGCCCTGTGAAGAGCGCGCCTTCCCGCTCCAGGGGCGCATCGACGCCGTCCGCATTGGCGATGAAGTCGCGCGTCGCCGGATCGGCGATCAGAATCGGCCCGCACAGCGACACGCCCCATGCCCGACCGCCGTCCGCGTCGCACAAGGCCTGGGCCTGGCCGAAGACTGTCGCGGCCGGGGCAGCGTCCAGTCGCGCCTGCGCCAGGGCGGCCTCCGCCGAAAACAGGACCAGCCCCATGGCCAGGCCGAGCCGCCCGCCCCCGATACGCAACGCCATGGCTTCCCCTTCCGAACAACAGCCCCGCACGCCCTCCAGCGCGGGCTCCCCACATATGGTGAAGCTCGAAGCGACGATAGTATGGCCGGAAGCGGGCTGAATAGGGCGATCGCCCGCACCCTCACCCCTGCGGCTTGCCGACCTCTTCGACGGCCATGGGCGTGACGCCGGCGGGCGGCGGGGCGGTCACGGTCACGCTGGGGACGGCGCCGGCCTCGAAGGCCTTGAGGCGCTCGTTGATGGCGGCGATCTCCTCCTTGCCGGCCTGGCGGCGACCGCCCAGGCTGGCGATGCCGACGACGCGGGTCTGGCCGTCGATCTCGACCGTGCGCAGTTCGCCCGACCTGGCCCCGTCCAGCGCCTCTTCCACGCTGTCGGCGGCCGTGGCCAGCAGGACGCGAGACTGGGCGAAGCGGGCCTCGTCGATCGACGGCTCGCGGCCCGCGTATGCGTTGACGAAGGCCGCCGTCTCTCCGGCCGCGCCCTTCCAGCGATAGAAGATGTGCGCCCCGACCTGGGTGATCTTGGCCAGGGTCGGCGACCACCAGGGGTGGACGTAGTCGGCGTGGTAGTGGGTGGCCGTGCCCACGCGCTCGGACACATGGCCGTTCAGGGCGCGCGCCGCGACCCGCTCGGCCCGATCCCAGGCCCAGCGCACCGGCCCGCGCGCCAGGGAGCCGTCGCAGGTGAAGCTGAACTGACAGCCCGTGGTCCGCTCTGCGCCCTGATAGACGACACCGCAGACGCTGGAGGGATAGTTGGGATCGCGCACCCGGTTCAGCACGACCTGGGCCACGCCCTCCTGCCCCTCGGTCGGCTCCAGCGCCGCCTCGTAATAGACGGCCTGGGTCAGGCAGCGCAGGGCGCGTCGACGCGACGCCTCGTCCGCCGGACGGAAGACGAAGGGCCGTGCGGGCTGAAGCGCGCCGAAGGCGTTGGGCATGGCGGCGTTCAACTGTTGCGCCGCAACGCCCGCCACGCCCTGATCCAGGCTGGGCTTGCCGCCCAGGGTCAGGCTCTCCCAGCCGGGGGTCAGCCCATACAGTTCGGGCAGGCCCAGGGCCGGATCATGCCGCCGTGCGACGGCGAGCTGCCCCGCATCCATCCGCGCCGTCACCGCCGCCAGACCGTTCGGGCCCAGGTCGCCGCCGGTGGCGCGGGCCACTGCTTCGGCGGTGCGGTCGATGTCGGGGCGCGGGGTCGAACTGGCCGACATGGCCACGCCCATCGCCGCCAGGGTCACGGCCATGGCGGCAGGCGCCGCTGCCACTGCCCGGCGTCCGGTCGTCTTCAGCGGCGTGAGGCGGCCGAGGTTCATGCGACGTCCGTATAGCGACGCCTGACGGCGCCGGAAATCGACGATCTGCATGACCGCCCAATCCGGCGCTTTTCAGACGCGAAGATTACCGTTCCGTGAGGCGAAACGGCGGTCCTCTTCCCGCTTAACGCTCGCCCAGGCTGGAACGCAGCATCCAGGCGGCCTTTTCGTGCGCCGCCAGACGCACGGTCATCAGGTCGACCGACGCCTCGTCCCCGACCTCGTCGGCGGCGTCCAGGGCCGCGCGGGCGGTGGCGATGACCACGCCGTGGTCCTTGATCAGCTCCTTGAGCATCTCGGAGGAATCCTTCTCGGGATCGCCGTCCTTGATCGAGGTCAGGTTGGCGAAGGCCGAGGCGCTCTGCGGCGCCAGTTCGCCCAGGGCGCGGATGCGCTCGGCGATTTCGTCCAGGGCGGCCCAGATCTCGCGATACTGCTCTTCCAGCAGGTTGTGCAGGCTGAAGAACTCCGGCCCGCGCACGTTCCAGTGGTAGCCGTGCGTCTTCAGATAGAGGGCGTAGCTGTCGGCCAGGGCCTTGGACAGTTCGCGCGCGACGTCGGCGCGCTCCTTGGGCTTAAGACCGGTGTCGATGGCGTTCATGACGGCTCCCGTTTGCAGTGCGGTGTGAAGATCAGCCTTGCAGTTAGGTCGTCCGGCCCGCGTTCCAAGGGGTCGGCGGCGACCCGCCGCAGGAATCTTCGCCCCTGTAACGTCGAAGCCGCATGAGCGTTGCCCCTCCCCGGCCGGGAAGGGGCGTCATCGCGCCGGCTTAGCGCTGGCGCGCCTTGCGGGCGGCGTAGCGGGCGTCGCGCGCGGCCTTCTGCTCTTCCTTGGTCAGTTGCTTGCGCTCCTTGCGGGCGGCGCGCTTGGCGGCGTCCACCTCTTCCTGGGCGGCCATTTCGGCGGCCAGGCGGGCGGCTTCCTTCTCGGCCTTCTCGCGGCGCACTTCGGCCTTGGCCAGTTCGTGCTGCTGGCGGACGGCCTCCTTCTCGGCGGCGCGCTTTTCGGCCAGTTTCTCGAACTCGGGATCCTGAACCGTCGGCTTCGGCTTGAACCGGGCCAGGAGGGCTTGTTTGGCGTCTTTCTGGGCGGACAGGCGGTCGTTGAAGCCGGTGTTCTTGAGGTCGCGCATGCTGAGAGGCGGGTGTCCTTGATAGGGAATGGAGACGGCGAAAGGGGCCGATCGCCGAGGCGACGGCCTTGGATCGGGCCGGGAGGCGCATCTCGACGCGCTCGGCCCGGCGGGAGGCCAAAGCCGAATTTCGCGCCGAAATCAAGCTCCACGGCCCAATTTCATTGGATTTAGGGGGCGGAGAGGCCGCCCGGACGCACAATGCAGCCGCGCGAGGCGGCCGCGTCAACCTTCAGTGCGGCTGGAATCAGTGAGGCTTTTGGGCGTGGCCGACGGCCGCGCCTGCGGCGCCCCCGACGGCCGCCCCGACCGGACCGGCCACCACGGCCCCGGCGACGGCGCCGGTGGCCGCCTTCTGTTCAATGCTGTGGCCGCAGGCCGACAGGGCCAGGGCTCCGGCGCCGGCCAGCGCCAGTACGGCCAGGCGGGAAGCGGTGCGGGTCATGGGGCAACTCCTTGAAATAGCTCAGCTTGGAACGCGAGAATCGACCTCAGGTTCCCATCTATGGCGTGACTCTGACAATCAAGATGTCGACCCCCGGCCAATAGCTTATTCATCCCCCGACCGCTCCATGCTCAATCTTCGATCAACATACAAATACAGTCTTCGCAAGAATGTCTAAGGCGCAATTTCGTCACGATTAAAACGACGCGGAATAATGACTGATAGGCGTTTTTCTTATGCTGAAGAAATTACAATTCTAGCGAATCAGTCACATTGAGGCCACGATCGGATGGATAAAGGCCCGCCTTCGAGGGTCGGCGTTCAGTCGGCGTTCGCCCGACCCGCTTAAGCGCGACGCGTCCTTGTCGCCGGGGTTCGGGATCTACGGGGGCGGCATCCTCGCCCTGTTGTACAGGACTACGCCTTTGTCTCTCTCCTCGCAGACGCGTGCGCTGATGCACGCCGCCCGCTCATTCCGCCTGCGCCCCACGACGGCAGCGGCGGCGTTCGGCGGCGTCGTCGGCCTCGCTGTCGGAGGGGCCTATCTGGGCGGCCTGGCCGCCCAGGCCTCGACCGTGCGCGCCCAGGCCGAGCGCCTGCAGGGCGCCGGCGCCGGCGGCTACACCCAGGAAGCCCTGGCCGAAGCGGCCGGCGGCCTGGACGCCAGCGCCCTGACCATCGCCCATCGCCATGACCCCTATTCCGTCGCCGGCTCGGCCCAGCGCGACCGCCAGGCCGAACTGCTGACCGCCCGCCTGGAGCAGCTTCAGGGCCAGGACGGCCTGCGCCGCGCCAGCCTGCAAGGCCCCGGCGCGACCAGGGTCTCCGCCGCTCGTCCCTTCCGCCTCGACGGCGCCCTGGACCAGTCGCGCGACCTCGATTGCCTGACCCAGGCCGTCTATTATGAAGCCCGCGGCGAAGGCCGCGACGGCATGAAGGCCGTGGCCCAGGTGGTGCTGAACCGCGCCCGTCACCCCGCCTTCCCCAAGACCGTCTGCAGCGTCGTCTATCAGGGCGCCAACCGCGGTTCGGGCTGCCAGTTCAGCTTCACCTGCAACGGCGCCATGCGCGGCGCTGTCAACCGCGCCGCCTGGAACCGCGCCCGCGACGTGGCGGCCAAGGCCCTGTCCGGCCAGGTGTTCGCCGCCGTCGGCAACGCCACCCACTTCCACACCACCGCCGTTTCGCCGTCATGGCGCAACAATCTGGTGCGGGTGAACCAGGTCGGCGATCACCTGTTCTACCGCTTCGGCGGCCGCTCGGGCGCCAGCCAGGCCTTCGCCTACAACCCGCGCCCGTCGGGTCCGGCCGAGAACGCCCCGCGTCTGGTCCAGGCCAGCCTCGATCCGGTCGAGGCCGCCCGCAACGCCTCGGGCGCCGTGGCCTACACCGCCGTCCTGGCGCGCGAAGCCCTGGCGTCGGGCAAGACGGAAGAGCGTCCGGCCGCCGCGCCGCGCGCCGCCGCTGCGCCCGCCCCGGTAGCGACGCCCCCGGCCTCGCCCAAGCCCGCCGTCGCGACCGTCACGATCAACGCCGAAGCCTGATCGATCCCGGTCTAGGGATGCGTCTTGCGGTGGGTCGTCAGATTCTGCTGCAGATTGCCGTAACGCCCCTGCTGGCTCAGGTTGACGTCCGCATCGCCCGGCTGGCCGGACTGCACGCCGTCCGCCCAGTCGCGCCGATCCACGGCGACCGCCTCATCCATCAGCTGGGCGCCGCGATCGGCGAAGCTGCGTTGCTCCCTGGGCGGCTGTGGGGCCCTGGTCATGGCGTCTCTCCTTCGAGGTCGCGCCCTCCCGCCTTCTGAAAACGGCCCCCCGCCGGGCCCGTTCCCCGAAAAACCCCGGTCCGCGTCCGCTCAGCCGGCGTCCAGGCCGATGTCCAGTTGCATGACCGAGTGGGTCAGGGCGCCCACGGAGATGACGTCCACGCCCGTCGCGGCGATGCCTGCGACCGTGGTCAGGTTCACCCCGCCCGACGCCTCCAGCACCACCGATCCGAAGGCGCTGTCCCGCACCCGCCGCACCGCCTCGGCCATGTCTTCCAGGCTAAAGTTGTCCAGCATGACGACGTCCGGCCGCTCGGGCAGCACCTCGTCCAGCTGATCCAGGCCGTCGACTTCGACCTCGACCTTCATCAGGTGGGGGGCGAAGGCCTTGGCCCGGCGCACCGCCTCGCCTGCCCCGCCGCAGACGGCGACGTGGTTGTCCTTGATCAGGATGGCGTCATCCAGCCCGAAGCGATGGTTCAGCCCGCCGCCGCAGGCGACCGCGTGCTTCTCCAGCGCCCGTAGCCCCGGCGTGGTCTTGCGGGTGTCGGCGATGCGCGCGTGCGTCCCAGCGACCGCCTGCACATAGGTCCGCGTCAGGGTCGCGATCCCGCACATCCGGCCCAGCAGGTTCAGCGCCGTCCGCTCGGCCGCCAACAGGGCGCAGGCGTTGGCCTCGACCGCGATCAGCACGGCTCCGGCCTCGAACGCCTCACCGTCGGCGACCTTCACCGTCACCGTCGCCAGCGGGTCCAGCGCGTGGACGGCGATCCGCACCACCGGCCCGCCCGCCATCACCCCGGCCTGACGCGCGCAGAAGACGGCGCTGAAGCGGGCGTCCTCGGGGATGCAGGCCTGCGCCGTCACATCGCCCGTCCGCCCCAGATCCTCGGCCAGCGCCATGCGCACCACGGGCTCGATCAGCAGGTCCGGCAGGGTTCGGGTCACGAGAGAATCCTTCGTCATTCAGATCACGGCCGCCAGGGCGGCGAGCGTCGCCGCCTCGGCCTCTTCGTCGCGCGTCGACGTCGGCGCTGCGCGCATCCGCGTGTGCTCGGCCCTCGGCAGGCTGTCGGGGAAGTCGCGGCGATAGTGGCCGCCCCGGCTCTCGCGCCGGTTCAGCGCCCCTTCGGCGACCAGCCGCGCCGCCGTCAGGCACGCCGCCGTCGGATGCGCCTTCGCCAGGTCGTCGATCAGGGCCAGCAGCGCCGTCAGCCCCGCCTCGTCCCGCACCACGCCCGCATGGCGCGTCATGGCCGCGCGCAAGGTCGCCAGCGCCTCGGGCGGCAGATCCGTCATCGCCTGCACCGCCGCCAGCGGCCGCCGCTCGGGCTGGACCTCGCCCGCCGCCGCCCGACCCGCGCGTCGCCCGAAGGCGCCCGCCTCCAGCAGGGAGTTGGACGCCAGCCGGTTGGCCCCATGCACCCCCGTCGCCGCACACTCGCCGATCGCAAACAGGCCGGGGACGGTCGTGCGCCCCTCGTCGTCGGCGACAATCCCGCCCATGTGATAGTGGGCCGCCGCCGCCACCGGAATCGGGCTGACGCGCGGGTCCAGCCCCGCCCTCATGCAGGCGGCGAAGACCGCCGGAAACTCATGCGGAAAGGCCTCGCCCACCGCCTTCGTCGCATCGAGAAAGGCGCCGCGCCCCTCGATACGCGCCGCGTGCACCGCGCGCGCCACGATGTCCCTCGGCGCCAGATCGGCGTCGGGATGGTCGCCCAGTAGGAAGGCGCCGCCGCCATCGACCAGCCGCGCCCCCTCGCCGCGCAGGGCCTCGGTCGCCAGCGGCGCCGGGTCCAGCCCCACGTCGATGGCCGTCGGGTGGAACTGCACGAACTCGGGGTCCAGCACCACGGCCCCGGCCTGCCAGGCCAGCGCCAGCCCCTCGCCGCGCAGGGCCGATGGATTGGTCGTCGCCTCGAACAGGCCGCCGATCCCCCCGGTGGCCAGCACCACGGCGGGGGCGAACACTTCGTCCAAGCGGCCGCCTCGGCGTTCGATCACCGCGCCGCGCACCCGACCGTCCACGTCGCGGATCAGGCCGCGCAGCCGGCCGTCTTCCCAGATCTCAATGGCCTTCGTGGCCCGCGCGGCGGCGACCACGGCCGACAATATGGCCCGGCCCGCGCCGTCGCCGCCCACCCGCGCCACGCGCGGCAGGCTGTGCGCCGCCTCCAGACTGACGGAAAAGCCGCCGTCGTTATCGCGGTCGAAGGGCGCGCCCAGCCCGGCCAGCCACTCGACCGTCTCACGCCCCCGCGTCGTCAGGGCGCGCGCCGCCTCGGCCTCGACCAGACCGGCGCCCGCGCCTTCGGTATCCTTGGCGTGCAGGGCCGCGCTGTCCTGCGGTGACAGGGCCGCCGCCATCCCGCCCTGCGCCCACGCCGAAGAGCAGGCGTTCAGCAAGGGCTCGGGCGTGACCACCAGCACCTTGCCGTCCGACCCCAGCGCCTCGGCCGCCTCCAGCGCCGCCGACAGGCCCGCCAGCCCGCCGCCGATGATCAGAGGCCCGTCATGTCGGATGCGCGCCATCGCCCTAACGGGCCCCCACGCCAAAGAACCGCAGCCCCATCTCGAACGCCGGCTCGACCGCTCCGCCCGTCAGCGGCAGCAGGGCGGCGATCGCCGCCGCCGCGCAGACCACGGCCGTCAGCAGGTAGAGCGCCAGGCTGCGCCCCGCCTCGGGCCAGCTCAACCGTCCCCAGGCCGCGCGCCAGACGCCGCGCTTCAGATGGCCGAACACCGCCAGGCCCAGAAAGACGGCGAGGATCAGCCGCCCCGTCGACAGTCCCCACCACACGGCCAGACCGCCGACGACCAGCAGGGCGACCTGCTCCAGCCGCGGATGCACCCGCGTCAGCACCGGCCCCAGCGCCTTGGAGCCGTCCAGCGGCGGCGCAGGCAGCAGGTTCAGCAGATTGATCATGGCGATGAAGAAGGCGCCCATCAGCCACTCCGGCGCCTTCAGCGCCAGGCCCACGGCCACGAAGGGGATCATGGCCAGCAGGCCGAACGCCGGCCCCGCCAGCGACACCAGCACCCCGTGCCACTCGCTCTTCGGCTCGCGCTGGCCCTTCGCCAGCCCGCCCAGGAAGGGGATGATGTAGATGCGCGCCGGGCCCATGCCGACCCGGTTCATCGCCAGCACATGGCCGTACTCATGCACGAACAGGCCGAACAGCACCGCCCCCGCCACGACCCAGCTACCGGTCAGGAACCACAGGAAACCCGCCATCAGCAGGGTCGAGACCACCGCCCAGACCGGGTGCTGGCCCTTGTCCTCCTGCGGCGTTTCATGGCGCGCGCTGTAGCGCGGCGTCTCGCGCGCGGGCGCAGGCGCCGCCTCTTCCGGACGCGGGTCCCAGGGTCCGGGCCTGCGGCCGCCGGGGGGAAGGGTGTTGTCTGTGTCGCTCATGGATTCGAACTGGGCGCGCGGCGACGGTCCCGCAACGGGCCGCGTCGCCGCAGGGCCGTCAGATCAGCTCCACATCGACATGATGCCGCGCCTTGACCAGGTCATAGCGCGCCGGCTTCGACGGCGGCGGCAGGTCGATCATCCGCTGCACCGCCAGAGCCGCCTTCTCCAGCATCTCTTCCGGCACCGTCACCTCGAACTGCATGTGCAGCAGGCAGTCGCGGATGTTCTCCAGCGTGATGCGCTTCATGTGCGGGCACAGGTTGCACGGGCCGACGAACTCCACCTCGGGCACGTCCCCCTTGATGTTGGAGGCCATCGAGCATTCGGTGATCAGCACCACCCGCTTGGGCCGGCGCTGCTCGACATATTCGGTCATGGCGGCCGTCGAACCGGCGAAGTCGGCCGCGCGCAGGATCTCTTCGGGGCATTCGGGGTGGGCCAGCACCTCGGCGTCCGGCCAGGCGTCGCGCATGTCGGCGATGTCCTGCGTGGTGAAGCGCTTGTGCACCTCGCAGTGTCCCGCCCAGGCGATGACGCCCACCGTCGTCTGGGCCGCCACATTGCGCGCCAGATATTCGTCGGGGATCAGGATGACCTTGTCGACGCCCCATTCCTTCGCCGCCCATTCGACGACCTGAACGGCGTTGGCGCTGGTGCAGCAGATGTCCGTCTCGGCCTTCACATCGGCCGTGGTGTTCACATAGGTGACGACCGGCAGGCCCGGATGCCGCTCCTTGATCAGCCGCACGTCCGCCCCCGTGATCGAGGACGCCAGCGAGCATCCCGCGCGCAGGTCGGGGATCAGCACCGTCTTGTCCGGCGACAGGATCTTGGACGTCTCGGCCATGAAGTGAACGCCCGCCTGAACGATCACCCTGGCCTTGGACTTGGCGGCCTCCTTGGCCAGCCCCAGGCTGTCGCCGACATAGTCGCCCACGCCGTGAAAGATCTCGGGCGTCATGTAGTTGTGGGCTAGGATGACCGCATCGCGCTCGCGTTTCAGCCGGTTGATCTCGCTGATCAGCCGGGCCTGTTCGGGCCATTCCAGCGGGGTGACGTGGTCCTTGACCTTCTCCCACACCGGGGCGGTTTCTTCCGCCAGTTCCTTCGACAGACCGAAAGCGCCGTCCGCCATCGTCCCTACTCCCTATCGGCCGTCTGCGCGGCCCCGACTTATGCTCAAACTTAGCATAAGCAGAAACAATGTAGGCTCTTCCGCACCCGGCGCAAGGGAAATCAACGACGCGCATCCTTCTCCCCTTGCGGGAGAAGGCGGCTCGCGCAGCGAGACGGATGAGGGGTCTCTTTGCGCCTTCCATTAAGCTAAAGCCCAGTGCTCAAGGTTGCGACACCCCTCATCCGACGACCTTCGGTCGCCACCTTCTCCCGCAAGGGGAGAAGGACAGGCGCGCAATTTTCATTCTCATGCGCCGCAGCATCGCCTAGACCGGGACACGCTTCATCCTCCCCTGCGTCGCCTGACCGAGATCATCGTGCAAGACACCGTCCGCCGCATCCTGACCGCCCGCGTCTATGACGTGGCCGAGGAGACTCCGCTCGATCCGCTGAAGCGGCTGTCGGCCCGCATCGCCCGCCCGGCCCTGCTGAAGCGCGAGGATCTGCAGCCGGTCTTCTCGTTCAAGATCCGCGGCGCCTACAACCGGATCGCGGCGCTCAGTCAGGCCGAACTGGCGCGCGGGGTCATCTGCGCCTCGGCGGGCAATCACGCGCAGGGGGTGGCGCTGGCGGCGGCCAGGCGCGGCGCGGCGGCGACCATCGTCATGCCGACCACCACGCCCGGCATCAAGGTGGCGGCGGTTCAGGGTCTGGGCGGCCAGGTGGTGCTGCACGGCGAAAGCTTCGACGACGCCTACGCCCACGCCCGCGCGCTTGAGACGCAGACCGGCGCCGCCTTCGTCCACCCCTTCGACGACCCCGACGTCATCGCCGGCCAGGGCACGGTCGGGCTGGAGATCCTGCGCCAGCACCCCGATCCGATCGACGCGGTCTTCATCCCCATCGGCGGCGGGGGGCTGGCGGCGGGGGTGGCGGCCATCGTCCGCTTCCTGCGGCCCGAAACGCGCCTCATCGGCGTCGAGCCGGCCGAGGCGCCGACGATGAAGAGCGCCATCGAGGCCGGGCGCGTCGTCGATCTGGATCAGGTCGGCCTGTTCGCCGACGGGGTGGCCGTGCGCCGCGCAGGCGACGAGACCTTCCGCCTGTGCCGCGATCTGCTGGACGAGATCGTGCTGGTCGACACCGACGCCATCTGCGCCGCCGTGAAGGACATCTTCGACGACGTGCGCGCCGTGGCCGAGCCGTCGGGCGCCGTCGCCCTGGCCGGGCTCAAGGCCTGGGCCGCGCGCAACCCCGGATCGGGGACGCTGGTGGCGATCAACTCGGGCGCCAACGTCAATTTCGACCGCCTGCGCCACGTCGCCGAGCGGGCCGAGATCGGCGAGGGCGCCGAGGCCCTGTTCGCCGTCTCCATGCCCGACCGGCGCGAGGACTACCACCGCTTCCTGCAGAGCCTGGACGGCCGTTCGATCACGGAATTCAACTACCGCTGGTCCGGCGACGGCACGGCCCAGATCTTCGTCGGCGTGGCCCTGCGCGACGGCGCCGCCGAGCGCGAAAGCCTGCTCAGACACCTGACCGCCGGCGGCTATTCCGTCGTCGACATGAGCGACAACGAGACCGCCAAGCTGCACGTGCGCCACATGGTCGGCGGGCGCACCATCGGCCTGCCGCACGAGCGGCTGCTGCGCTTCGAATTCCCCGAGCGGCCGGGCGCCTTCCTGCGCTTTCTCAACAGCCTGCAGCCCGCCTGGGCCCTGACCCTGTTCCACTACCGCAACCACGGCGACGACGCGGGCCGGGTGCTGGCGGGGGTCAGCGTCCCGCCGGACCAGGCGGCGGCCCTGACGAAGGCGCTGGACGAACTGGGTTACCCCTACGCCGACGAGACCGACAACCCGGCCTGCCGCCTGTTTCTGGACGGGGCGGCCTGAACGGCTACGCCCGGCTGATCGCCTCGGCGATCTCTTCGGCCGGCCGGCCGGCCAGGGCCTTGGGAATCTCGCCGACCAGACGCTCCTCCAGCGTCTTGTGCCAATGCTTGCGCAGCTGGCCCAGGGTCTTGGGCGCGGCGACGACGGCCAGAGCCTCGATCTTGTTGGTCAGGGCCATGTGGTTCAGCGCCTCGGCCACGCCCATGGCGAAGCCGTCCTCGGCCTGGGTGTCGTTGTCGGGGTTGGCGTCGCTGGAGCGGCGGCCCGGCGCGCCGGACAGGCGTTCGGGGATCTCGGGCGTCGCCATCGGCTTGAGCTGGATGTCGAGGTTGTGGCCGGTGTTGCGGAACAGGCTCAGCTTCTCGCCGTCGGCGACGGCGACCAGGGCCCCGTTGGGCAGGTTCATCATCAGACTCCAGAAATGAGCGCCGAAAGGGAGGGCGCTGTCAGTCCAGCGCAAACGCCCCCTGTCCCGTTCCATCATCGGGGCTGTCCTGCGACGCTTCGTGCGCCAGCAGCCAGCGCTTGCGCTCCAGCCCGCCCGCATAGCCGGTCAGGGTTCCATTGGCCCCGACGACCCGGTGGCAGGGCACGATGACGCCGATCGGATTGGCGCCGTTGGCCAGCCCCACGGCCCGCACGGCGGCGGGCTTGCCGATGGCCTGGGCCAGTTGGCCGTAGCTCCAGGTCCGCCCCGCCGGAATAGTCCGCAGCGCCGCCCAGACCGCGCGCTGGAAGTCCGTGCCGCCGGTCTTCACCGCGAGCCCGTCCAGCGCCGTCAGATCGCCGTCGAAATAGGCGGCCACGGCGTTCCGCACCGCCTCCGGCGCCCGCCCCGGCGTCAGCCGCGCCTCGCCGTAGTGACGGGCCAGCAGCTTCATCATCCGGGCCTCATAGTCGGCGAAGTCGAAGGCGCGCACGGCGCCGTCCGCATCGGTGACCAGCAGCACCTCGCCCACCGGCGTGGCGATGCGGTCCAGGGTGAAGGCTTCAGGCTGCGTCTTTTTCATCGTCGTTCTCCATGATCGTCATGCCGTCGATCCCCGCCTCGCGCAGGTGCAGCACGCCATAGGCCCGCCAGGGCCGCCACCGCTCGGCCCGCCCCGCCAGCCGCTCGTCTTCCAGCCGGTCGCTGGCCATGTCGGCCGCCTCATCGCTCCAGACGCCCGGCAGGCGCAGCCCCGACCGCGCCTCGACCAGCGGCGCCAGCACAGGGTCAGCCGCCAGATCGCGCCGGATCGCCTCGGGATCGGCCGACAGGTCGAACAGCCGCCGCACTCGCGCCAGCACGCCCGGCAAGGCCTTCAGATCGTCCAGCGCCGCCGTCACCGCCAGCCGGTGGCCCGCCTCGAACCGGGCCGAAACCTCGCCGGTCGTCCCGTCCGTCGCCGGGGTCAGGACGCGGCGCCAGACGCCTCTTTCAACCGTCTCTCCGCCCGCCTTCAGGGCGGCCAGCATGGCCTCGACCTCATAGGGCGGGCGATAGGGCAGGTTCAGCCGCACCCCTTCATTCGATTTGCCGTCCCACGGCCGCTCGGCCCGCGACCGCAGCGCCGACGGCGGCCGTCCATAAAGGGCCTGAAACGTCTCATTGAAGCGGCGCACGCTGCCGAATCCTGAGGCCATGGCCACCTCGGCCATCGGCAGGTCGGTCTGGTGGATCAGGGCCTTGGCCAGAAGGACGCGGCGCGTCTGGGCCACGCTGACCGGGGCTGCGCCCAGGTGCTGGCGGAACAGGCGGCGCAGGTGCCGCTCGCCCACCCCCAGCCGCGCGGCCAGGGCGTCGACGTCGCCCTCATCGAGCGCCCCCGCCTCGATCAGGTTCAGCGCCCGGCTGACGGTGTTGGAGGTGCCGCGCCACGCGCCCATGTCGGGCGCCGTCTCGGGTCGACAGCGCAGGCAGGCCCGAAAGCCCGCCTCCTCGGCCGCCGCCGCGCTGATGACGAAGGTCATGTTCTCGCGCTTGGGCGTCCGCGCCGGGCAGACCGGGCGACAATAGATCCCGGTAGACTTCACACAGGTGAAGAAGCGCCCGTCGAAGCGCGGGTCGCGCGTCAGGACGGCCCGATAGCAGGCCTCCTGATCCAGCATGTCGCGGGCTTTTTCCATGCCCGCAACATGCGCCCGCCGCGCCGCCCTGTCTCGCGGTTTTCGGACATGACGGCGCCGCAGCCTGGCGGATTACCCCTCGCGCGTCGTCGCGAGCCGCCAGACATAGGTCGCGATATTGACGACGAAGCTGATCGCCATCACCGCGAACACCCAGGTCAGCACCGTACCCAGGGTCAGGGCCGTCCCATCCAGATCGCGGCCCGCATCGTTCACCGCGCGCAGGGCGTCCAGGCTGATGTTCGTCGTCCCGCCCTCGACGCGAGCGCTCGCCGCGCCCTGGGTCAGGGTGAGCCACCAGCCCGCATCAAACAGCCGCCACAGCACCCAGAGCGCCGCGCCCGCCAGCGGGATCTTCAGCAGCCAGGTCAACCGCCCCTCGCGTCCTCGGATCAGGCTGACCGCGTCCACCGACATGCCGCCGACTGCCAGGGCCAGGATGGGGCCGTAGAGGGCCGCCCACACCGGCGCCGCCTCGATCCCCACCGCGCCGCTTCTCAAGGAGAACTCGCCCAGGCCCGGAAAGCGGATCACGCCGATCCACCACATCACGAAGACGCCCCCGACAATCAGGGAGGCCAGCGCCTCCAGCCCCGGCTTGTCGTTCGCGGTCACGCCCCAGACGCGCGCGCCCTTCGGCAACCACTCGGACTTGGCCTTCTCGGTTCCGGCCAGGGACGCGCCCCACTTCGCCGGATCGGCCAGGCCGAAGGCCGACAGGTCGCGCACCCGCCATTTGGTCAGCCACTTCGGCTTGATGTCGTAATGCTCCATGATCGCCCCGGCCAGGGTCAGCGCCCCAAGCAGGGTCAGCCCTCCGGAGAAGAAGCCGTGGAAGGCCTGGCTGATCGCCCGCCCGAAATCGGCCGGCGCGCCCAGCACGCTGATCAGCAGCCCCAGCGCCTGCACCGCCGCAATGACGATCAGCCCGGCCTTGGCCCCGAACAGCCAATAGGGGAACAGCTCCGGCCCGATCAGGCTGTCCGGCCCCTTGCGATAGCGGGCGGCGACGATCAGCGGATGGCCGATCTCGTGCAGGATCGCCTCTTTCTCCTCGTCGCTCAGCGCCCGGCCCAGCTCCTCCTCGCGCGCCTCGACGCGGCTCAGGATCAGGTCGCGCAGCTCGGCGACGATGTCCTCGCGGTCCTCGGTCGGCAGCTGCGCCGCCACGGCCTCCAGATAGCGTTCGATGATGTCCATCGCGCCCTCTCCCGTCCCTTCAAAGCAATCGTTCCAGCGAGGCGTTGATGCCGCGCCATTCCTCGGTCAGGGCGGCCAGCATGGCCTCGCCCCCGGGCGACAGGACGTAGAAGCGTTTCTTTCGCTTCTCCTCCTCGCGCCATTCGCTGGTCAGCAGCCCCTGGCCCTCCAGCCGCCGCAGCAAGGGGTAGAGGGTGGATTCCTCCATCTCCAGCCCGTCCGCCGCCAGCGCCTGACGCAAGGTGTAGCCGTAGCGTTCGGTCCGCAGGCAGGCGAGCACCGCCAGGACCAGCGTCCCGCGCCGCAGCTCCAGCCGCATCGTCTCGAACAGTTCCCGATCCACGGCGCCGCCTCACCTGCCGCCACATAGTGTGTGACACACAGTGTATGCGACATACTGTATGAGGCTGTCAACGACCTTCGCTATCCCGAACGGCGAACCGCCTAATCCCTGTCGAAATACAGCGCGCAAAGCGGAAGAAATGACGGCGCAGCGCCGCTTCCTTCGCCTCGGCTCCACGGTTAAGGTCATCGATCTGTAGGGGGAGTTTTCTTATGTCGTCTCGTCGCCGCGCCGCCTGTTCCTTGCTGGCGCTCAGCCTGGCCCTGGGCGCCGCGCCCGCCCTGGCTCAGCAGAACCCGCCCGAGCTTCAGGCCGTCGTCGGCCACGACAGCGGCGAGCGCATCACCCGCTCGGCCGACGTGCGCCGCTATTTCGAGGCGCTGCGGACCGCCAATCCCGACCGCATGGTCATGGGCGACTACGCCCAGTCGTGGGAAGGCCGCCCCCTGTTCTGGGCCGCCGTCGGCTCGCCGCGCAACATCGCCCGTCTGGACGCGATCAAGGCCGCGACCAACGCCCTGGCCGACCCGCGCAGGACCAGCCCCGAGCAGGCTCGCGCCCTGATCAACGACACCCCCGCCATCGTCTGGATGGCCTATTCCGTCCACGGCAATGAGATCAGCCCCGCCGACGCCGCCCTGATCGCCGCGCGCCGCCTGACCGACGGCCTCGACGCCGAGGCGCAGGGCTGGCTGGAGAACGTCGTGGTCGTCTTCGTCCCGACCCAGAACCCCGACGGGCGCGAGCGCTTCATCAACAGCTTCGAGGCGGGCCTCGGCGCCCAGCCCAACGGCGATCCCCTGTCGGCCGAGCGGGCCGAGCCGTGGCCGTCCGGCCGCTACAACCACAATCTGTTCGACCTGAACCGCGACTGGTTCATCCAGTCCCAGCCGGAAACGCAGGGCCACTCGGCCCTGATCCGCGAATGGCGTCCGCAGGTGGTGGTCGATTCCCACGAGATGGGCACCGACTCCAGCTTCTTCTTCCCGCCCGAGGCCCAGCCGCTGAACCCCTGGATCTATCCGCCGATCCTGGACGCGCGCGAGCGGTTCGGCCGCAACACCGCCGGACGCTTCGACCAGGCGGGGCTGGACTATTTCACGCGCGAGACCTTCGACGCCTTCTATCCCGGCTATGGCGACGGCTGGCCGGCCTATTTCGGCGCCGTCTCCATGACCTATGAGCAGGGCTCGTCGCGCGGGCTGCTGGCGCGCCGGTCGTCGGGCGAGATGCTGACCTACGCCGACACGGTCAAGGGCCACCTGACCGCCACCCTGTCGACCATCGAGACCGCCGCCCGCGACCGCGAGAAGCTGCTCAGCGACTTCTACGCCTTCCACCGCGACGGGATTTCGGGCGGTCGCGGCGCCTATGTCCTGTCGCGCTCCGCCGCCGCCGACCCGGCCGCCGCCGACAAGCTGGCGGGCCTGCTGGTGCGTTCGGGGCTGGAGGTCGGGCGCGCCGCCGCATCCTTCTCCGCCTGCGGCCAGACCTATCAGGCGGGCGATTACATCGTGAACCTGGCCCAGCCCCAGCGCCGCATGGCCGAGACCCTGCTGGCCAAGGACGTGCCGCTGGACCCCAAATTCCTGGCCGAGCAGGAAGCCCGCCGCGCGCGCGGCCTGGGCGATGAGATCTACGACCTGACCGGCTGGTCCCTGCCGCTTCTGTTCAACGTGCCGAGCCAGCGCTGCACCGGCGCCCCCTCGGTCCAGACGGCCGCCGTCGGCCCCGAACTGATCCGCCCCGCCGCCGTGGCCTCCGGCGACGCGGCCTACGGCTACGCCATCCATCCGGGCACGGCCGGGATGCGCTTCCTGACCGCCGCCCTGACCGACAAGCTGCCGGTCCGCTCGGTCGAGGAGCCCTTCACCCTGGACGGCCGCGCCTATCCGGGCGGAACCTTCATCGTGACGCGCGCCGGTTCGCCCGACGACCTGGACGAACACATCCGCCGTCTGGCCGCCGGCAGCGGCGCCCAGGTGACGCCGCTCGCTACCTCCTGGGTCTCCAGCGGCCCCAGCATCGGTTCGAACAAGGCGACGATCATCGCCGCGCCGCGCGTCGCCATGGCCTGGGACGATCCGACCGAGCCGGAATCCGCCGGCTCCATCCGCCATGTGCTGGAGCGCGAATACGGCTGGCCGGTCACGGCCGTTCGCACCCGCCGCCTGGCGAACGCCGACCTGTCCCGCTACCAGGTGCTGATCCTGCCGTCGGGCGGAAACTATGAGCAGATCCTGGGCGAGAGCGGCGTCGCCAACCTGCGCGCCTGGGTTCAGGCGGGCGGCGTCCTGATCGGCGTCGGCTCGGCCAGCCTTCTGCTGACCGATCCCGATTCCAAGCTGCTGGAGAGCCGCCGCGAGAGCGCCGTCTCCGGCGACGGCGACAAGGACAAGAAGGACGGCGGCAGCGAGATCGCCACCGACGCCGAATACCTGGCCCTGACCGGCCATCACGGCGGCGCCCCCGATCCGGTCGCCGGCGTCCTCGCCAGCGCCGTGGTCGACAACGAACACTGGCTGGGCGCAGGCGTCGCCCCGACCCTCAGCGTCATGGTGCGCGGCTCGGACATCTATGCGCCGCTGGCCCGCGACCAGGGAACCAACGTCGTGCGCCTGGCCGGGCCGGACCAGGTGCTGGCGTCCGGCCAGCTGTGGGCCGAGAACCGCCGCCAGCTGGCCTACAAGCCGGTCGCCATGGCCTCCGAGGTCGGCCGCGGCCAGGTCGTCGCCTTCACCCAGGACGTGACCATGCGCGCCTTCCTGGAAGGGCTGAAGCCGCTGTTCCTCAACGCCGTCTTCCGCGGCCCGGCCCACACCTCGGGGACGAGGGGCGACTGACATCCCTTCTCCCCTTGCGGGAGAAGGTGGCCGAACGGAGTGAGGTCGGATGAGGGGTTGCGAGACCTCAGCCTCGGCCTCTCGTCAAACGTCAAACAGACCCCTCATCCGTCCGGCTTCGCCGTCCACCTTCTCCCACAAGGGGAGAAGGAACAACGCACCGGCTTTGACAACCCGCGCCTGCGCAGGCTTTCCTGCTTCCGCCAGCAGGGGAGCTGATGCGCATGACCTTCCACACGCCACGCCCGCCGGTCGACGACGGCGACTGGACCCTGCTGCAAAGCCGGATCGACCGCAGCTTCTGGCAATGGGATCGTCGCTCCGAGCCGGACGCGCCCGTCCTCAGCCGCTTCGTCATCCTGCGCCCGCCCGAGCGGCTCGACTACGACGACTTCGACGAGGCCGAGGCCATGTTCGAAGCGATGGAGGACTAAGGGAGGCGGTTGTCCGTCGCCTCTGCGCCCTCGACGATGCGCACCACGGCCAGATCGGCGGTGACGTTGCCCAGGGTGCGGAAGATGTCGGGCACGACCTCGACCGCCAGCAGCAGCGGCAGCAGCTCCAGCGGCACGCCCATGGCGATGCAGATCGGGGCGATGGAGGCGAAGAAGCTGGCCTGCCCCGGCAACCCCACCGTGCCGATCGAGATCAGCACCGCCGTCAGCATGGCGGCGAACAGTTGGCCCGCCGAGGGCTCCAGTCCGAACAGATGGGCGCAGTAGATGGCCACCCCCAGATTGGCGACCGGGCTGGTGATGCGGAACACCGCCACCGCCAGCGGCAGGACCAGGCCCGCCGTCGCCCGCCTGACGCCCAGTTCGTCGACCGCCCGCTCGACCATGACCGGCAGGCTGGCCAGCGACGACTGGGTCGAGAAGGCCACCACCTGCGCCGGCGCCGCCGCCCGCGCGAACCGGCCCAGGCTCACCCGCCCGAAGATGACGGCCAGCGGATAGAAGATCAGGCCGATGCCGATGCAGGCGAGCGAGATCAGCGCCACATAGTGCAACAGCACCCCCGCCGCGCTGGCCCCCGCCGTCAGTCCCACCCCGACCGACAGGGCGAAGACGCCCAGCGGCGCGACGCTCAGCACCCAGCGGACGATGACGATCATCGTCTCGCCCACCGCCTCGAAGAAGGTGATCAGGGGAACACGCAGCCGCTCGGGCAGCCCCGAGGCCGCAAAGCCGAAGAAGACGGCGAACACCACCATGCCCAGGATGGCGTCCTCGGCCGCCGCGCGGATCGGGTTGGACGGGGCGATGGTCTTGACGAACTCGCTGAACGGCGCGCCCGCGCCCAGACCCTCGGCGCCCTCCGGCTTGATCGCCAGCAGCAGGCGCGCGCCTTCGGGATCGATCGGCCAGACGGCGTGCAGCCCATAGGCCGCCGCGACGGCGTAGACGGTCGCAAAGACGATCAGCCCCCCGAACCAGGCCACCGCCTTCAGCGCCAGACGCCCGGTCCGCGCCGCATCGGCGATGGAGGCGATGCCCGTCACCAGCAGGCTGAACACTAGCGGGATAATCGTCATCCTCAGCGCATTCAGCCACAGCTGGCCCAGCGCCTGAATGAAGTCCGCCGTGACATGGCCGCCTGGCAGGCCCCACTTCTGCGCCGCCGCCCCGGCCAGCAGACCCAGCACAAGCGACAGCAGCACCAGGGTGCTGAGAGAGGTCAGAAAGGAGCGCGCCGATTTCATACCGGCCACGCTAGCAGCCGCCGCGCCGCGCGCCAGCGGAAATCAACCCTCTTCCCCCGTCACCCTCGGGCTTGTCCCGAGGGCCTATGGCGGCTGCAAGCTGAAGGGCGCGTCGTTTTCATACCTGCGCCTCCAACATCCCGCGCCCAGCCAAGGGGAACGCTGGGCCCTCGGGACAAGCCCGAGGGTGACGGTTTCGGACCGCAGCGTCCTACTTCGGCGCGCCCGAGTTGGCCGGGTCCAGCGGCAGGCCCGCCGCCTGGCGCGCCTTCATCACCCGCAGCCAGCCGTGCATGGCCTCTGAATCCAGCCCGTGCATCATCAGCCGATAGCCCGCCTGCAGCGTCGACAGCGCCACCAGCGGATGGCCGTTCTTGACGAAGGCCATGTGGTAGCTCGTGCCCAGAATGCGGGCGATGTAGATGGCCATCACCTCGTCCAGCTGCAGCGAACTGGACGCCCGCACGAAGTCGTCGCGCGGCAGCATCAGGGCGTAGATCGGCGTGTAGAACTCCACCGCCGTCTGCACGTCGACGAAGTTGTGCCACTTGCGCGGAAACGCCTCGAACGGCGGGAATTCGTCCGAGATCATGGAGAAGTCGATGCGCTCTGGCGGCATCAATTCCCGCCCCTCGGCGCGCAAGGCGGCGTTCATCTCGATGACGAAGTTGAAGATGTTCAGGTCGTGCTGAAGGAACAGATCCGGCTCGATGTCCTTCAGCCGCGTCGGCGTCAGCGGCCATTTCGTCACCTTGTCGCCCACCCCCGCGTTCTCGCGCACGAAGGCGGTCAGCTCGGACCCGACGTGGAAGTGGCGCAGGATCACCCGATTGCCCTCGGGCGTCACAAAGGTCCGTAGACCCCAGTGGATGGTCTTGTGCAGCAGGCCGTTCAGGTTCGGGTATTTCGGCGAAATGACCCGCAGCACCTTCACCAGACAGAAGAACAGGAACACCAGCGGCCGCGCCATCGGAAACAGCCAGCGCCGCGACCGCGACCGCGCCCCCAGCAGCAGGTCGCGCTTGGCCCCGTCGTCGATCGGCAGGCTGTGGTCCAGATACAGCGCCATCCACGGATCGGGATCCTTGGGATCGAACCTCGCGGGGTCGAACGGATCCTCCCCCGGCTTGTAGTACCTCACGCCGCGATCTCCTCGATCTGCAGGGCGTAGAGGCGGGCCGTGACTTTGGCGGTCGTGACGATGCGTTCGGCGATGAAGGGATCGGGCAGCACCATGCCCAGCATCTCCTCGAACTCCTTCATGTGCTCGGCGTCGTTGTCGCCGTGGTACAGCAGGAAGCGCACCGCCTCGTCGGGCAGGGCCAGCCGCTCCTGCACCTTCAGGCCCCACGGCCGCGCCTTGATCGAGCCCAGCCCCTCGATGATGAACATGGCGCCCAGCAGGCCGAAGGGATCGGGCTTCGACGCCTCATGGAACATCCAGGCCGACAGGGCCTCGGACCCCACATTCTTCGGCGCCGACTGAATATCCTCCAGCGCCCCGCCCGAGGCTGTGAAGTCGGCCTCCAGCAGGCGGAAATCGCGATGCTCCGTCACCGCATGGCGCATCAGGGTCGAGCGCAACTCCAGATGATCCTCGCCGATGTTCGACGCCGCCCGGCTCATCCACAGCGCCCCGTCCTTCACCTGCTGGCGCAGGTTGATCAGGAAGGCGTGGTAGTCGGCGGCCTCGAACCGCCCCCGCGTCAGCTTGCGGATCAGCGGCGTCGCCTCCAGACGCTGCTCGAAATCGGCGAAGACCACCGCCAGCTTCCGCAGGCAATCGGCCACCGCCGCCTCGGCCAGTTGTTCCGCCATCACACAATCTCCAGCATCATGAAGCCGATCATCGCCCGCCCGCTCTCGGGTACGATGCACAGCACCTTGTCTCCGCGCTTTCCGCGTCCCGACTTCAGGAAGGCGTCCAGCATGACCCAGATCGAGGCCGAGCCGACATTGCCGCTGTCGGCCAACGTCGTGAACCACTTCTCCTCGGGGATCATCGCGGCGGTGCTTTCCAGCAGGCCGACGATCTCCTGACGCAGCGACCGCGCCGAGTAGTGACACAGCAGATGGTCGACCTCATCGGGGACGATGCGCCCGGCGTCCACCTTCTCCAGCCAGACGCCGATCCAGGCGCGGATGACGATCTTCAGCAGCTCGAAGTCCTGCAACAGGGCCACCGCCCCCGCCGCATGGGCCGCCGACGGTCCGGCGTGGCTCCAGGCGCTGGTCATGTCGGCGCGCGCCTGCGGCGTTGATCCGGCCCACATGCAGGGATCGAAACGCCCGGCCAGCGAGGTCATGTCGATCCACTCGACCTTCAGGCTCAGCCCCTCGGGTTTCGGCCTCGGCTCCATCACCACGGCGCCCGCCCCGTCCGACAGGGTGAAGCGCAGGAAGTCCGCCTCGATCCGCGCCCGGCCCTTCTCATCCACCAGCGCCGTGCCCTCATAGAAGGCGGGCCGGAACCAGCGGGATGAAAACTCCCCTGCACAGGCGGCGGCCACATCCGCCTCCCCCGCCCGCACGCTCAGCCACGCCCCCTTGGCCGCCATCAGGGCGCTGGCGCAGACGGACTGATAGCTGAAGGCCTCCAGCGGCCCCGCGCCCAATTCGGCCTGAACCGCGCTGGCGTGGCCGGGCACCAGATAGTCGCCCTGCGTCGCCGCCGCGCCCAGATGCTGCAAATCTCCGAGGCTTAGACCCGCCCCATCCAGCGCCGTCCGCACGGCGTCCGCGCACATGGAGGCGTTGGAATGCAGCGGCTCGCCGTCAACATCCAGGGCGTAATGCCGCCCCTCGATCCCGTTCCAGCGCAGGGCGCGGCGCCCAACGGCCGACGCCTTGCCGCCGATGCGGCCGATGAAGTCCTCCATCCGATCGTTGCCGATCCGCTCGCCGGGCAGGACGGCGCCGGTCCCGGTGATGAAGACGTCGCGAAGCATACTCATGGCGGGGACCTTGGCGACGCGCCCGACGCCGCACAAGCCGGAAAGCGTCGGTTCGGACGCAGAAAGGGCGGCGGACCGAAGCCCGCCGCCCTCTCATCAACCTGAAATCAGGTCAGACCTTAGAAGGACTTCGTGAGGTTCACGAAGGCCGTCCGGCCCAGGTAGTCGTAACCCGAGTACAGCGGAGCGTTGCCGACCCGGTTGTTCACGCCGGCCGAGATCGTGGGCGGATCTTCGTTCAGCAGGTTGCGGACGCCGGCCGTGACGGTCCAGCCGTCAGCCGTGTACTGCACCGAGGCGTTGTGTTGCCAGTAGTCGCCGACTTCCAGATCGTAGATGCTCGTGGCCGGATCTTCCTCGTAGTAGGTGTAGGATTCCATGCCCTTGACCCACTCGACGCCGTAGCGCACGCGCCACTTGTCCCACGCATAGGACAGATCGGCGGTGCCGGTGAACTCCGGATTGTCGATCATGCCCAGGTAGTCTTCCAGCGGATCTTCTTCGAACAGCTTGTTCGAGATTTCCGTGTACTGGGTGACGCCCAGGTTGAACAGCGCCGTGCCGGGGCCGACGTCCTTGCGGTAACGCAGGGTGTAGTCCAGGCCCTTCACATTGTCCGTCGCCAGGTTGACGTAGCTGTCGTGGACCGTCAGCTGGCCATTGGCGGGATCACGCTCGACCAGACGGCAGAAACCGTTGTCCGCGGCGAAATCGCCGGGGTTCGAGTCATAGCAGCGGGTCAGGATCTGGCTAGCGCCCGTCCGCGAAACGCCGTTCTCCACCTCGATCTCATAGTAGTCGACGGCGAAAGCCAGATCGCCCCAACCTTCCGGCAGGCGCGGTTGCAGAACCACGCCGATCGTCATGTTGGTCGAAGTTTCGGCCGCCAGGCCAGCGTCCGCGCCGCCAGCGGTGATGACTTCAACGCTGGTGGTCGATTGCCAGTCGGTCGGCAGACCTTCACGCGTGCAGTTGGCGACGCGGTTCGGGTTGACGTTCGGCGCGCCGTAGTTGTTGCAGCGATCGAGCGTGTTCGACTGGTAGCCGGTCGTGGCGCCGACGAACTGTTCGAACAGCGCCGGGGCGCGGTAGGAGGTGCCGTAGGTGCCGCGGAAGGTCACGCCGTCGATGGGCTGGTAGACCAAGCCGATCTTGTAGGTCGTGTCGTCGCCGTAGGAATCGTAGTCCGTGTAACGGAACGACCCGTTCAGCGTCAGTTCCTTGGCGAACGGCGCATCGCGCAGCAGCGGAACTTCGACTTCACCGAAGACTTCCCACACCGAGTCGGTGCCGCGCGTGATCGCGGAGGTCGAGAAGTTGTAGGTGTTGCCCGTCTGGGAATCGAGACCCGGCGTGTCATCGATCTCGGATTCACGCCATTCGGCGCCGAAGAAGCCCATGACCTGGCCGGCCGGCAGGCTGAACAGCGGGCCGTCGATGCCGAGGCTGACGATCTTTTCTTCAAAGACGGTCACGCCCGTCACCGGACGGAACACATAGTCGACCCAGTCCTTCGGCAGCACGCCGCCGATGGTTTGGGTGGTCAGGGCCGGAGCGGCGACGCAGCCCGGGTTCGAGGCCAGTTCGCGACACTGGAAACCGCCGGCGCCGTTCGAGACGACATCGAGGGATTCAATCAGGCGATCCGTCAGGAACTGTTCGCTGGTGTACTCCGAACGCGAGCGCGAATAGCTGGCTGACAGGTCATAGCGCCAGTCGGTCAGGAAGAAGTCGCCCTTGATGCCGCCGACGTAGCGGTTGAAGGACTGCTCCTGGCGCGAGTGGTCGTTGCCGAAGCCGATGAAGGCGCGCACGCCGACGTCCTGGCCCTTGTTCAGGCCCTGGTCGCCGAAGGCGGTGCTGGCCGACAGGCTGGTCGGGATCAGCGGCGAACCCTTGGCGTAATCCAGCGACAGCTGGCGGTAGCCGGTCTGCGAGGACTCGCGCTTGTTATACAGGAATTCGCCGTAAACTTCGGCGTTGCCCAGCGCGTTCAGCTGATAGCCGCCTTCACCATAGATGGTGGTGATCTCAACCGGCGAGATCAGCGACTCGTTCAGCATGCGGTCTTCGAAGGTGTCGCGGACGTTCAGGTCGTTGGCGCCGCCGCCGACGCCCTCGAAGCCGACCAGGCCCGAGGTCACGCCCGAGTTCGGACGCCAGCGGTTGAAGGTGTCGCCCACCGAGCCGGCCGCACCGACGCCCGTCAGCATATTGGTGCCGATGGTGTTGATGGTCACGCCGTTCGAGCCGGTCGTGGTCAGCGGGTAGCACTTCGACTTGCCGGTCAGCGGATCGATGTAGTCGTTGTCGAAGCGGAAGCCGTCGGTCTGGCAACGCGTGAACTCACGGTCGCGCAGGGTCAGCTCGTCGCGCTCATAGCGCTCGATCGAGCCGGCGGCGCGCCAGCGGTCGCCACGGGCGCCGGCCGTCAGCGACAGGCGGGTCGAACCGCCGTTGCCGTTGGCTTCCAGAGGCTCGTTGCGCTGGGCTTCGAAGACCAGGCCTTCGAAGTTCTTGCGGGTCTGGATGTTAACCACCCCGGCCACGGCATCCGAGCCGTACACCGACGAAGCGCCGTCGCGCAGGACTTCGACGCGCTCGATCATCGAGGTCGGCAGCACGTTCAGGTCGGCCGAGCCGACCGAGCCGCGCGAACCGGCGGGCGAGACGCGACGGCCGTTCAGCAGCACCAGGGTGCGGCTCGGGCCCATGCCGCGCAGGCCGATGGTGTTCGCGCCGGGGCCGCCGTTGGTGACGTAGCCGCCGTAGGAGTTATTGATCTGCGAGGTGCCGCCGGTGATGGCCGTGCTCTGCAGCGCTTCCGTGGTCGAGGCGAAGCCTTGCAGGGTCGCTTCTTCGCGCGTCACGACCTGAGTCGGCGACGGGGCGTTGAAGTTGTCGCGACGAATGCGCGAACCGACGACCACGATCTCGTCGACCTGGGTCGCTTCCTGGTCAGTATTCGAGGCGCTTTGAGCAAACGCCGTCCCCGGAATAAGCATGGCCATCGACAGAGCAGCAGCGCCAGCCGCCATCGTCGTGCCCAGCAGGTAGTCTTTACGAGTGCTCATATGCCTCTGTGTACCTGTTAATTGTTACTGAACATCACATCGTTCCACGAACGACGTTGAAAACCAATGTTCGTCTTTACGTTTCTTGGCTGCATCAATGGCTATGGCCGACCCGTCATACCATCAACCAATTTCTTTCAAAAAATCATTGTTAGGGGAAATTGTGAGGCATTTTTGACGCGCAAACGCCGGGTTCGGACCTATATTCCGCCCTTTTCAACCACATTTTGCCCAATTATGTTCTCAACATGTCGGATTTGCCTCATTTATGGCGACGATTGAGCCGAAACACGTCAGCTCGTCGTTCAACCTGTGGTAGCGGGAAGGCTACGCGGGGGCGCTTCCTGCACTAGCGTCTTGGGAACGCGCGCATTACCTTGATGTTCATGGCCCGTTCTCCTGCGAAACCGACCAAGCCCGTCCACACGCCCAATCCCGGTCTCAGCGAGGCGCCCGTCGCCTTCGACCACGGTCGTGCGCCCGCCTTCGCGCCCGTGAACGGACCGCGCCTGACGCCCGAGGAGGCGCCCGCCGCCCCCGCCGACTGGGTCCCCCACCGCCCCGACCGGCCGACCAACAAGAAGCGCATTCCCTTCCGGCTGGAGACGAAATACCAGCCCGCCGGGGACCAGCCCTCGGCCATCGCCGAGCTTGTGGCCCAGGCCGACGAGGGCGATCGCGAGCAGGTGCTGCTGGGCGTGACCGGCTCGGGCAAGACCTTCACCATGGCCAAGGTGATCGAACAGACCCAGCGCCCGGCCCTGATCCTGGCCCACAACAAGACGCTGGCGGCCCAGCTCTATTCCGAGTTCAAGGCCTTCTTCCCCGACAACGCGGTCGAGTATTTCGTCAGCTACTACGACTACTACCAGCCCGAGGCCTACGTCCCGCGCACCGACACCTACATCGAGAAAGACAGCTCGATTAACGAGCAGATCGACCGGATGCGCCACGCCGCCACCCGCGCGATCCTCGAGCGGGACGACGTCATCGTGGTCGCCTCGGTCAGCTGCATCTACGGCATCGGCTCGGTCGAGACCTACACCGCCATGACCTTCAACCTGAAGGTCGGCGATCAGATCGACGAGGCCAAGCTGCGCGCCGACCTGATCGCCCTGCAGTACAAGCGCAACGACGTCCACTTCGAGCGCGGCATGTTCCGCAAGCGCGGCGACACGCTGGAGATCTTCCCCGTCCACCTCGAGGACCGCGCCTGGCGCATCAGCCTGTTCGGCGACGAGATCGAGGCCATCGACGAGTTCGATCCCCTGACCGGCAAGAAGACCAATGCGCTGGACGAGGTCACCGTCTACGCCGCCAGCCACTACGTCACCCCGCGCCCGACGCTCAACCAGGCCGTCAACGGCATCAAGGCCGAGCTGAAGGAGACGCTCGACTGGATGGTCGAGAACGGCAAGCTGCTGGAGGCCCAGCGGCTGGAGCAGCGCACCCGCTTCGATCTGGAGATGATGGAGGCCACCGGCTCCTGCGCCGGCATCGAGAACTACAGCCGTTGGCTGACCGGCCGCGCGCCGGGCGAGCCGCCGCCCACCTTCTTCGAATACATCCCCGACAACGCCCTGCTGTTCGTGGACGAGAGCCACGTCACCGTCGGCCAGATCGGCGCCATGTTCCGCGGCGACTACCGCCGCAAGTCGACCCTGGCCGAGTACGGCTTCCGCCTCCCCTCCGCCATCGACAACCGCCCGCTGAAGTTCGAGGAATGGGACGCCATGCGGCCCCAGACCGTCTTCGTCTCGGCCACCCCCGGCGCCTGGGAGTTGGACAAGACTGGCGGCGTCTTCACCGAACAGGTCATCCGCCCCACCGGCCTGATCGACCCCCCGGTCGAGATCCGCCCCGTCTCCGGCGCCACCCGCAACCAGGTCGACGACGTCATCGACGAGGTGAAGGCGACCAGCCGCGCCGGCTACCGCTCACTGGTCACCACCCTGACCAAGAAGATGGCCGAGGACCTGACCGAATACATGCACGAACAGGGGGTGCGCGTCCGCTACATGCACTCCGACGTCGACACCCTGGAGCGGATCGAGATCCTGCGCGACCTGCGCCTGGGCTCGTTCGACTGCCTGATCGGCATCAACCTGCTGCGTGAGGGCCTGGACATCCCCGAGTGCGGCCTGGTCGCCATCCTCGACGCGGACAAGGAGGGCTTCCTGCGCTCGGAGACCTCCCTGATCCAGACCATCGGCCGCGCGGCGCGCAACGTCGACGGCCGCGTCATCCTCTACGCCGACCGCATGACCGGCTCGATGGAGCGCGCCATCGCCGAGACCGACCGCCGCCGCGAGAAGCAGCAGGCCTACAACCTCGAACACGGCATCACGCCCGAGACGGTCAAGCGCGACATCAAGGAGATCCTCGAGAGCCCCTATGAGTCCCGCGACCTGGACCGCCTGACCCGCCCCGGCGTCGCCGAGGAGGCCAAGCCCTTCGTCGGCTCCAACTTCCAGGCCGCCCTCAAGGATCTCGAAGGCCGCATGCGCGACGCCGCCGCCAACCTCGAGTTCGAGGAAGCCGCCCGCCTGCGCGACGAGATCAAGAAGATGAAGCTCCTCGACCTCGAATTCGCCAACGAAGCCCTGACCGGCGCGGGCGAGGAGGTCGACAGGTCAGCCCCGAAGCGCTGGCGCAAGGAGGCGGCGGCCGAGAAGGCCGAGGCCTTCAGGAAGGGGCGGTAGGGGAAGCCACCACGCACCCCCTCATTATTTGATACTGTATGTCAGGTCGTCGCCTGATCGAGCAGCGCAAGAAAAGTGGACGCATCGGATAAATAGTTCGTATAGGCTAATCGAACTGCATCTTGTTCACTAGCGCCAACAAGAACAATATCCGCCACCCCAAGGTATTTAGACTCAAGATTTTGATACGTTTCAACAGCACTTCTATTATCAGCAAAACCATAAGCTTCAAATGGCAGGCCATTGTCAGCATCAAAGAAATTTACGAGAACAAAAAGTTTCGCATCTCTCGCAAAATCTCTAAAATTACTTCCTGTTAGACCTCTCAGCCTTGCAACAGCATGGGTTTCAGATTCGATTTTCCAAAACTCTTCCATGACTTGATTCATACTATCTGATGCGCAATATCCAGGAACACCTTCGTGATATCTGGACAAGATTTCACTCGCCAAAAGAAATTGTCTAGTCAAACCATCTTCTGCTTGGCCAAATTTCAAACGCTTAGCATTGACCATATCAACGATCTCGACCGCAGTGGCCCATGCATGTTGCACACGAGTTCGATATTGAAGCTCAATTCTTAAATTGTTCCACTTTTTACCCGCACTAGAGTATGCTTCATATTTGTAAACATCATGAACCCCTCTATACCCTGAAGGCTTAGGGCTAGAAATATAATCATATCTATCATCTGCACTTATATTAACATGCTTGGCCTTTGAAGAATGAACACCTAGCCGAAAGCGCCTCAAAGATTCTATATTATCGAAAATTAGGCGGCAGCCAGCAATATCATGCATCCGCGACAGAGACATAGCCGGCTCTCTTTGGAGCTTATCTAAAATTGTTGGAGTTCGCTTTAAACGTTGAGCAATAACAACATCACCATCGAACATTTTTCGCCGATTTCTTAAGTTCGCTTGAAATGTGTTGATAATATAAAGATGGGATGCCCGCCAATTTCCTACAATTAAATGGGGTTCAAGCTCTTTTGTCCCATTACGGAGAGCTTCGCCTGCACGATCAACCTGCCCCCTAGAGTATATTGGCGCAATAAAAGCCAAAGCTCACCCCCAAGCCTCGAGACCCCCCTCAAGCTATCGTGTGCAAGCCACATGTCCAGCGAAGATGCCCAACTCACGCAAACCTCCCCGCCCCAATCCCCACGATTTCCCGCCTTCCGCCCTCCGCCATCCCCTTTCAGCCCGCCCTACCTCCCCGCCATGCCACCCTGCCCTCGTTCCGTTGCATGGAGGGCTCGCGAGGCCTGCGACCTTGCGGGCGGCGGGAGCGGATGGAGCGGGGTTCTTGTCGGACCGCGCGGCGTCCGTCGCGGCGGCCGGTCGAGGGCGGGAGCCCAGCGGCGCGTCGGGCGGAGCGCGCCGGGCGGTCCAGGATGCGAAGGGCGGCGATGCGGGCGAACGCCGGCGCCGACGCCCGGCTTGCCGAGCTCGACGGGCGAAGGTCGCCACAAACGACCTCAAGCAGCCCGAAGGGCGTTAGGTCGCTCAAGACGACCTCGGTAGGCCGCCTCTAGACAAGAAGCCGACGGAGCCTGGTGACGGGGCGTTCGACCCGTCCGTCAGAGAGGCTTCGGCCAGGGTCGCGGGGGTTACGCGGACCGTTCCGGGAGGCCTGTCGCAAGCAGGCCCCCGCCCGCCGCGGGCGCCGGGGGTAGCCGATAAGACCGGCGCCCGCCCCGAGCTCGTGGAAGCCCGTCCGCGCGGAGCGTCTGTCGGCGTCGAAACGGTAATACACATCACACTCCGGGCGTCGACCCGGCGCTCCGCCCAGCCCTCCAACCGCCCGCCGAAAGGCGCGGCGGCCAAACCCGTGCGCCCAATCTCCCTCCCCTTCATGGGGAGGGCGGCTGAGGCCCAGCCGAAGCCGGGTGGGGGCGACGCCGCAAGCCACACGCCGCGCCCAGCCCCTGCCCTCCCCACCCGGTCGCTGCGCGACCACCCTCCCCATGAAGGGGAGGGAGAAAGAGGACCCCATGACCCGTCCGCGACCGCCGCGCGCCGCTGCGTCCCCGCCTGTCCCCGATGACGACGACCGCCCCCTGCATCCGGCCGAGGAACGGCGGCTGCGGCGCGAGCTGGCCAGCCGCATCGACCATCTGTGGGCCATCGCGGAGCGGCGTCGCGCGCGCTGGGCCGCGCCGCCCTTCATCCCCGATTCATGAGGCCCGGTTCATGAGGCTTACGGGCAACATGGCGGCGCGCCGTCGAGCTTGGCCGCAAAATGGGATGCGACCTTGCGGCGAAAATGCGGCATGGTGCGTTAAGGAGAGACGCCGATGACCAAGTCCAGCAATGAATCCGACGCCCGCGCCGCCCTGCGCGTGGTCTCCTCGCCGGAAGCCGAGGTCTATGACCTGATGCGCGCGCCCGAAACCACCGCCGAACGGGTCAAGCGCCTGCAGGCCGAAGCCCGCGCCCTGGCGCTCGAACAGGTCGAGGCCCTCGAGGTCGCCCTGTGCAAGGCCGCCGACATGGCCAAGGAGATCGCCGACGGCGGCGACGCCTATCCCGTCGGCGCCCGCGAATTGGCCGCCCGCCTGGTCGCCGACCTGCCGTCCAAGGCCGAGACCATGAAGGCCATCGTGGCGAAGAGTCATTCCTGATCGGCCGCGGTCAGAAGGCTCCGCCTTCTCGACCCGACGCGAGTGATGTTAGCGGGCCGCGGTCAGAAGGCTCCGCCTTCTCGACCCGACGCGGCCTGGGCGCTTCGCACCGCGCCTTCCTTCAACGCCGTCATCCTCGGGCTTGACCCGAGGATCCAGGAGGCGCGCTGCTACGCCCCCACCACATCTTCGTACTCGGGGTGGCGCTTCAGCCAGGCGACCGCATAACTGCAATGCGGGATCAGGGTCAGCCCCTCGGCGCGGGCGTGCTCGGCCAGGGCCTGCATGAAGCGGCCCGCCGCCCCCGTCCCGCGCAGGGCCGGGTGAGCCTCGACGTGCAGGATGACGCGGGCGCGGCCGCGCACCGCATACTCGGCCCAGACGGGATGCTCGGTCCCGTCCGCATCGGCGAACATCTGCTGGAAGCGGCGGTCGGCGGCGTGGTCTTTGAAGGCGGGCACGGCGGCTCCTCCCGAATGGATCAGTTCAAGCCGGCCGGTCGCTCAGCAGGGCCAGCAGACCCAGAACGCTTTTCACCGTGAACCAGATCGACACCAGCAGCAAAAGAAGCCCGAACAGCAGAAGGAACGGAATCCCGATCAGGAAGGCCGAGGCCACGGCGCTCACCGCCACCAGCACCCACAGGACGGCGCTGATCCAGAACACCGACCAGAACAGCCTGATCTGCGCCTCGACGTGCTGGGCCGCCAGCCCCGTCGCCGAGCCCCGGTTCACATAGGCCAGCACCAGTCCGACCAGCACCAGCACGTTCGCGCTGGGGATCGACAGGATGTAGAGAATCCACGCCACCACGGCGCCGTCTCGGCCCGCGACCGGCGCGGCGGTATTCTGATCGCTCATGACGGCGGACCTTTCAGTAGAAGAGACGACGCGGCTCGGCGATGGGCCGCCCGGTCAGCAGATCCTTCAGCCCCAGGGCGCCGCGCACGATGGTCCAGACCGCCATGACGAACAGGACGAAGACCCCGACGTTGACCAGGATCAGCACCGCGCCGGCGATGATGGCGCACACCGCCGCCGACAGGGTCCGCTGCTGGAAGACGAAGTGGCTGCGCAGCATGGGATCGACGGGCGCGGGTCGGCGCCACACGCGCAGCAGGCCGATCGCCGCCGCCGCGCCGAAGGTCGGCGCCGCCAGCAGGATCAGGGCGTAACCCGCATAGAGGCCCGTCAGGTCGGCCGAGACCTCGCCGCCGCTGTTGCTGCTGTAATCGCCGGACTGGACCATCGGAACCTCTTGTCAGGCCGGGATGATGGCGGGACGAACGGCCCCGCGCAACCGGCCTCAGCGCGAATAGGCGACTTCGCAGGCGGCCGCCGCCGCATCGGGAATGGCGCCGGGCTTCTCGACCCGCACGACGACGCTCAGCACGCGGGGATCGGCCAGGCAGGCGACGGCCGTGCGCTCGGCGAAGGTCTCGATCAGGGCGATGTGCGGCCCCGCCGCCAGTTCGCGCACGATGCGGGCCACGCCGTCGTAATCCAGCGTATCGGCCAACCGCTCGACCGGCGCAGCGCCCAGTTCCAGTTCGACGTCCACCACCAGGGGCTGCAGCCGCCCATGCTCATGATCATAGAAGCCGATGGAAGCCTCGACCTTCAGGGCGCGCACCATGACCTTCAGGCCCAGGCGGCGCGGTTCGACGGACGGCAGGGGGGTGACGACGGCGCTCAAGACCAGGTCTCCGGCGGCAGAAGATCATTGATGCTGAAATCCGCCCGGTCGCACCAGGCGCCCAGATCCCAGGCCCGCTCCGCCTCGGTCAGGCCGCGCGTCAGAACGATGTTGGTCGGCGTTTCCTCGATGGCCAGTTCAGCCAAGCGGAAGGGCAGGCCTTCGGCATTGAGGATGGCCTCCAGCTTGCGCCACAGGGCGATGATCAGGGCCTCGGTCGTCGGATCGCCGTCCACGGTCAGCACCTGGTTCAGGCGGTGCGGCTCATGCTGCTGGAACCAGGCCAGCAGGGGGTCGGCGCGGTTCAGCTGAAAGGCGTGGTCCAGGCTGCGGTCGACGAAGCCGTGCCAGCGCGCCTTCAGTCGCTCGAAGGAGGCCGCGTGGTTGGCCCCGCCGAAGGCGATCTCGGCCGTCGGCTCCAGCGTCACCGTCACGAACTCATTGTGCCCATGCGGCACGGCGCATTTCGACCCCGCATCGGCGATCAGCCGGTGCGCCATCGAGAAGCGGCGAGTAAAACGGACAGCGGGCATGGAGGTCTCAGAATGAACGGCGGCAGCTAAGGCGCCAACCTATCGGCAAATAAAGGTCATGTGGCGGCGAACGTCCTCAGGCGAACTCCAGATCGCGGTCGCGGCAGGTCAGGGCGGCCCCGGCGTCCACCACCAGGTTCTGGCCGGTCAGGCTGCGCGTCGTCAGGATGAAGGTCAGGGCCGCCGCCAGGTCCTCGACCGCCACCGGCCGCTTCAGCGGCGTGGCCTCCGCCCCGGCCTCATAGTCGGCCTCGGGCCACCCGGCCGAGGGCAGGGTCAGACCCGGCGCGATGCCGCAGACGCGGATGTGCGGCGCCAGGGCCAGCGCCAGGGCGCCGGTCATATGGGCGATGCCCACGCGGCTGACCGTATAGGAGAAGAAGTCGGGGTTCGGAGCCGTGACCTTATAGTCCAGCATATTGACCACCACGCCTTCGTCCCCGTCAGGCAGGCGCGCGGCGAAGTCGCGGATCAGGGCCAGGGGGGCCAGGACATTGACCTCGTGATGAAGGCGCAGGTCCGCCTCCTGGAAGGTCTCCAGTTGGTCATAAACAAACAGGGAGGCGTTGTTGATCAGCACCCGCAACGGCCCGAAGGCGGCGGCCTGATCCATCAGGGCGGCGCGCGCCCCGGCGTCCGTCAGCTCGGCCTGAACGGCGACGGCGCGCCGCCCCAGACCCTCGATGGCCCGGACCACGGCCTCGGCCCCCTGCGCGTCCGAACGGTAGTGGACGACGACGTCATAGCCCGCCTGGGCCGCCGCCTTCGCCAGCACCGCCCCGATCCGGCGCGAGGCGGCCGTGACCAGCGCCACGCCCCGCCAAGGGGCGTCAGCCGACCTGGAGTCAGTCAACCCGGCCGAACTCGAAGTAGTTGAAGGCGGCGACGACGGCGATGAAGGCGAAGATGGTGGCGATGGCCAGCATGATGGGTCTCCTGTTCCGCCCCCGAATAGGGGCAAGCGCGCCCCTGTTCAAGCCGCCCGGCGACAGCCTATCGTTCCCGCATGGCAAACTGGCGCACCCGCATCGAACCCTTCACCCGGCCGCTGTTCTTCGCCTGGTCGCGGATGAGCCGGGGCATGACGCTGGGCGTGCGCGGCGCGGCGGTCGATGGCGAGGGGCGGGTGCTGCTGGTCAAACACACCTATCTGGAGGGCTGGTGGCTGCCCGGCGGCGGGGTGGACAAGGGCGAGACGACGCAGGCCGCCGTCATCCGCGAACTGCGCGAAGAGGCCGGGCTGATCGTCAGGGGCGAGCCGCGCCTTTTGTCGGTTCATTCCAATGAGCGCTTCTTTCCGGGGGATCATGTGCTGGTCTTCCGCATCGACGCCTTCGACATGATCGAGCGGACCAGTCACGGCGAAATCGCCGAGATCGGCTGGTTTTCCCCCGACGCCCTGCCCGAGGATGTAACCCGCGCCACTCGCGCCCGACTGGCCGAGATCTTCGGCGGCGCCGCGCCCGATCCAAACTGGTGAGACAGCCGATGCCGTTACCCGTCCTCGCCCTGTTGGCCATGATCATCGGCGGCGCCGCCACCGCCCTGCAGGGGCCGACCAATGCGCGGCTGGCCAGCGCCGTCGGCTCGCCGGTCAATGCGGCGCTCGTCTCCTTCGCCGTGGGAACCGTCGCCCTGGCTCTCGTCGCCGTGACGCTGCAGGCGCGGCCGGACGTGCAGGCGATGAAGGCCCTGCCTGCCTGGGCCTGGCTGGGCGGGCTCTACGGCTGCGTCTTCGTGGTGGCCGCCGCCTGGGGCGTGCCCAAGATCGGCGTGGCGCTGACCATCACCCTGATGGTCGCGGGCCAGTTGGCGTTGAGCCTGATTCTCGATCATTTCGGCGTCATGGGCGTGCCGCAGCAGCCGATCAGCCTGACGCGCATCGCCGGCGTGCTGCTGGTGATCGGCGGGGTGCTTCTGGTCCGGCGCGGCTGAGCCTATATCCCGGCTGATGACCGACCCGACGCCCGACATCCCGGAGACGCCCGACTCGCAGGCGAACGCCCTTCCGCTTCAGGCCGCCGAGCTGATCGCGGACGAGGCCCGGCGCGCGCCCGACAAGCCCGGCGTCTATCGGATGTACGGCGAGGACGGCGCCTGCCTCTATGTCGGCAAGGCCAAGTCGCTGAAGAAGCGGGTTGTCCAGTACGCGCAAGGCCGCTTCCACACCCAGCGCATCGGCCTGATGGTCAGCCTGACCCGCTCGATGGAGCTGGTGGTCACGGCGTCCGAGACCGAGGCCCTGCTGCTCGAATCCAACTTCATCAAGAAGCTGAAGCCGCGCTTCAACGTCGTCCTGCGCGATGACAAGTCCTTCGCCGAACTGATGATCCGTCGCGACCACCGCGCGCCCCAGGTCAGGAAGCATCGCGGCGCCCACACCATTCCCGGCGACTATTTCGGCCCCTTCGCCTCGACCTGGGCGGTCAACCACACGCTGAACACCCTGCAGAAAGCCTTCCTGCTGCGGTCCTGTTCGGACAGCGTCTATGAGACGCGCACCCGCCCCTGCATGCTGCACCAGATCAAGCGCTGCTCAGCGCCCTGCACCGGCCTGATCTCGCTTGAGGACTACGGCGATCTGGTCACCGAGGCGGAGCAGTTCCTGCGCGGCAAGTCGCGCGCCGTCATCGGCCGCCTGTCGCAGGAGATGCAGGCGGCGTCGGACGACCTGGACTTCGAGACCGCCGCCCGCGTGCGCGACCGCATCCGCGCCCTGTCGGCCATCGCCATGGAGAGCAGCGTCAACGCCGACGGGGTGGCCGAGGCCGACGTCTTCGCCCTGCATTCCGAGGGCGGTCAGGCCTGCGTCCAGGTCTTCTTCTATCGCGCGGGCCAGAACTGGGGCGGCCGCGCCTATTTCCCGCGCGTGGACAAGAGCGACAGCGACCCGGAAATCCTCGCCGCCTTCCTGGGCCAGTTCTATGAGGACAAGCCGGTCCCGCGCCTGATCCTGTCCAACGTCCGCCCGCACGAACTGGAGTTGCTGGAGGAAGCCTTCAGCATGAAGGCCGGACACCGGGTCGAGATCGCCCGCCCCCAGCGCGGCGGCAAGGCCAGCCTGGTCGACCACGCCCTGACCAACGCCCGCGAGGCGCTGGGCCGCAAGCTGGCCGAGAACTCGGCGCAGGGCAAAATCCTCGACGAGGTGTGCGAGGCCTTCGGTCTGGACGCCCGACCCGAGCGGATCGAGGTCTATGACAACGCCCACATCCAGGGGACCAACGCCGTCGGCGGCATGATCGTCGCGGGGCCCGAGGGCTTCCGCAAGAACCAGTACCGCAAGTTCAACATCAAGGGCGAAGACCTGACGCCCGGCGACGACTACGGCATGATGCGCGAGGTCATGCGCCGCCGCTTCGGCCGACTGGTCAAGGACGAGGAGGCCGGCGAGGCGGTGGAGCGCCCCGACCTGCTGCTGATCGACGGCGGGGCGGGTCAGCTGGCCGAGGTGCTGGCCGTCATGGCCGATCTGGGCGTCGACGACATCGCCGTGGTCGGGGTGGCCAAGGGGCCGGACCGCGACGCGGGGCTGGAGAAGTTCTTCATGCCGGGCAAGGCGCCCTTCATGCTGCCGCTGAAAAGCCCTGCGCTCTACTACCTGCAACGCCTGCGGGACGAGGCGCACCGCTTCGCCAACGGCGCCCACGCCAAGCGCCGCTCGATGGACATCAAGAAGAATCCGCTGGACGAAATCGAGGGCGTCGGGCCGGGACGCAAGAAGGCCCTGCTGCACGCCTTCGGCTCAGCCAAGGGGGTCAGTCGCGCCTCGGTCGCCGATCTGGTCAAGGTGGACGGCGTCAGCCAGGCCCTGGCCGAGCGCATCCACGGCTTCTTTCACAAGTCCTGAACCAGACGCATTTCGGCCAGCGGCGTTTTCGGGTTGAGCGACGAACCGTCGCGGGTCTAAGGGCTAGGTCATGACCGACGAACTGACCAAGGGCTATCACCGCTTCCGCCAGAATCGGTGGCCGTCCGAACACGCCGAATACGAAGCCCTGGCCGCCAACGGCCAGAAGCCGCACACCCTGGTGGTGGCCTGTTCCGACAGCCGCGCCGATCCGGCCCTGATCTTCGACACGGCGCCGGGCGAGCTGTTCGTGGTGCGCAACGTCGCCAACCTGGTTCCGCCCTATCAGCCCGACGGCAAGCTGCACGGCGTCTCGGCGGCGCTGGAGTTCGGCGTCAATGTCCTGCAGGTCCGACATGTCGTCGTCATGGGCCACGCCTCCTGCGGCGGCGTCACCGCCATGCTCAAGGGCTCGCCCGACAACTGTCAGGACTTCGTCGCCCCCTGGGTCGAGCAGGCCGCGCCGACCGTGCGTCGCGTGGTCGAGACGCTGCCCGCTGATCAGGTCGAATGCGCGGCCGAGGAGGCCGTGGTGCGCCTGTCGCTGGACAATCTGCGCACCTTCCCCTGGATCGCGGAAAAGGAAGCGGCGGGCGAACTCAAACTCAGCGGTCTGCACTTCGGCATCGCCCTGGGCATCCTGTCCAAGCTGACGGGTCCGGGGCGGTTCGAGCGGCTGGACTGAGGACGGCGCCCTCGCCTCCACCCTCGCCTCTGGCCGCGAACCGTGGCACACCCGGCGTGTTGCAACGGAAGACGTCATGGCCCCTGCCTACAAAGCCATCCCCAACATCCTGACCAGCCTGCGGCTGGCGGCCGGGATCGTCATGTTCCTGCTGCTGGCGGGCGCGACCAGCGGCTTCCCCTTCGTCTCGGCCTGGCTGAGCCCTGACGACCAGTTCGCCATGTACAAGATCGGCTTCTGGATCTTCGTCATCGCCGCCTCGACAGACTGGATCGACGGCTATCTGGCCCGCCGCTGGAAGGCCGAGACGCGCTGGGGCGCCATTCTGGACCCGATCGCCGACAAGATCCTGGTCACCGGCGCCGTGCTGGGCGTGCTGACGAGCGGGTCGGTGCAGCAGATCATCATTCCTTGCGGCCTGATCCTGTTCCGCGAGTTCGCCGTCTCGGCTCTGCGCGAGACGATGGCGGGGCGCATCAATCTGCCCGTCACCCTGGCCGCCAAGTGGAAGACCACCTTGCAGATGGTCGCCCTGGGCTGTCAGCTGTTCGCTCGCAATTGGGACAGTTTCGGCCTGGACTTCGGTCTGCTGAACTATTTCCAGCCCTTCGCCGACACCCTGATCTGGCTGGCGGCGATCGTCACCATCTGGACCGGCTGGCAGTATTTCAGCGCCGCCCAGAAGCAGATGCGGGATCTCTAAATCCTTCTCTCACAAGGGGCGAAGGATGTCAGAGCGTCTTCTCGAGCACCACGAACTCCAGCTCGCGCGTCTGGGGCAGGCCGAAGCGTTCGTCGTCCAGCGGGAAGGGCCGCGTCTCGCCGGTCAGGCGATAGCCGCGCCGTTCGTACCAGGCGATCAGTTCGCCTCGCTGACGGATGACCGTCATCTCCATGCGTGTCGCGCCGAAGCGGGCGACGGCCTGGGCTTCAGCAGCCTCAATCAGCACCCGCCCCAGACCGCCCGCCTGACGCGCCGGATCGACGGTCAGCAGGCCGAGATAGGCCAGCCCCTCGCCCTGATCCGCCACCTGGACGCAGCCGGTCAGGCCGCCCTCGACCTCGGCCAGCAGGATGACCCGCGAGGCGTCGGCCAGGATGTCGCGCAGTTCAACTTCGTCCGTGCGCTGGCCGCCCAGCAGGTCGGCCTCATGGGTCCAGCCCGCCTTGGCGCTGTCCCCGCGATAGGCGCTTTCGATCAGACGATGCAGCGCCGGAACATCGTCCGGCGCGGCAGGGCGCAAGCTCAGCTCGCTCATTGAACGCCGAGTTCCTCGACCAGGTGATCCATGCCGTAGACGTCGCGCAGGGCCGTGGTGACGGCCTGGGTGGTGACGATGACGCTGCGGTTGACGTTGCGGTCATAGCCATAGGCGTTGCGCTGGGTCAGGACGGTGGAGTCGAAGTTGGCGCCGATGATCTCGCCCCTGGCGTTGACCGCAGGCGAGCCTGACGAACCGCCGATGGTGTCCGACGACACCGCCATATCCATCACCGTCGCGGGGTCGATGCGATCCTTGGCGGCCAGCAGCTTGGGCGCGACGTTGAACGGCTCGGCGCCGGTGGCGCGGTCCCACAGTCCGGCGAAGGTGGTGAAGGCGGGGATGCGCTGCCCCGGCACGTCGGTCCCCTCTACCCGGCCGTAGGTCAGACGCAGGGTGCCCGTGGCGTCCGGATAGACGGCGTCTCCGAAGACGGCGAAGCGGGCGGCGGCCAGTTGTTCGGAGGCGCGGTCGGTCGGCGCCTGCACCCGGTTCTCCCAATCCGCGCGGACGGCTCGGGCTTGCGCGTCGATAGCCAGGACGTACTGGATCAGCGGGTCGGTCGAGGCCTGGACGGCGGGCAGGCCGCCTTCCCACAGGGCGCGGCGCACGGCGGGGTCGGCCAGCTTCGTGCCCTCGATCAGACGCGTGGACAGGCCCTCGGGGCTTTCCTTGCCCAGCAGGGTGCGGACATAGGGACTGTCGACCGTCAGCCATTCGCGGGTCTTGGACAACCACCACTCGAGGCGGATCTGCTCCAGCGCCGGATAGGTCGGGCGCGCGGCGAAGAGGCTGGACTGGACCCCCGCCAGGCGGCTGTCGGAAAACTCGGACAGACGCTGGTCGGACGGCTTGGCGCGCTCCTGGGCGCCGCGCACGATGGCCCGCGCCCATTGGAACAGGGGAGAGCCGCCCGCGACCGAGGTGGTGCCCATGCCGGTGCCGCCTTCCAGCAGAGCCATGGCCGGATAAAGCTCGCGCGCCAGCGGCTGGACATCAGCCAGAACAGCCCAGGGGTCGCCGACTTCGGCGGACAGGGCCTCGTTCTCGGCCACGCCGCGACGGAAGACGGTCTCCTGCCCGGCCAGTTGGTCCATGAAGGCCGGGTCGATCAGGGCCGCCATGCGGCCGCGGCCGCGCTTGTAGGTGTTCTCCACCCCCGACAGCGGGTCCATGGCGATGAAGGCCTGATCGGCGCCCTCTTCCGAATAGCGGATCAGACGGCCGCGCAGCTCCGAGGCGATCAGCTGGTCCAGCGGCAGGACCACGTCGCGAATGGTCATCAGCTGGGCCTGCGTCAGCAGGCGCTGGGTCGAGCCGGGGTTGCCGGTGACGAAGACGGGCTCGCCCTCGGTCGGCTTGTTCGGGTTCCAGGTGAAGTGGGTCGGCGTCGCGGCGGGCTTGCCGTCCTCATACAGGCGGATGAAGGCCGCATCGATGGCGAAGCGAGGGAAGGAGAAGTTGTCCAGGTCGCCGCCGAAGGTCGCGGCGCGGTCTTCCGGCGCCCAGGCCAGACGCACGTCCGAGTATTTGCGGAACTTGTAGAGCTTGAACTGACCGCCGCGATACAGGCTGACGACCTGACAACGGATTTTGGAATCGGAACCGCAGGCTTCCGCTTCGATACGGCCGGCCTCGGCCTCGCGCGCCTGGGTGAAGGCCTGACCGTCCAGACCCTCGCCCGCCTTCTGCACCCGCTGGGTCACGTCCGTGATGTCGGTCAGGATCTCGGCCGAGGCGCCGGGGCACTGCAGCTCTTCCTCGCGGCTCTTGGGCGTGAACCCGGTCTCATTGTACTGAAGCTGCGGCGTCGACAGGTTGGCGACACACGAGGAGACGCAGTGGTTGTTGGTCATCACCAGCCCCTCGGCCGAGATGACGCCCGCCGAACAGCCGCCGAACTTCACCGACGACAGGCGAACGCGGTCCAGCCACGCCTGGTCGATGTTCGTGCCCAGGGTCTGGTTGGCGCGGGCGATGGGAAAGTTGTCATAGGTCCACATGCCCTCCTCCGCCTTGGCCGAAGAGGCGGCGGCGAAGGCCAGAACGGCGGCCGAGGCGAACAGAAGGGGGGCGTAGGTGGTGCGCATGAGACATCCTCGGCGTCGCGGCCTTGGTCATCGCCGAGGCCCGGTTTCAGCCCCTTAAACCCGAGGCCGTCTTTGCGGTCAGTCTGAACAGAACCTGGAGGCAAACCGCAACCCCCGGCGAAAGCATTCACATCGCGCCTTCGCGGGTCTAGATTCGGCGAATGACGAAACGGGACGGGATTGACGCGATGTCGGACGACTTCCCCCAGGGCGTGGCGCATCAGGTTCCGGACGACATGAGGGCGCGGCTCTCATCCGAGCCGGAAACCCTCGACCTGTGGCGCGGCCTCACCCCGCTGGGGCGCAATGAGTTCATCTGCTGGGTCGAAGACGCCAAACAGGCCGCCACCCGTCAGAAACGGATCGAGCGTGCGGTTGAGGAATTGCACGAAGGCAAGCGGCGGCCGTGCTGCTGGGTCGGCTGCATCCATCGCTCCGACAAGGCTCCCGGCCGTTGGCAACAGGCTGTGCTCATCGAGAAGCAGGGCAAGTCGAGATAGGCCTGCGGGCAAAGAGAAAGGGGCGCCCGAAGGCGCCCCCAGATCCCGGATATCAATCCGACAGGCTTAGCGGCGCACGCCCAGTTCGCGCAGCAGGCGCGGCTGGTCGTAGACGTTGCGCAGGGCCTCGGTGACGGCGGCGGTCGAGACCGACACCGTGCGGTTCAGCTCGCCGTCGTAGCCGAACGAGCCGCCGAGCGAGTGGATGTTGCCGTCGAAGGCGGCGCCGATCACTTCACCCTTGGCGTTGATCACCGGCGAGCCGGAGTTGCCGCCGATGATGTCGTTGGTCGAGACGAAGTCATAGACGACGTCCTTGTTGATCCGGTCCTGCGCCGCCAGGAAGCGCTCGGCGGCGTTGAACGGCTCGGCGCCGGTGGCGCGTTCGTACAGGCCGCCCATGTGGGTGAAGGACGGAACGGTCACGCCGCGATAGGTCCAGCCCTTCACCTGGCCGTATGACAGGCGAAGCGAGAAGGTGGCGTCCGGATACTGGTTCTCGCCATAGACGGCGAAGCGGGCCTGGGCGACCTTTTCGGCGGCGCGGGCGGTCGGAGCGTTGACGCCCGCGTCCCACTGGGTGCGGACGGCTTGCGCCGCGTCGTCATTGGCCAGGACGAAGGCGATCATCGGGTCGCCCGAGGCGGCCAGCTGTTCCGGCGTCATGGCCAGGGCCTCGGCTCGGAAGGCCGGGTCGATCAGGCGGCTTTGCGACAGGCGGGCGGCGATGACTTCGGGGCTTTCGGCGCCCAGCATGGTCTTCACGTCGGCGCTGTCGACCGTCAGGTATTCGCGGGTCTTCAACATCCAGTGCGACAGCTGGATCTCCTCGACGCCGACCGGAATCGGTGCCTCGGAGGCCAGTCGGCGGCCCAGGGCGGCGATGTCGCTGTCGGCGTAGCCGGCGCGGCGTTCGGCGACGGGCTTGGCGCGTTCCTTGGACGCGCGGACGATGGCGCGGGCGTAGGAATAGAGGGTCGAACCGCCGCCGGCGTTCGCTTCAAGCTGGCGATAGGGCAGGTAGAGGTCGCGGGCGGTCGCCTGCACCTTTTCCAGATCGGCCCACGGGTCGCCGATGCGTTCGGCCACAGCCGGATCGGCGGCGACACGCTGGCGCAGTTCCGCCTCTTCCTGGCGCTTCTTGGCCATGAAGGCCGGATCGGTCAACGCGCCCTGCTGGCCGTAGTAGACCTTGAAGCTGTTCTCCAGACCGAAGATGGGATCGAGCGCGACGCGCTTCTCTTCCTCGCCGATCGTCGAATATTCGATCAGGCGGCCGCGCAGCTCGGCGCCCTGGATCAGGGTGATCGGGATCTGCTGGTCGCGCAGGCGCTCCAGCTGGCTCATGGTCAGCAGGCGCGAGGTCGAGCCGGGGTTGCCCGCCACGAAGGTCACTTCGCCGTCGACCGGCGCGTTCGGGTTCCACTTCAGGTGGTTGGACGTGGCGACCGGCTTGCCGTCCTCATAGGCGCGCAGGAAGGCGGCATCGAGGGCGTAGCGCGGGAAGTTGAAGTTGTCCGGATCGCCGCCGAAGAAGGCCGCCTGAAACTCGGGCGCGAAGACCAGACGCACGTCTTCGTACTTGCGGAACTTGTAGAGGGCGTATTTGCCGCCGCGATAGAAGCTGATGACCTGGCAGGTCAGCTTGCGGTCGTCACCGCAGGCTTCCTTCTGGATGGCGTCGATCTCGGCCGAGCGGGCGGCGACGAAGGCCGCGCCTTCCAGACCCGCGCCGGCGCCCAGGACGCGATCGGTCACGTCAGTGATGTCGGTCAGGACCTCGGCGGTCTGGCCGGGGCAGGTCTTCTCTTCCTCGCGCGTGGCCGGCATCCAGCCGTTCTTGACGTAGTCGTTCTGGGCGCTCGACAGATCCTGGACGCAGGAGATGACGCAGTGGTGGTTGGTCAGGATCAGGCCTTCGCCCGACACGAACGAGGCCGAACAGCCCTGCAGGCGCACCGCCGCATTGCGCACGCGATCCAGCCATGCCTGATCGATGCGCGTGCCGTACTTGTCGTTCACCGTCTGGATCGGAAAGTTGTCGAAGGTCCACATGCCCTCGTCCGCGCGTGCGGCGGAAGCAGGGGCGTTGACCACGACGGCGGCCATGCCGAGGGCGGCCAGAGAGGCGGCGAAGGAAAGGGTGCGGCGAAGTGACATGGGCGTCTCCCTAGAGCGTGACATCACGCCCCGTCTTGCTGTGGCGCCGTCACTAGACCCGCAAGGCCCGCCCCCTCAAGCCCCGCAATAGATCCGGCCGAGCCAGCCTTACCCCGATTTAACTTGGCCTCCGGCGGGGCGGCGGTCAGATAACAGCGCAAGTCAGGGGAATGAATACGCGTCATGTCGCTCGCGCTATCCACGCTGCTCTTCGAGTGGCGCCGCTATATGGCCGCCATCATGGCGCTGGCCCTTTCGGGCCTGCTCGTGCTGGCCATGACCGGGGTCTTCATCGGCATCGGCAAGGGCTTCACCGCCGCCATCGAGCGCTCGAGCGCCGACATCTTCATCATGCAGCCCGGCGCCAAGGCCCTGTTCAGCGGCCCGATAGGAATGCCGCGCCGCTTCGTGCCCCTGGCCTATAACCACCCCGAGGTGGTCGAGGTGAAGACGCTCGACATATCCGGCGGCAATTTCCAGAACATCAAGGACGTCGACCCGACCATGTCGGCGGCGGACCGCGCCAGGCAGGGCGCGCCCAAGCAACGGAGCGTCCTGGTCAACATCATCGACACGGCGCCCGGCTCGGTCACCATCCCGCGCGACTATTCCGAGGAACTGGTCGACGCCCTGCGTCAGCCCTTCACCGTGGCGGTGGACGAGACGGCGCTGACGCCGCTGGGCGTCAAGCTGGGCGACAAGGCCCTGTTCAACGGCCAGACCGTAACCGTGGTCGGGGTGCTGCGCGGCTATCCCAACATGATGCAGCCGACCATCGTCATGTCGCGCGACAGCTTGCGGATGCTGGGCCAGGCCTTCGAGGGGCCGCGCGTCGGCCCGCTCATGATCAAGATCAAGGACCCGGCGCGCGCCGAACACGTCGTCGCCCAACTGAACGCCATGGGCAACGGCCAGTGGAAGGCCTGGACCCGTCAGCAGCTGGCCGACGCCAACGCCGGCGCCATGTTCGAGGAAGGCATACTGGTCATCATCATCGGCGGTTGCGTGGTGCTGGGGATCATCATCGGCGTGGCCATCACCTGGCAGACCCTGCGCGGCGCCATCATGGCCAACATCAAGGAGTTCGCCTCCCTGCGCGCCTTGGGCGTCGGCATGGGCTCGCTGCGCCGCATTGTCATGGAGCTGAGTTTCTGGGTCGGCATGGTCGGGGTCGGCGCGGCCATCCTGCTGACCTGGCTGCTATCCCTGCTGGCCCTGTCCAACGCCGTCATCATCTCCATGCCCCTCAGCCTGCTGCTCGTGGTCGGCGGAGGCCTGATCGGCATCTCCATGCTGTCGGGCTTCCTGTCGATGGGCATCCTGAAGAAGAGCCAACCTGCGGACCTGCTGCGATGAACACCATGGCTTTTGGGCACACGAAAGTTCACGGCAAGCACGGCGAGTTCGCCCTGGAGGCCAAGGGTCTGGTCAAGCGGTTCAAGTCCGGCCGGTCCTATGTTGAGGTGCTGAAGGGCGTGGACTTCGACGCGCGCCACGGCGACCTGACCATGGTCATGGGGCCGTCCGGTTCGGGCAAGTCGACGCTGATCGCCGCCCTGTCCGGCCTGCTGCGGCCCGAGGAAGGGCGCGTCGACGCCCTGGACGTGGATGACCTATGGAAGCTGTCGGGCGGCAGGATCGACAAGTTCCGCCTGGATCACTGCGGCTTCATCTTCCAGGGCTTCAACCTGTTCCCGTCACTGACCGCCCTGCAACAGGTGACGACGGTGCTGAAGTTCCAGGGCCTGTCGCCCGATCGCGCCAAGAAGCGCGCCGCCCTGGCGCTGGAGGAGGTCGGCCTGGGCCATCGCCTGCACCAGCGCCCGGCCGCCCTGTCCGGCGGCGAGAAGCAGCGCGTCGCCATCGCCCGCGCCCTGGCCAAGGACCCGCAGATCCTGTTCGCCGACGAACCGACCTCGGCGCTGGACGGCGAGAACGGCCAGGTGGTCATCCGCCTGCTGCGCCGCGCCGCCACCGAACACGGCGCCGCCGTCATCTGCGTGACGCACGACCCGCGCCTGGAGGCCTGGGCCGACCGGGTCATCCACATCGAAGACGGCGTGATCATCGACGATCAGCGCCGCACCCCCAATCCCGAAGCCATCCTGGCGTCGCACTGACACCGATCCCCTTGAGGACCCCCATGCCCGCATTTCTGAAAAACAAATGGCTCTGGATCGGCCTGGCGCTGCTGGTCGTGCTGATCATCGGCTTCGGCATGATGCAGAAGGCCGGGGCCGCCAAGAAGGCCGAACTGGCCGAGGCGGCCGAGAAGAAGGTCGAAAGCCCCTACTCCGCCATCGCCAACGGCAAGATCGACATCGAGGGCGGCATCATCCAGATCGCCGCGCGACGCGGCGGCGTGGTCCGCGAGGTGCTGGTGCAGGAAGGCGATCTGGTCAAGGCCGGTCAGATCCTGGCCCGCCAGGAGGACGACGAGCCGCGCCTGGCGCTGCAGACCGCCTCGGCCACCCTGGCCGAAGCCGAGAGCCAGTTGCGCCTGATCAACGTCGACATCGCTGCGGCCCAGCGCGAATACGACCGTCTGCAGAAGCTGGTCGCCACCAACTTCGTCGCCGCCCAGCGCATGGATCAGGCCCGCGACGCCATCGCCCAGGCCCAGGCCCGCCTCGGCTCGCAGCAGTCGGCGGTGCAGAGCGCCCGCGCCCGTCGCGATCAGGCCGCCTACGATGTCGAACTGACCGTCATCCGCTCGCCCGCCGACGGCCGCATCGTGCGTCGCTACGCCAACCCCGGCGCCGGCGCCTCAACCCTGAACGTGTCGAACATGTTCGATCTGGAGCCGGCGGCCCCGCGCATCGCCCGCGCCGAGATCGTCGAGGCCGACATCCCGAACGTCGCCGTCGACCAGGCCGTGGAGATCACCCCCGAAGGCGACCCGACCAAGGTCTATGTCGGCAAGGTGCTGCGCCGCGCCGCCGTCTTCGGCGCCCGCAAGCTGGCCTCGGACGATCCCTCGCAGCGCACCGACGAACGCGTGGTCGAGGTGGTGGTCGCCGTGGACGACGCCCCGTTGCTGATCGGCCAGCGCGTCCTGGTCAAGTTCATGAAGCCGGGCGAAACCGCCGGCGCCAAGCGGGACAACGCCTCCACCGGCGTGCCCGCCGCGCGCGCCATGAAGGCGCCCGCTCGGACGTAACAGCGGTCAGGATGAAGACGGAGAAAGGGCCTCGCGAGGGGCCCTTTTTTTACGGCGACACGGTCTTCACCCGCTCGCCCGGCGGAGAAGGGAAGCTCAGTTCCCCGTAAACTCACCGCTACGCTTCTCCAGCACCGCCGTCACGCCTTCGATGTGGTCGTCGGTCAGGTGGGCCAGGGCCTGCATGGCGGCGGACAGTTCCAGCATCTGGTCGAAATTCATGTCGCGGCCCTGACGCAGCAGACTTTTGGCCATGCGCAGGGCCTGGGGCGGCTGGGCGGCGATCTGTTCCGCCGTCTGCATCGCCTCGTCCATCAGCGTCTCATGCGGGACGACGCGGTTGACCAGGCCCCACTGGTCGGCCGTCGCCGCGTCGATCGAGCGGGCGGTGAACAGCAGTTCGGCGGCGCGGGCGTAGCCGATGTTTCGCGGCAGCAGCCACGAACCGCCGTCGCCGGGAATGATGCCCAGCTTCATGAAGGGCACGCCGAAGCTGGCGCGGTCCGAGGCGATGCGGATGTCGCCCAGTCCGGCGATGTCGCAACCCAGCCCCATGGCCGGTCCGTTGACCGCCGTCGCCAGCGGAACCTCCAGGCCATAGAGGGCGCGCACGATGCGATGGACGACGCGGCGATAGCGTTCGCGGATGGCGGCGCCCGAGCCCTCGAACAGGTCGCGGCGATCCTTCATCGCCTTCAGGTCGCCGCCCGCCGAAAAGGCCCGCCCGGCGCCGGTCAGCACCACGCAGCGGATGGAGGGGTCGGCGTTGACGGCGTCGCAGGCGGCGGCGAAGGCCTCGCCGTCTTCCAGGTCTGGCAGGGCGTTCAGTCGATCGGGCCGATCCAGGGTCCAGACCATGACCGCGCCCGTGCGCTCTTCGACGATCAGACCCATGCCGCATTCCCTTTCACCAGTGAAGTCGCCGGTTTCGGCCACAGGGCGGCGCGCTGGCAAGGGCGCAATTGAAAAACCCCGGTCGTTCTGACCGGGGCTTCTGGCTGGATCATCCAGTCTCGCGACTACGCGCGCGGCCGTTTGATCGTTATGGGCACGAAGTTGGACGGGTGGCTGACCACGCGGTCGCCGGCGCCGTTCATCTGCTTCGTGTTCACCAGCATCCCGCCGAAAAGGGCGAAGGACAGCATGGCGTGCTGGAGATTGCGCTCTTTGTTTTCGTTCATTTTTGGCGTCTCCTTTCGTTGAACGATGAAAGAAGACACGTCGTGCTTTTTGGGACTCTCACCCTGTCAGTCGTTTCGCGTCGAGGATGAACATAGCCGCCCGGCGCGAAAAGTCAAGAAATTATAGTCCGTTCTCGGACTCATTGTTGCGATATCGTCACGAACCATGCCCCCTGCTCCCGCCTCCGTCCCCCCGCGTCCGATCGTCAGCCCCTGCATCATGGTCTGCACCGTCGACGGCGCGTCCGGCCTGTGCCTGGGCTGTTTGCGCACCCTTCAGGAGATCGCTACCTGGAGCCGGATGACGGACGAGGCCCGCGCCGCCGTCATGGACGATCTGCCGGGTCGCAAAAAGCGGATCGACCCTCGGCTGCTGGGCGAGTGAAGGGCGGGCGTCGTCAACCTTTCGTTCGCCACGTCGCTTCACCGCATGGGAAGACGCCAGCCCGCATAGTCCGCGACATGATCCGCTTTGACCCGCGCTCCGCTGTCGTCTTCGCCGCCGCCCTGGCGTCGGCCTCGGCCTGCGTCGGCGCCCTGATGTGGTGGGAAGGCCCGGCCCAGGCCTACGCCGCCGTGGCCCTAAAGGAGGCGCCTTCGGTGACGCGCGCGGCCGACGGCCACTACTGGGCCGAGGCGACCGTCGAAGGGCGGCCCATGCGGATGCTGGTCGACACCGGCGCCAGCGTGGTGACGCTGAGCCGCGCCGACGCCGAACGGCTGGGCGTGCGGCTGAAACCGCATGACTTCAACCAGACGCTGAACACCGCCTCGGGCCAGACGCCCGCCGCGCGGGTGCTGCTGACCTCCGTATCCGTGGCGGGGGTGGAGATGACCTCGGTTGAAGCCCTGGTGATCGACCGCGACATGCCCGCAGCCCTGCTGGGCATGAGCTTCCTGGGCCGGCTGTCGGCTTTCGAAGCGCGGCCCGACGGCTTGATCCTGAGAGGTTGAGGGCGGCTCAGCCGCGCACGCCGAAGGGCACCACCTTATTATCCCGGTCGTGGCCGATGTCGGCGTCGCCCAGATAGGGAATCCCTGACCGCACGCACCAGTAACGCACGATCTCCTCCGCCGTCAGGCCGAAGTCGGGATCGTTGACGGTGACGTCAGAGACACGGCCCAGTCGGATGCCCGCCACACGACGGATCGAAGCCTGGCTGGTCAGGTGGAACATCATCCGGTCGACGCGATAGAGAGCCTCGGACACCTCTTCCAGCATCAGAACGTGGCCGGTCAGGTCCGGCTCGATCGCCGTCCCGACCAATTCGTTGAGAATGGTCAGGTTGAACCCGACGGCGGGTCGGGCGTCCGCCAGCAGGGACGGCTCCAGCGAGGTCGGATCGCCCGACCTCAGCCAGTTCACCGCCCGGCGCCCCGTAGCGTCATGGCGCGATCCGTCCGACGCCATCGGCCCGTGCGCGACATGGGGAAAGCCCGCGCGATAGAGCGCCGCCAGCAGGCTGCCCGCGTCGGAATAGCCGAGGTAGCGCTTGGCGTAGGCATGGGCGGTCAACTCGGGGATCACCGCCTCGGCGATGCGGCAGGCCCCATAGCCGCCGCGTGCGAACCAGACGGCGTCGATGGCGGGGTCGTTGGCCGTCTCGACGAAGGCGCGGGCGCGGGTGGCGTCGTCGCCGCCGAAATGGCCGTGCACCTCGAACAGGGCCGGATGCAGCACCAGCTCGACCTCCCCGTCCGGCCAGGTCGCCGCCGCCCAGGCCCGGATCGCCTCGCCCCGCGCCGGATCGAGACGGGAGCTGGCGTTGACGACGCCGATTCGGAACGGTCTGGTCTGCATGGACGGGGTGGCCTTGAGCGTCTTGCGTGCTAGTCAGACCGGACATTCCCCGGTTTCTCGCATTGAAATCAAGCCGATGAACAAAGACTACTTCTTCTGCGGCGTCGGCGGTTCCGGCATGATGCCGCTGGCCATGATCGTTCAGGCCTCGGGCGCCCGCATCGCCGGGTCAGACCGGGCGCTGGATCAAGGCCGCACGCCAGAGAAGTTCGACTGGCTGCGCGCCCACGGCGTCACCCTGCACCCGCAGGACGGATCGGGCGTGGTCAGCGCTGATCAGGTGGTCGTCGCCACCGGCGCGGTCGAGGACACGGTACCCGACATCGGCGCGGCCAAACGCGTCGGCGCCGTCATCAAGACCCGGCCCCAGTTGCTGAGCGAACTGTTCAACGCGGCTCCGACCTCGATCGGCGTGGCGGGCACCAGCGGCAAATCCACCATCACCGGCATGGTCGCCTGGATTCTGGATCAGGCTGGCCGCGCCCCGACCGTGGTCAACGGCGCCGTGATGAAGAACTTCGCCTCGCCCGACCAGCCGTTCGCCAGCGCCCTGATCGGCGGACCAGACCTGTTCGTTGCTGAAGTGGACGAAAGCGACGGCTCCATCGCCCGCTATGCTCCGATGGTGGCGGTCGTCTCCAACATCTCGCTGGACCACAAGTCGATGGAGGAGTTGCGCGACCTGTTCGGCGGCTTCGTCAGCCGGGCGACGACGGCGGTGCTGAATCTCGACAACCCCGAGACGGCGGCGCTGGCGCAGACCCTGGCGCCCGGCAAGGCGATCACCTTCGCGCTCGGCGAGGAAGAAGCCGATCTGTCGGCGCATGACCTTGAGCCCCTGCCGACCGGCATGAAGTTCGAGCTGCGCGTGCGCGACGAGGCGGCCCAGGCGGTGACGCTGAACGTGCCGGGCGCGCACAATGTCGCCAACGCCCTGGCGGCCCTGGGCGCGGTCAAGGCGCTCGGCGTGCCGGTGGATCAGGCGGTCGCGGCGCTGGAGACGTTCAACGGCATCCGGCGCCGGCTGGAGGTGGTGGGGACACGGAACGGCGTCACCGTCATCGACGACTTCGCCCACAACCCGGACAAGATTGCCGCCACCTTGAAGACCCTGCACGCCTTTGACGGGCGGCTGCTGATCCTGTTCCAGCCGCATGGCTTCGGCCCACTGAAGCTGATGAAGCAGGAATTCATCGAGGGTTTCGCCGGGCTGATGCGGCAGGGCGACGTGCTGCTGATGCCCGAGCCCGTCTATTACGGCGGCACCACGGACCGCAGCGTCGGCAGCGAGGACATCGCCGCGGGCGTGCGTGCGGCTGGGCGTCAGGCGCAGGCCCTGGCGACCCGCGCCGACTGCGGCGACCGCATCGTCGAGACGGCGCAGCCCGGCGACCGCGTGGTGGTCATGGGCGCGCGCGACGACAGCCTGTCGACCTTTGCGGCCGAACTGCTGGCGCGCCTCTGATCATCCGCTACCGGATCATATGTAAGATTATTCTTACAAAACATTCATTTACGGAAAAGCGGCTGTTAAGCGGCCTGACCTAACCCTGCGCTTGCAGAACGCAGGGGACGGCTGGGAATGGCCAGGATCGGAGACTTCGTGGACGCCTCGTCGCCCATGGCGCCGGACGCGCCGGGGGCCGACGCCCTGGCCCGTTTCGAGGCCGAGCCCGCGACCCTGGTCATCGCCGTGGCCGACGCCGACGGCCGGCCCGTCGGCCTGATCGAGCGCAACGCCTTCACCCTGAAGCTGGCGGCCGAGTTCGGCCGGGCCCTCTACGCCCGACGGCCGGTCTCGGCGCTGATGGACCCCGCCCCCATGGTCGTGGAGGCCGACGCCTCGGCCGACGTCCTGTTCCAGTCGATGGACGCGGCGGGACTGGGCGCCCTGCTGAAGGGGTTCATCGTCGTCTCGCGCGGCCGCTACGTCGGCGTGGGGGCGGGGCTGCACGTGCTGCAGGCCGGAGTGGCGATCCACAAGCGGCGTGCCGAGGCCATGGCCGAACTGGCCCAGAACCTGGTCCGCGCCGAGGCCGAGGCCCGCGCCTCCAGCCGGGCCAAGTCCGAGTTCCTGGCCGTGATGAGCCATGAGATCCGCACGCCCCTGAACGGGGTTCTGGGCGTGGCCGCCCTGATGGAGCGGCAACTGACGCAGGAGGCTCTGCGCCCCCACGTCCGCACCATTCTGGATTCGGGAAACAGCCTGCTGCGCCTGCTGACCGACGCGCTGGACATGTCGCGCGCCGAGGCCGGGATGCTGACGCTGGAGCCCGCCCCGCTGGACCTGCAGGCGGTGTCGGCGGACCTGTCCGCCCTGTGGAGCCCACGCGCCGAGGAGAAGGCGCTGGACCTGCGGGTCGAGAACGACCTCGCCGCCGCCCGCTGGATCGTCGGCGACGAGATGCGGCTGAAGCAATTGCTGAACAATCTGATCGGCAACGCCCTGAAGTTCACCGAAGCGGGTTCGGTCGCGGTGCGGCTGACCACGACGCTCGAGACCGGCCAGGTGCGCCTGTCGGCCACGGTGGACGACAGCGGCCCCGGCGTCAGCGACGAGGCGGCGCGCGCCATCTTCGAACCATTCAACACCGGCGAGGCGGGTCGCCAGGGCGCCGGCGCCGGTCTGGGGCTGGCGATCTGTCGGCAGATCGTCGAGCGCATGGATGGCAAGCTGGCCGTCGAGCGCTCGCCGCAGGGCGGGGCGCGCTTCCGTTTCGACCTGCGCCTCCCCCTGGCCGAGGCGGACGGTCTCCGCAATCCCGAAGCCCTCGCCGACCCCACCGCCCATGCCACGCTGCACGTGCTGGTGGTGGACGACAACGCCGCCAACCGCTTCGTGGCGGGCAAGGTGCTGGAGCTGTTCGGCTGCACCCACGAGACCGCCGAGAACGGTCGCCAGGCGGTCGAGCGCGCGGCGGCGGCGACGTTCGACCTGATCCTGATGGACGTGAAGATGCCGGTGATGGACGGGGTGGCCGCCACGCGGGCGATCCGCGCCCTGCCCGGTCCGGCGGCCGCCCTGCCGATCCTGGCGCTGACGGCCAACGCCGATCCGCGCGACGAAACCGCCTATCTGGCGGCGGGGATGGACGGGGTGGCGCAGAAGCCCATCCAGCCCGAGGCCCTGCTGAACGCCATCCGCTTGGTCCTGTCGCGCGGCGAGGCGGCCCAGGCGGCCTGATCGCCCAAGCCCTTCACACCTCGGACCAGCGCCGCAGCAGGTTGTGATAGACCCCGGTCAGCTCGATCACGGCCGCATCCTTCGGCCCCTTGTCCAGGTTCACCCGCTGGATCGCCACGTCGAGGCGGAACAGGTTCTCGCGATCGGCGTCGTCGCGGATCAGGCTCTGCAGCCACATGAAGCTGGAGACGCGCGCGCCGCGCGTGACCGGCGTCACCCGGTGCAGGCTCTTGGACGGATAGAGGACCAGATCGCCCGCCGGCAGCTTGATCGACTGGGCGCCGTACATCTCCTCGATGATCAGCTCGCCGCCGTCATAGTCCTCGGGTTCGGACAGGAAGAGAGTGGCCGACAGGTCGCTGCGGATGCGATGGCCGTCGCGTTGGCGGATGGCGTTGTCGACGTGGGTGCCGAACTCGCCGCCGCCCTCATAGCGATTGAACAGGGGCGGAAAGATCGTGTGCGGCAAGGCGGCCGAGACGAACATCGGATTGGCGTTCAGCGCCTGGACCACCAGGGCCGACACCTCGCGCGCCTGGGCGCTGTCCTCGGGCAGCTGCTGATTGCGCTTGGCGCTCGCCGACTGATGGCCCGAGGTCATGTTGCCGTCGGCCCAGGGGCCGGTGTCCAAAGTCTGGCGCAGGGCCTTCACCTCGGCCTTGGTGAAGACTTCGGGGATGTGCAGCAGCATGGCTCTCTCACCGTCTGGAAACGCATCGGCCCCGCCGCTCGAACGAACGACGGGGCCGACATGATGGCGCGAAACGCGACCTCTTAGTAGCGGACGTTCAGCGTCAGGATCGCCTGGCGCGCCGGGGCGACATCGGCGTGATGCACCCCGTTGGTGCGGATGATGTACTCCTCATCCCCGGCGTTCTGGACGTTCAGCTGCAGCGAGGCGCGGTCGTTGATGTCGTAGGAGGCGAACAGGTCGACGCGGGTGTATTCCGGCGCATAGACGCGGTTGCCGCCGCCGCCGGCCCCGCCCTGGTTCCCGCCCCAGGACTTGGAGACGTAATAGACGCCGCCGCCCAGGCTCAGCTTGGGCAGGACGCGATAGGTGGTGAACAGGCTGGCGCTGTGCTCGGGCGTATTGGCCAGCGGATCGCCCAGATTGATGCTGTTGTAGGCGCCGCGCACCAGTTCGGAGTCCATCCAAGTGTAGCCGCCGAAGACCTGCCACTTGTCGGTGATGTTGCCCGACACGCCCAGCTCCACGCCCTGGACCCTGGTCTCGCCCGCCTGTTCGAACAGGCCCGGCGCCACTTCGATGGCGGCGTCCTTGCGCGTCAGGTGGAACAGGGCGCCGCTGAGCGCCAGCCGGTCATCGAACAGATTGGCCTTGGCGCCGATTTCGAAGCTCTCGGTCTGCTCCGGATCCAGCACGGTGCTGGCCAGGTTGCCGCTGCCCACGCCGCCGACGCCGTTCTGATCGCCCGCCGAGATCGTGGGCGGCGTCGAAGCGGTCGAGAAGGAGGCGTAGACGCTGCTGTTCGCCGTCGGCTTGTAGACCACACCCAGCTGATAGTTGACGAAGTCCCAGTCCGCCTCGCGCATGATGGGCGCCGTGGCGCCGCGCGGCAGTTCCGTGCCCTCGACGTCATAGCGGTCGTAGCGCAGGCCCAGGTTCAGCTTCCACCGCTCGCCCAGGCTGACGGAATCAAAGGCGTAAAGCCCCAAGGCATCCGTGTCCGAATAGGTCTCCGGCCCGCGCGTGATCGTACCCGTCCACGGGTCGTTCGGGTTCGGCGCATAGACCTGGGTGCAGTCCAGTCCCGTCAGCGGCGCCGGGCAGGCCGTGCCGGTCAGGGTGGTGACATTATAGGAGGCGTTACGGTTCTTCTCACGCGACAGCTCCAGGCCGACGTCGAAGTCATGCTTGATCGCTCCGGTCAGGAAGGAGCCGTGCAGGTCGGTGACGTTGGCCAGGGTCTCGGCCGGGTTCCAGCGCGACTTCAGACCCCGCTTCATCCACCAGACGCCGTTGATCTGCTCGGCCGCGCCGCCGTCGCCGGGGTTGGTGACGACATAGTCGTTCAGCGTCTGCGAGTAGCGGGTGACGTTGCGCAGGGCTAGATTGTCGCTGAACCGGTGCTCGACCTCCAGCGTCAGGCTGTCGACCGTATTGTTCAGATAGTCGCGCGCCTTCAGACCGTAGAAGCTGTCGTAGGGCACGTCCAGCACCCCCGAGGCGTCCGGGCGCGGCGCGGTCGCCCCGCCCAGCTTGGTGTAGAGCGGGATGCCGTAGTCAGGCGTCTGATTGCTGTCGAGATGGTAGTAGCTGGCGGTGACGGTCGTCGGCGTGCCCAGGCCCGCGGCGATCGAGGCGCCGACGCCCCACTTGTCGAAATCGGCCCCGTTGCGGCCCGGCACGTCGCCCTGCGAGGCCATGACGTTCAGGCGCATGGCGGCGGTCGGACCGACCTGCCAGTTGGCGTCCACCGTGCCGCGCAGATAGTCGTCCGTGCCGACGCTGGCCGAGCCATGGACGAAGTTGGTCAGACGCGGCGACTTGGAGCCCAGATTGATGCTGCCGCCGCCCGATCCCCGGCCCGAATAGACGGAATCGGCGCCCTTGATGACCTCGACCTGCTCCAGGTTGAAAACCTCGCGCTGCTGGCCGCCGGTGTCGCGGATGCCGTCGACGAAGATGTTGTTGCCCGAGGCCTGTCCCCGGATGAAGGGCCGATCCGCCAGGGGCTGACCGCCCTCGCCCGCGCCGAAGGTGATGCCCGGCGAGGTGCGCAGAATATCCTGCAAGGAGGTGGCGGCGGTCTGTTCGATGATCTGTTGCGGGATCACCGTCACGGTGCGCGGCGTATCGACCAGAGGCGTGACGAACTGCGGGTCCTTCGGCTCGCGCTTCACGCGATGGCCGTTCACATCCACCGTGCCCAGATTGGTGGCGTCCTGACTGACCACGCCGTCGGCGGGCGCGGCCTCATCGGCGACCGCAGCCATCGCCGGCGCCGCGCACAGCATCCCGGCGGCGCTGGACGCGAACAGGAGCGCCTTGAGGGCGGCGGAGCGAGTGTCGGACATGGGGAGGAACCGGTCAGTGATTGAGACCGGCTCGCATTAGCACCATTTCAAGGTGCGACAATCTGACTCCTGCGACTAAATCGCACTTGCGGGTCGGGTGTCACACAGAAGTCACACCTACCCCTTGGCCACCGCCTTGATCGACGTCGAGGGGTCGCCCAGCAGGGCGTCGTCGACCGGCGTCCCCTTCCCGATCAGCAGTCGCCCGCCCATGAAGTCGGCCGGGGCGTTCACCGCCTCGACGCAGACGATGCGTTCGCCGCTGAGGTGGAAGACCGAGAAGGCGCCGCCGGCCGGATCGCCCCGCACCAGCTGGCGGTCGGCGTCGAAGGGCACGCCCGCGATCTGCAGCTTGACGTCGTACTGGTCGGACCAGAACCACGGCACTTCCGGCGCCGGGGCTGCGCGGCCGACGATGGCCGAGGCCGCCTGCTTGGCCTGTTCCAGGGCGTTGGGCACGCTCTCCAGCCGATGCATGACGCCGCCGTGGACCGGGATGGGCCGCCGCGTCACATCGCCGATCGCGTAGATGTTCGGGTCATTGGTGCGGGCCGCCGCATCGACGACCACGCCGTTGTCGCAGGCCAACCCCGCCGTTCGCGCCAGAGCCTCGCAGGCGAAGGCGCCGACGCCGATCAACACCGCGTCCGCCGCGATCAGTTCGCCGTCCGCCAGACGCACGCCCGCATCCTCGAACCCCGCGACCTCGACTCCGGTCAGAATCTCGACGCCGTGCTTTTTGTGCAGTTCGGTGAAGAAGGCCGACAGGGGCTGCGACGCCACGCGGGCCAGCACCCGGTCCATGCGCTCGATCACCACCGCCTCGGCGCCCAGCGCACGGGCCGAGGCCGCCGCCTCCAGACCCACATAGCCGCCGCCAACCACCGCCAGTCGCTTGCCGGGGGCGAGAACCGCCTTCAGCCGCTCTGCGTCCTCCAGGGTGCGAAGCTCCAGCAGGTCGGGCCGATCCGCGCCAGGGATGGCCAGTCTGCGCGCCATCGAGCCGGTGGCCAGGATCAGGGTGTCGTAAGCCTCGACCGTTCCATCGGCGAAGGTCACGGTCTTGGCGCCTGCGTCGATGGCGGTCGCCGTGACGCCGGTGCGCAGGGCGATGTTTTGCTCGGCGTAGAAGCTCTCTGGGCGCAGCAGCAGGTCTTCCAGACCCGCCTCCCCCTTCAGCCAGGCCTTGGACAGGGGCGGCCGCTGATAGGGCGGCGCCGTCTCCTGCCCGGCCAGGACGATCTCGCCCTCGAACCCATACTGCCTCAGCAGCGCCGCCGCCGAGCCCCCCGCGTGTCCCGCGCCTATGATCAGAACCTTGCTCATGGCGGACAGATAGGGCGACGAGCGGCGAGTGGCGAGTGGCGAGATGCGCCTTTTCCCGATCGCCGGCAGACGGCGAGGGCAGCCAAGGGCCGGGAGTTGTTCGCGTCAGCCTGTCTCCACCACGCCGACGCGAGGAAACAGGGACGCCGCCATCACGAAAACCCAGACGACCAGAACGAACGGCAGCGTCATGGCCGGCATGCCGATGGGTTCCAGGGCCGCAGACACGGCAGCGAAGACCACCGCTGCGGCTATGGTCGCCAAGCCGGCATAGACCAGGGAGAAAACGCCGGGACGGAGGAAGACGCTCGCCAAGGCGATAGCCGTCAGAACACTATTGAAGCCAAAGGCGCCCGAACGAATGGCCGGCTCGGCCGCCCCCATCCCCCAGGCCCCCAGCAGGCCGATCAGCGAACCGCCCAGCGCCGCCGCGGCCGCGGGGCGCGAACTGATCAACAGGCCGACGACAAACAGACCGCCTGTGATCGGACTGGCCTGAAAGAAGACCTGGGCGACGCCGCTGAAGAGGCCCTCGATCAACGTCGATCCGTTCACCACGCCTTCGACCGTCACCGCGTGCGGCAAGCCAGCCGTCGGCAACATGTCCGTGGACTGCAATCGTCCAAAACGCGCCGTCGCCAGAAAGACGCACAGGGTGGTGAAGACAAAGGGCGCTGTCAGCACCGGCATCTTCCACTGGCTGAACAGATTGAGCATGGCCGCCATCACGACGCTGGAACAGGCGGCCGCGAAAACCACGCAGACCCATGTCAGCGCCCCAGGCTGCAAAAAGTAAAGCAGGCCGACAGCGACCAGGGCTCCATTAAAGCCAAACAGGCCAGCGCGCAGCCGCGCGGGGTCAGCCCCGAAAATCCAGGCGATCGCCGTGCTCGTCGTCGCCCCGACCAAGACACCGGCGCCGAACAGCGCGGAATTGTAGAAGACGCCGGCCAGAAACAGCAGGCCCGCATAGGTGTTGTTCTGGAGCATGACCTGGCCGACGCCGCGCAACACAGCGTCGATGAAGCCCAGCACGACAGCAGCGGGCCGGCGATCATCGAACAACATGCCCGTAAGGCCGAACCGAACACCCAGCATGATCCACCCCGCTATCCCGAGAATCCCGCATCCATAGCCCATCGCCTCCCGGGACGCCCGCCCCGCATGTCCACCGCCAAGCTTCTCCGCCCACATTGCCGCGCAGAGCCAGACATGACGAAGGGCCCTTGACCGTTCCATTGTTACAGCATAATGGAACAAGCCATGAGCACCGACGCCGCCAAGATCGCCCTGCTGGACGCCCTGCTCTCGCTGAAAACGCGGGACGAGGCGGACGCCTTTCTGGCCGACCTGTGCACCCCGGCCGAGATGCGCGCCATGGCCGAGCGGTGGCAAGTGGCGCGGATGCTGGACGCCGGGGACAGGACCTATCGCGAGATCGCCGCCGAGGCCCCGGCCAGCCCGACCACCGTCGTGCGCGTCGCGCGCTCCCTGAAGGACATGCCGCACCAGGGCTATCGGCTGGTGCTGGACAGACTGAAAGCCTGAGTTGACATCATGAGTACGGTTCAGGGGCGGCTGCGCATCGCCGTCCAGAAATCCGGCCGTCTGGCCGAGCGCAGCCTCGATCTGGTCCGCGATGCGGGCCTGCGCGTGGTCAAGGGCAACAACGACCTGCTGTACCGGATCGAGAACTATCCGATCGACCTGTTGCGGGTGCGCGACGACGACATTCCGACCTTCGTGGCGGACGGGGTCTGCGATCTGGGCATCGTCGGCGAGAACGTGCTGGAAGAGGTGAAGAACGGCGGGCCGAACGCGCAGGTCGTCATGCCGCTGGGCTTCGGCCGCTGCACGCTGAAGATCGCGACGCCGCCGGGGCTGGACTACGCCGGGCCGTCGTCGTTGCAGGGCTTAAGGATCGCGACCTCCTACCCCAGGATCCTGCGTCGCTTTCTGGATGAGGCGGGCGTCGACGCGGACATCGTCACCATGCGCGGCGCGGTCGAGGTGGCCCCCCGCCTGAAGCTGGCCGCCGCCATCTGTGATCTGGTCTCGACCGGGGCGACGCTGGAGGCCAACGGCCTGAGCGCGCGCGAGACGGTGCTGGACAGTCAGGCGGTGCTGATCAAGGCGCCGACGCCGCCCGAGGCCGGGCTCCAACACCTGCTGGACTCCATCGTCGAGCGGATGGCGGGCGTGGTGTCCTCGCAAGGGGCCAAATACGTGATGCTGAACGCGCCGCGCGCGGCGTTGGACCGGATCACCGCCCTGTTGCCCGGCGCCGGATCGCCGACCGTCATGCCCCTGTCGGGGCGCGACGACGCCGTCGCCGTCCACGCCGTCTGTCAGGAGGCGGTCTTCTGGGAGACGCTGGAGAAGCTGAAGGCCGAAGGGGCGTCGGCCATACTGGTCCTGCCCATCGAGAAGATGATGTGATGAAGCGTATCGACTGGAACCTGCTGGACGCCGCCGGGCGCAAGGCCGCGCTGGCCCGCCCGCAGCGTCGCACCGAGGGCTTCGTCACCAGCGTGGCGCGCGAAATCTTCGACGACGTGCAGGCGCGCGGCGGCGAGGCCGTGACCGACTGGGCGACCCGGCTGGACGGCGCCGCGCCGCGCCGCATTGAGATCACCGAGGCGGCCGCCGCGAAGGCCCGCAACGACCTGCCGCCCGCCGCCGCCCGCGCCTTACGCGTCGCCGCCGACAATGTGCGCGTCTTCCATCAGGCGACCCGGCCAGAAAATACCCCCTTCATCGAGACGACGCCGGGTGTGAAGTCGAAGCTGGTCTGGCGGCCAATCGGCTCGGCGGGGCTCTATGTTCCGGGCGGAACGGCGCCGCTGTTTTCATCGCTGCTGATGCTGGCCATACCGGCGGGCGTGGCCGGGGTCGGACGGCGCGTCGCCGTGACGCCGCCGTCGAAAGACGGCTCGGTCCACCCGGCCATGATCGCCGCCGCCGCCGAGGCGGGGCTGGACGAACTGTGGCTGCTGGGCGGGGCGCAGGCCATCGCCGCCCTGACCTTCGGCGTCGAGCTGGAAGACGGCGTCATCGCCCCTGTCGACAAGCTGTTCGGGCCCGGCAACGCCTATGTGGCCGAAGCCAAACGCTATGCCGCCGCCCTGCCCGGCGGCCCGGCCTACGACCTGCCTGCGGGGCCGTCGGAGTTGCTGGTCATCGCCGACCGCGACGCCGATTTCGAGATCGTCGCGGCGGACCTGCTGAGTCAGGCCGAGCATGACGCCGATGCGCAGGTCATCCTCGTGTCCGACAGCGGCACGGCCCTGAGCGAGATCATCGCCGAGGTCGAGCGTCAGATCGAAAGCCTGCCCCGCGCCGCCATCGCCCGCGCGTCGCTGGCCGAGGCTCGCGCCATTCGCGTGCGCGACATGGCCGAGGCGTGCGAGGTGGCGAACCTCTATGGTCCCGAACACCTATCGATCCAGACGCAGGAGGCCGAACGGCTGGTCGAGCGGATCAGCGCGGCCGGGGCGGTTTTCGTCGGGCGCTGGGCGGCGGAGACGCTAGGCGACTATGCGGCGGGGCCCAGCCACGTCCTGCCGACCGACGGCGCGGCGCGGACGCTGGGCGGCGTGACCACCGCCAGCTTCATGACCACCATGTCGGTGCAGACCGTCAGCGAACAGGGCGCCGCCGCCCTGGCCCCCGTCGCCGCCGCCCTGGCCCGGCTGGAGGGGCTGGAGGCCCACGCCAGAGCCGCCGATCTGAGGAGCGCGGGATGACCAACAACCTCTTCCTTCTCCCCTTGAGGGAGAAGGTGGGCGCCGGAGGCGCTCGGATGAGGGGTGTGCTTGCCTCGCCCTCATCCGTCGTGTGTGTAGACGCAGCCCCCTCATCCGACCTGCTCCGCAGGCCACCTTCTCCCACGAGGGGAGAAGGACAATACGGCGAGGGAGAAGGGTCGTGAGCCTGCCCGCCCCCTATCCGCCGTTGGTGTCGGGCGGCGACGGTCTGGAGCGCTATCCGGCCGAGCCGACCGCGCTGGCGGCTCGCATGGCCGCCCTCTACGGCGTCGGCGCCGATCAGGTGCTGCCGACGCGTGGACTGACGCACGGGCTGGAGCTGGTCTGGCGCCTGACCGCGCGCGACCGGCAGAAGGTGCAGGCGCCCGACGCCGAGCCCTATACGCAACTGGCCGCCCTCTACGCCCAACCGGCCGACGGCGCCGAGACCGCCGCCGTGGTCGTCCGCGCCCTCGGCTCGCCCGAGGCCGTGGCCGAGATGGCCGCGCGCGTCGCCCCCGCCCTGCTGGTCGTGGACGAGGGACTGGTCGAGTTCGCCGAGGCACCCTCGGCCGCGAGCCTGGTGAAGGACCACGCCAACCTGATCGTGCTGCGCAGCCTGTCGCTGGCTTATGGGCTGGCCGGGGCGCGGGTCGGGGCGGCGGTCGCGCAAGAGGAGACGCTGGCGCGGCTGGCCGGCGTGCTGGAGCCCTACGCCCTGCCCGAGGTCTCGGTGCGGCTGGCGATGCAGGCGCTGGACCCGTCGCGGATGATGGAGACGGCCGAACGCATCAGCGGCGTGCGCCGCGAGCGCGCCCGCGTCGTCGAGGCCCTGTCGCGCATCATGGCGCTGGAGGCCGGGGTGGGGCCGGTGATCATCGCCAGACCCTCCGACCCGGCGGGCGCGGTCGAGGCCCTGCGCCGCTATGGTTTGAGCGCCGATCCGGCGGGCGAGCGGCTGCGCCTGCCCGTCTCGCTGAAGCTCGAGGTCAACGACCGCCTGCTGGCCGCCCTGGGCGCCGCCGGCCCCGGCGTGCGCCGCAATCGCATCGGTCAGGCCATCCGCGACACCAAGGAGACCCGCATCGTCTGCGCCGTCGATCTGGACAGCGCCGGGCCGGTGAAGATCGAGACCGGCGTCGGCTTCTTCGACCACATGATCGAACAGGTGGCGGCGCACGGCGGATTCTCCATCCGCCTGGCGTGCGAAGGCGATCTGCACATCGACCCGCACCACACGATCGAGGATTGCGCCATTGCTCTGGGTCAGGCGTTGAAACAGGCGCTGGGCGAGCGGCGCGGCATCGGCCGCTACGGCTTCGTCCTGCCGATGGACGAGGCGGAAGCGTCCGTCTCCATCGACCTGTCGGGGCGGCCCTATCCGGTGTTCGAAGGGACCTTCGCCACGCCAATGCTGGGCGATTACCGCACCGATCTGACGGCGCACGTCGTGCGGTCATTGGCCGAGAATCTGGGCGCGGCGGTCCACGTCCGCGTCACCGGTGACGACGACCACCACAAGACCGAGGCCGTGTTCAAGGCGCTGGGCCGCGCCCTGCGTCAGGCCATCCGCGTCGAGGGCGATGTGGTGCCCAGCACCAAGGGGGTGCTGTGAACGTCACCCTGATCGGTTACGGCTCAGGCAATGTCGCTTCGGTGCGGTTCGCGCTGGAGCGGCTGGGCGCGCGCGTGCGGATCACCGACGACCCGGCCGATGTGGACGAGGCCGAGCGCATCATCCTGCCCGGCGTCGGCGCGGCCGGTTACGCCATGCAGCGGCTGAAAGCGCTTGACCTGATCGAACCGCTGCGCCGGTTTCAACGCCCCCTGCTGGGCGTCTGTCTGGGCCAGCAGCTGCTGTTCGACGCCAGCGCAGAGGACGGCGAGGCCGACCTTCTGGGTTTGATCCCCGGCCGGGTCGAGGCCCTCCTTCCCGCCCCGTCGCGCCCCTCTCCGCACATGGGGTGGAGCCGTCTGACGACCCGTCGCGACGACCCGCTGCTGGATGGCGTGAAAGACGGCGACTGGGCCTATTTCGTCCACGGCTATGTCTGCCCCGACGGTCCGGCGACCCTCGCCGCCGCCGACTACGGCGTCGCCGTGCCCGCCATGGTCAACAGCGCCAATCGCTGGGGCTGCCAGTTCCACCCGGAACGCTCGGCCGCGCTCGGCGCGCGTATTCTGAAGAACTTCCTGGAGCTGCCCGCGTGATCATCTATCCCGCCATTGACCTGATCGACGGCCATGCGGTTCGCCTGCTGCACGGCGATTTCAATCACGTGACCCGCTATGACTCCCATCCCGCCAACCGGCTGGCGGCCTTCACCGCCGAGGGGGCCGAGTGGATCCACGTCATCGACCTGGACGGGGCTCAGGCGGGCGAGGCGCGTCAGTATGCGCTGATCGGCGACATGGCCCAGGCCGTGGACATCAAGGTCCAGTCGGGCGGCGGCGTCCGCTCGGAAAAGGATATCGAGCACCTGCTGGGGGCCGGGATCAGCCGCGTCGTCATCGGCTCGCTGGCCGTCACCGATACGGATCAGGTGCTGAAATGGCTGGAGCAGTTCGGCCCCGAAGCCATCGCCCTGGCCCTGGACGTCCGCTACGAGGACGGCCTGCCCGTGCCCGCCCTGAAGGGCTGGACCCAGTCGTCGGGCGTAGATCTGTGGAGCGTGCTGGAGCGCTATCCGGTCGGGATGCTGCGCCATATCCTGATCACGGACGTCGGTCGCGACGGCGCCCTGACCGGCCTGAATCAAGAGCTGCTCTCCGAGGCCGTTCGCCGTCGGCCTGAGCTGGAGATCCAGGCCTCGGGCGGGGTGGCCGATCTGGACGATCTGATCGCCGCCAAGGCCATTCGCTGCGCCGGCGCCATCACCGGCCGCGCCCTCTATACCGGCCGCTTCACCGTGGCCGAGGCGCTGAAAGCCGTCGCCCCATGACGGCGAGACGCATCATCCCCTGCCTCGACGTCAAGGACGGCCGCGTGGTCAAGGGCGTGCGATTCGAGGGCCACGTCGACATGGGCGACGCCACCGAACTGGCCGCGCGCTATCGCGATCAGGGGGCCGACGAACTGGTCTTCTATGACATCACGGCCAGCCCCGAGGGGCGGACGCTGGATTACGGCTGGGTGCAGGACATCGCCCGGCTGCTGGATATTCCCTTCTGCGTGGCGGGCGGCATCCGCACGGTGGAGCAGGCGGCGCGCTGCCTCGATCACGGCGCGGACAAGGTGTCGATCAACTCGCCCGCCCTCGAGCGACCCGAACTGATCGGCGAGATGGCCGCGCGGCTGGGGCGCCAGTGCGTCGTCGTCGGCGTCGACAGCGCCTTTCAGGGCGGCGAATGGCGGGTGCACAAATACACCGGCGATCCGGACGCCCGGCGCGGCGCGGGGCGGCTGACGATGGAGTGGATCGTCGAGGCGCAGGGGCTGGGCGCCGGCGAAATCGTGCTGAACTGCATCGATCAGGACGGGGTGCGGCGCGGCTATGACCTGGACCAGTTGGCCGAAGCGCGGCGACGGCTGACCATTCCGCTGGTCGCCTCGGGCGGGGCAGGCGCGGTCGAGCATTTTCGCGACGTGTTCGTGGAGGCGGATGTGTCGGGCGCGTTGGCGGCCAGCGTGTTTCACTCAGGCGCGATCGCAGTGCCGGAGTTGAAACGTTATCTGGATCAGCAGGGCGTGGAGGTGAGGATATGAACTGGCCCTCCCCTCCCGCTCATCCCGGCGGACGCCGGGATGAGCGGATTAGAATGATGCTCGACCTTCAATCCATCGACTTCGCCAAAGGAAACGGCCTGATCCCCGCCGTCGTGCAGGACGCCGACACCCTGCAGGTGCTGACCCTCGCCTATATGGACGAGGCGGCGCTGCGCGAGACGCTGGACAGCGGACAGGCGACCTTCTTCTCGCGCTCGCGCGGGGGGCGGTGGCGCAAGGGCGAGACGTCGGGGGATTTCCTCAACGTCGTCTCGGTGACGCCCGACTGCGACGGCGACGCCGTGGTGGTGAAGGTGCGCCCGGTCGGCAACGCCTGCCACCTGAACCGCATCAGCTGCTTCGGCGAGGAGGACGCGCCGGGGCTGGGCCGCGTCGGCCGGCTGGAGCGCACCATCCATGTCCGCGCCCAGGCCGATCCCAACGACAGCTGGACCGCGCGCCTGATCGCCCAGGGCCCCAAACGCGCCGCGCAGAAGGTCGGCGAAGAGGGGGTCGAAACGGCCCTGGCCGGGGCGGCGGGAGATAATACGGAACTCGCCAGCGAGGCGGCGGATTTGATCTATCACCTGCTGGTGCTTCTGCACGCCCGTCACATGGTGTTTCAGGACGTGCTGGATGTCTTGGCCCGGCGGGCGGAACCGGCCAATCACTCTGGCTGACTACGGTCTCGCTTGGCGGGCCGATCTTCTGCGAGGGAGGCCCTAGATGGCGGCTTTGATCCTGTTCGGCGGCGGCGGCGATCTCGCCATGCGGATGCTGTTGCCGTCGCTCTACTTCCTGGATCATGACGGCCTTCTGCCCCAGGGGCTCAAGATCATCGGCGCCGCCCGGTCGCAAGAGACGGCTGAGGACTACATCGCCAAGGTGCGCCAGGCGGTGCAGCCCCGCGCCGAGGCCGACGACGCCTGGGACGAGGCCAGTTGGGCGCGCCTGGCCGCCCGGCTCGACTACCTGGCGGTGGACGCCACAGACGCCGAGAGCCTGCGCGCGTTGAAGGCCCGATCCGGCGAAGGGGACACCGTCTCCTTCCTGGCGGTGTCGCCCTCACTCTACGGCCGCATCGTCACGGCCATGAAGGCGGCCGGCCTGGCCGAGAAGAACGATCGCATCGTGCTGGAGAAGCCGGTCGGCCGAGACCTGGAGAGCTTCCTCGAAATCGACGACGCCGTGGCCCACGCCTTCGACGAGCGGCAGGTGTTCCGCATCGACCACTACCTGGGCAAGGAGACGGTGCAGAACCTGATCGCCCTGCGCTTCGGCAACGCCATCTTCGAACCGCTGTGGAACAATCTGACCATCGACCATGTGCAGATCACGGTCGGAGAGACGGTCGGAGTCGGCGACCGCTGGCCCTATTACGACGAATACGGCGCGCTGCGGGACATGGTGCAGAACCATATGCTGCAGCTGCTGTGCCTCGTGGCGATGGAGCCGCCCAGCGACCTGGACCCGGATTCGGTGCGCAACGAAAAGGTGAAGGTGCTGCGCTCCCTGCGCCCCGTCACCGCCGAGGACGCCGAACGCGTCACCGTACGCGGCCAGTATGTGGAAGGCGCAGTCGAGGGCCGCTCCGTCGACAGCTATGAGACCGAGCGCGGCCAGCCGTCGGACACGGAGACCTTCGTCGCCATCCGGGCCGATATCGACAACTGGCGCTGGGCGGGGGTGCCCTTCTTCATGCGCACCGGCAAGCGGCTTCCAGAGAAGCGCACCGAGATCGTCATCCAGTTCAAGCCGGTGCCCCACTCCATCTTCGGCCACGGCGAGCGCGGGGCGATCTACGACAACCGCCTGGTCATCGAGCTTCAGCCCGATGAGGACATCTCCCTGTCGGTCATGAACAAGAAGCCGGGGCTGGAGCAGAGGATGCAGCTTCAGCCGATCCAGATGAGTCTGTCGTGGGGGCAGGACGGCAAGGACGCCGCGCCGCCGCGCCGCCGCATCGCCTATGAACGGCTGCTGTTGGACGCCCTGCACGGCGACTCCACCCTGTTCGTACGCCGAGACGAGGCGGAACAGGCCTGGAAATGGATCGATGAGGTGGCCGACGCCTGGGCCTGCCGCGAGTGCCGGCCGCTGGACTATGACGCCGGGACCTGGGGGCCGGAGGCGGCCGACCTGCTGCTGTCGCGCACGGGCCGGAAGTGGAACACGCGATGATCGCGAGCCAGGCCTTTCCCACCCGCGACGCCTGGGCCGAAGCTGCAGCGAACGCGCTGGCCGAGGCGTTGGCGGACGCCCTGGCTGCAGGCGGACGCGCCCTGTTCGCCGGATCGGGCGGATCGACGCCCTCGCCCATCTACGCGCGGTTGTCTAAGGCCGACCTCGACTGGGCCGGGGTTACGGCGACCCTGGTTGACGAGCGCTATGTGCCCGAAACCTCGCCTGACTCGAATGCGGCCTTGCTGAAGCGCGCCCTGTTGACCGGCCGGGCCGCCGCCGCGCGCTTCACACCCCTCTACAGCCCCGCCGTGACGGTGGATCGCGCCGCCGCAATCGCCTCTCAGGCGCTGGCCGCCGAGGGCCGCCCGCTGGACGCCGTTCTGCTGGGCATGGGGGAGGACGGACACATCTGCTCCATGTTCCCCGGCAGTCCGACGCTGACGACCCTGCTGACGCCGGGCCTGAAGCCGGCCATCCACGGCGTGCCCGCCGGACGTGACGGCGCGGCGCCGCCGCAGGAGCGGCTGACGCTCAACCTGCCCTGGCTGGTCTCGGCCCGACGCCTGGTGCTGGCTCTGACCGGAGCCGGCAAGCGCGCCGTATTCGAGCGCGAGGCGGCAGGCGATCCCGCCGTAAACCCCATCGCCGCCCTGATCGCGGCGAACGCCCCCCTTGAAGTGTTCTGGACGGAGGCCGAGTGATGGCGCTCAATCCTGTGGTGGCCGAGGTCACCGCCCGCATCGTCGAACGCAGCCGCAAAACCCGCGCCGACTATCTGCGCCGCATGGACGCGACGACGGGATCGGGGCCGGGGCGGGGCAAGCTGTCCTGCGCCAACTGGGCCCACGCTTTTGCGGGTCAGACCGTGGCCGACAAGCTGACGGCCATGACCGGCGCCCGGCCCAACCTCGGCGTCGTCACCGCCTATAACGACATGCTGTCGGCGCATCAGCCGTTCGAGCGCTTTCCGGAGGTTATCCGTCAGGCCGCGCGCGAGATCGGCGCCACGGCCCAGGTGGCGAGCGGAACCCCGGCCATGTGCGACGGCGTCACGCAAGGGCGGCCCGGCATGGAGCTGAGCCTGTTCAGCCGCGACGTCATCGCCATGTCGACGGGGGTGGCCCTGACCCACGATGCGTTCGACGCCGCCCTGATGCTGGGCGTGTGCGACAAGATCGTGCCGGGGCTGTTCATGGGCGCCCTGGCCTTCGGCCATCTGCCGGTGGTCTTCGCCCCGGCCGGGCCGATGCCCAGCGGCCTGCCCAACGCCGAGAAGGCCCGCGTCCGCGCCGAATACGCCCAAGGCCTGATCGACCGCGCCGAACTGCTGAAGAGCGAGATCGCCTCCTATCATTCGCCCGGCACCTGCACCTTCTACGGCACGGCCAACTCCAACCAGATGATGATGGAGGTCGCCGGGCTGCACATGCCCTCGACCGCCTTCGTGCATCCCGACACGGGGCTGCGCGACGCCCTGACGGCGGCGGCGGCCCAGCGGGCCGTCGAACTGGCGCGCGAGGGGCGCGGGCGCATGGCCGACGTCGTGTCGGAAAAGACCATCGTCAACATGATCGTCGCCCTGCTGGCCACCGGCGGCTCGACCAACCACGCCATCCATCTGGTCGCCATGGCGCGAGCCGCGGGGGTGCTGATCGACTGGACCGACATGGACCAGCTGTCGTCGGTGACGCCGTTGCTGGCGCGGGTCTATCCCAACGGTTCGGCCGACGTGAACGCCTTCCAGGCGGCGGGCGGCGTGGCCTTCGTCACCCGTGAACTGGTCCAGGCCGGGAACCTGCATCCCGACGTGACCACCATCATGGGTCAGGGGCTCGAGCCGTACTTCAAGGAGCCTCGGCTGGAGAACGGCGAACTGGTCTGGCGCGATACGGTGAAGGAGAGTCTGGACCTGACCATCCTGCGCCCCGCCTCCGACCCGTTCGACCGCGAGGGGGGCCTGCGGCTGGTGCAGGGCGATCTGGGGCGGGCGGTGATCAAGGTCTCGGCGGTCAAGCCCGAGAACCGCATCGTCGAGGCCCCCGCCGCCGTGTTCGAAACGCAGGAAGACGCCTTGCAAGCCTTCAAGGACGGCCAGTTGAACCGCGACGTGGTGCTGGTGCTGCGCTTCCAGGGACCCAAGGCCAACGGCATGCCGGAACTGCACAGCCTGTCGCCGGCCCTGTCTGTGCTGCAGGACAAGGGCTTCAAGGTCGCCTTCGTCACCGACGGCCGCATGTCGGGCGCCAGCGGCAAGACGCCCGCCGCCATCCATGTCAGCCCCGAAGCCCTGGCCGGCGGCCCCCTGGCCTACGTGCGCGACGGCGACGTGATCCGGCTGGACCCCGAGGCGGGGGTGCTGACCACGGTGGGGATCGAGGATCTGGACGCACGCCCGGCGGCGAAGCGCTCGCGCGCCCATGCCGAAGGCTCGTCCTGGGGTTATGGTCGTGAACTGTTCGGCGCCTTCCGTCAGACGGTGTCGACGGCTGAGGAAGGCGCCAGCGTCTGCTTCGCCTCGCCCATCGGCGCCAACGGCCATGACGACGGCCCGCCCGATCCGAACCTGGTCGATCGCGCCGTGGACGCCTGAACCCGCCAGGAGAACCCGCGAAGGAGAAAGCATGAGGGACGCGACCCTATTGGTAGGCGACGTCGGCGGAACCAACGCCCGCTTCGCCCTGGCCCGCATGGTCGACGGCCATCCTCGGCTCGAGCATTTCGACAGCTTCCCGGCCGAGACCTATCCGACCTTTCTCCAGGGGGTGCAGGCCTACCTCGACGACTGCGCGACCAAGCCCGCAGGCGGAGTCATCGCCGTGGCCGGGCCGGTCACGGACGGCGCCATCGACCTGACCAACTCGCCCTGGCGTCTGTCGGAGAAGGAGCTCCAGTCGCTGGGCCTCAATCCGGCCCGGCTGATCAACGACTTCGAGGCCTTGGCCTGGGGCGCGCCGATCGTGCCGGCCGACCAGCTGGCGCCCCTGGGCGGGCCGACCGAAGGCGATCCGCACGCCGCCATCGCCGTGCTGGGCCCCGGCACGGGCTTCGGCATGTCCGCCCTGGCGCGCGACGCCCGCGGGCGCGAGATGGCCCTGCCCAGCGAAGGCGGCCACGCCTGTTTCGCCCCCGGCGACGAGGTCGAGGACGAGGTCCTCCGCATCCTGCGCCGCCGCTACGACCGCGTGTCCATCGAACGATTGATCTGCGGACCGGGCCTGCTGAACCTGCATCGCGCCCTGGCCGAGATCGACGGCCGCGAGAGCCATATCGACGACCCCGCCCAGATCACGACCCAGGCGCTGGACGATCCGAACAGTCCCTGCGGCGCCACCCTGGCCCGCTTCTGCGCCATGCTGGGCGCCGTGGCTGGAGACATCGCCCTGACCACCGGCGCGCGCGGCGGGGTCTATATCGCCGGCGGCATCGTCCCGCGCATCCTGCCCTTCATCCAGGCCAGCCCCTTCCGCCGACGGTTCGAGCGCAAGGGACGTTTCCAGGACTATATGGCGGCCATCCCCACCAAGGTGATCCTGCATGAACACGCCGCCCTTTTGGGCGCGGCGCGCGTGGCCTTCGCCGAAGCAGGCTGAAAAACGTGATCACAGAGGCGTGAACCGATTGTGAGCCCGCGAGTTTCCAAGGCTCAACCATCTGGAGCACAACCATGCGCAAACTCGTTCTCGCCGCTGTTTCCGTCGCCGCCATGACCGGCCTGGCCGCCTGCCAGAACCCGGCCGAGAAGGAAGCGGACGCTCGCGCCGACGCCGTGGAAGCGGAAGCCGACGTCACCGCCACACAGCTTGAGAACCAGGCCGACGTCGCCCCGACCGACGCACAGGCCGACGCCCTCAACGCCCAGGCCGACGCCGTGCAGAAGAAGGCCGACGAGAAGGCTGACGCCATCAAGGCCGAGGCCGGCAACCTGGACGGCGGCATGACCACCTCGAACACCCCGCCGAAGTCCTAAACAGACCTCGCACAGAACAAGGGCCCCGTCGTGATCGCGACGGGGCCCTTTTTCATGACGTCAGTCGATGCAGAGCGTCGGCTTGGCCTGGCCGTGCTCGATCACGGTGCGACAGCCGAAACGATTGCTGTCTGCGGCGCAGAAGCCGCTCGCGGCCGCGCCGGCCGCAGGGCGGACGTCGGCGGACGCCAGGCAGTCCCCCTGACACTGGGCGCCGTCGGCGCAGGGCTTCCCCGCATCGGCGTAGCGAATGACGCACTGGACGCTCTGCAGCCGTCCCACGGGACGCATCTCTCCGCCCCGAGCGGCGCAGGCCGCGGCCTCGGCGGACTGACCGGCCGCCTCTTCGGCGGACGGCGCGCATCCGGCCAGCGCCAGCAGAGCCGAAAGCCCTGCCGCCACGATGATCGATTTCCCCCTCACGCCGTGCGGCCTTTCTGGAAGCCGGTCCAGCAGTCGTCGTAGTCGAGCTGCATCAACGGCGTCTGTTCAGCCCATTGCGTCGTGCGGATCGGCATCCGCGTCTCGAACATGAAGGCCAGGGTGTTCTCGATCTTGTGCGGTTTCAGGTCGGCCTTCGTCGCGCCGTCCCAACTGGCCTGATCCGGGCCGTGGCCGCTCATGCGGTTGTGCAAGGAAGCGCCCCCCGGAGCGAAGCCGCCCGCCTTGGCGTCATATTCGCCGAAGATCAGCCCCATGAACTCGCTCATGACGTTGCGGTGGAACCACGGCGGACGGAAGGTGTCCTCGGCCACCATCCAGCGCGGCGGGAAGATGACGAAGTCGCAGTTGGCCGTGCCCGGCGTGTCGCTGGGCGAGGTCAGGACGGTGAAGATGGACGGGTCCGGGTGATCGAAGCTGACCGTGCCGATGGTGTTGAACCGCGCCGTGTCATAGCGGCAGGGGGCGTAGTTGCCGTGCCAGGCGACCACGTCCAGCGGGCTGTGGTCGAAGGTCGTAACCCACAGCTGGCCGCCGTATTTCTGAACGCACTCAGTCGGGCGATCTACATCCTCGAACCAAGCGGTCGGGGTCTCGAAATCGCGCGGATTGGCCAGGCCGTTCGAGCCGATGGGGCCGAGGTCCGGCAGGCGGAAGGGCGCGCCGTAGTTCTCGCAGACATAGCCGCGCGCCTCGCCATCAACCTCGACGCGGAAGCGCACGCCGCGCGGGATGACGAGGATGTGGCCGGGCGCCGCCTCGATGACGCCCATCTCGGTGACGAAGCGCTGCGCCCCCTGCTGCGGCACGATCAGCAGCTCGCCGTCGGCCGAATAGAAGACCCGATCGACCATCGAGCGGTTGGCGACATAGAGGTGGACGCCCACCCCCGTCCCGGAATCGGCGCAACCGTTGCCGCCATAGGTCGTCAGCCCCTCGACCCAGTCGGTCGGCTGGTCCGGCATGGGCAGCGGGTCCCAGCGCATCCGGTTGGGATTGGGCGGCGTCTCGGTGAAGGGACCGGAGCGCACCCTCCCTTGCGCGGACGGCTGATACGGCCCGTGCTGGGCCGACGGCCGCAGGCGATAAAGCCAACTGCGCAGATTATGATCGCGGGGGGCGGTGAAGGCCGTGCCCGACAGCTGTTCGGTATAGAGGCCTAGCGCGGGGCGCTGCGGCGAGTTGCGACCCACCGGCAAGGCGCCGTCCACCGCCTCCGTCGCGAAGTGGTTGGCGAAACCGCTCTGATAGGCGGGCGCGTTGGATCGCGTCATGTCGTTTCTCCCTTGCCGGGAGATGTAAGCGATCGCCGCGAAACCGTCACCCCGAGCCGCACGGCTTTGCCCTGGATCAAACGGAAATCGTCAGAATCCTTGCATCCTGGCCAGGCGTTCAGCGTGAAAATGGGCGTCGCCGAGCAACTCGTTCAGGACGCGGACACGCTTCATGAACAGGCCGACGTCGAACTCGTCCGTCATGCCGACGCCGCCGTGCATCTGGACCGCCTCCTGCACCGCCAGTTCGGCGACGCGGCCCGCCTTGGCCTTGGCGATTCCGGCGGCCTGTTCGGCGTCGGGACGGCCCGCGTCGATGGCCTGAAGCGCGGCCAGCGTCGCCGCCTTGGCCAGTTCCAGCTCGGTGAACAGATGGGCGGCGCGGTGCTGCAGGGCCTGGAACTCGCCGATCAGCCTGCCGAACTGCTTGCGGGTCTTCAGATAGTCGAGCGTGATCCTAAACGCCTGGCCCCCCGCCCCGACCAGCGACGAGGCGGCGCAGGCGCGGCCCAGCGTCAGGGCGGCGTCCAGCGGTCCCTGCCCTTCGCCCACGGCGCCGATCACGGCGTCGGCGTCGACCTGAACCTCGCTCAAGGTCACGCGGGCGGCGTTGTGGGCGTCGACCATGACGGTGCGCTCGACCGAGACGCCCGGCGTCGCCGGATCGATCAGGAACAGAGTCAGGCCGTCGTCAGTTTGCGCCGCGACGATCAGGGCGTCGGCGATGTGGCCGTCCAACACGAAGCCCTTGGCGCCGTTCAGCTTGAAGCCGTTGCCCGAGCGTTCGGCGCGCGCAGCGATCTTCGCGGGCGCGTGTTTGGGTCCTTCGTCGACGGCCAGGCTGAGGATGGCCTCGCCCGCCGCGATCCGGCCCAGCCATTGCTTCTGCGTCTCTGATCCCGCCGTCTTCAGCACCGTCGCCGCCAGCACGGACGAGCCCATGAAGGGCGACGGCGTCAGGGTGCGGCCCAGACTTTCAGCGATGACGCCCGCCTCGACGGCGCCGAGGCCCGAGCCGCCGTCTTCCTCAGGGATGACGACGCCGGAAAATCCCATCTCGCCGAACGCCCTCCACAGGTCGCGCGAGACGCCGTCCGGGTCGCGGCTGTCGCGCAGCCGGCGCAGATGGGCGATGGGCGCGCGTTCGTTCAGGAAGCCGTCGGCGGCGTCCTGAAGCATGATCTGCTCTTCGGTCAGGATCAGGGGCATCAATCCTACTTTCTCTTCGTCATGCCCGGACTTGATCCGGGCATCGGGCGTGGTGGCGAGCGGGCGGCGTCCAGTCCGGCGCAGCCCTCGATCCTCGGGTCAGGCCCGAGGATGACGGCGGGCGTGGCGTCACGCCCCCGGCAGTTGCAGCAGGTGTTTGGCGATGATGTTCAGCTGGACTTCGCTGGTGCCGCCCTCGATGGAGTTGGCCTTGGTGCGCAGCCAGTCGCGGGCGGCCTGGCCGTCGTTCGAGCGGTCGCCCTCCCATTCCAGCGCGTCCGATCCGCCCGCCGCCATGGCCAGTTCGTGACGGCGCTTGTTCAGTTCGGAGCCGTAGTATTTCAGCATGGAGGCGATGGCCGGGTGGGCCTGTTTGGCCTTCATCTGATCGCCCGCCCGCTCCATCGCCAGGCGGAAGGCGGCGGCGTCGATGTCATAGTCGGCGATGCGGGCGCGCAGCAGCGGCTCGTCCAGCCGCCCGGCCTCGTCCAGCCCCAGATGATCGGCCGCGACCTGTCCCAGCGGACGGCCGACGCCCGTGTCGCCCATGGCGCCGATCATGGTTCGCTCATGCGCCAGCAGGGCCTTGGCCACGTCCCAGCCCCGGTTCAGCGTGCCGATCAGATTTTCTTTCTCGACCCGCACGTCGTCGAAGAAGGTCTCGCAGAAGGGCGACTTGCCGCTGATCAGGGTGATGGGCCGCGTCGTCACGCCCGGCGTCGCCATGTCGAACAGGACGAAGCTGATGCCCAGATGCTTGGGCGCCTCGGGGTCGGTGCGGACCAGGCAGAAGATCCAGTCGGCCTTGTCGGCGTAGGACGTCCAGATCTTCTGGCCGTTGACGATCCAGTGGTCGCCCTGATCCACGGCGCGGGTCTGGATGGAGGCGAGGTCGGACCCGGCGCCCGGCTCGGAATAGCCCTGGCACCAGCGGATTTCGCCGCGCACGATGGGCGGCAGGAAGCGCTGCTTCTGCTCTTCCGTGCCGAAGGCCAAAAGCGCCGGGCCCAGCATCCAGACGCCGAAGCTGTAGAGCGGCGGCCGCGCCTTGATGCGGCGCATCTCCGACGCCAGCACCTTGGCCTCCTCGCGGTTCAGCCCGCCGCCGCCGTATTCGCGCGGCCATTCCGGCGCGGTCCAGCCGCGCTCGGCCATGCGGTCCAGCCAGACCTTGTGCGCAGGAGTCGGGAAGACGGCGTTGCGGCCGCCCCAGACCATCTCGGCCTCGCCCGGCGCGGCGCCGCGACATTCAGGCGGGCAGTTCGCCTCCAGCCAGGCGCGCGTCTCGGCGCGGAACGTCTCCAGATCGGCCATGGCCGCCCTCCCTCGCGTTCTTGCTTGGAGAGGACGCTAGCCGGTCCTTTTTGGAAACGGAACCTACTTCTTGGTGGGCATGAAGGGGGAGAAGGTGATGACGGTGAAGGTGTCGCGGATGTGCGGACGCGTCTGCACCTGCTTGGTGACGAAGGCGCCGATGTCGGCGTCCCGGTGCAGTTGGAACTTGGCCAGCAGGTCGTGCTGGCCCGAGGTCGAATAGACCTCGCTCACATTCTCGACATTGTCGACCAGATCGGCCGCAACATCGTGGGCATGGCCCAACTCGCATTTGATGAAGACGAAAATGGCGGTCATCATGGCCTTCAAGCCTCCCGTTCAAGTGGAGGTCTCTAGCGGATGGAGACGACATGGGTAAGGCTTTGTCGCCCGAGGCGACGCTGACGATGGAACGGGCCGCGGCCTATGAGGCGGCCTATAACAACCGCGCCCGCGTGCCGGGGCACCCCGCTATCCTGGACCGCTGGCGCAAGGACTCGCTGCGGGTGATCGACGCCCGTCGGCCCGAGACGATCGAATACGGCCCGTCCGAACGGCAGAAGATGGAGTGGTTCGATGCCGGGTCCGGCGCGCCGGTCGCCGTCTTCATACACGGCGGCTATTGGCAGTCGTTGGATCGGGGCTGGTTCGCCTGGGTCGCGCCCGCCCTGCTGGAGCATGGAATCAGCGTCGCCGTGCCGGGATACGATCTCGCGCCCGCCGTCTCGGTCGGCAAGATCATCAGCCAGATGCGCGAGGCGACGGAAGCGGTCCGCGCCCGCACCGGCAAGCGGCCGCTGGTCTTCGGCCATTCGGTCGGCGGCCATATGGCGGCGGGGATGCTGTCCGAGGGCCGAGCGCGGGCGGCGCTGGCGATCTCGGGCGTGTTCGATCTGGAGCCGCTGGTCCACACCTCGCTGAACGAAGCCCTGGGACTGGACGCGCCGATCGCGCGCGCGCTGTCGCCCATTCACTGGCCCGCGCCGAACGGCTCGACGCCCGGCGGCACGGCGCTGGACTGCTGGGTCGGCGGCGAGGAGAGCAATGAGTTCGTGCGCCAGAGCCGCGAGATGGCCGCCGCCTGGGGCGGCAAGGGCGCCGATACCCGCGTCGAGATCGTGGAGGGCGCCGACCACTTCACCGTCCTGGACCCGCTGGCCGATCCCGACAGCGCCATGGTGAAGCGGCTGGTGGAGCTGGCGACCGCCGAATAGCGGCGCTTACCAGGATTGATCCCGGTTACCCTTGACGTCAGGGGCGTCGCGCGCCGATCTGCGGGCCTCGGATCTTGAAGGAGACCTCCATGCGCCACGACCGCCTCAGCGTGCTGACCGCCCTTGAAACCCAGGGCGTGGTGCCGGTCTTCTATCACCCCGACCAGGAGGTCTGCGCCGAGGTGATCCGGGCCTGCGCCCGCGGCGGCGCCAAGGCGATCGAGTTCACCAACCGCGGCGACTTCGCCTGGGAGACCTTCACCGCCCTGTCCAAGGAATTCAGCCGCACGGATCCCGACATCATCATGGGCGTGGGCTCGATCCTGGATGCGCCGACGGCGGCCCTCTACCTGGCCTCGGGCGCGCGCTTCGTCATCAGCCCCTGCCTGGTTCCCGACGTCGCCAGGGTCTGCAATCGGCGACAGGTGGCCTATTCGCCCGGCTGCGGCTCGGTGCGCGACATCTCCGAGGCGCAGGAGCTGGGCTGCGAGATCGTCAAACTGTTCCCCGGCGCCTCCGTCGGCGGGCCAGACTTCGTCAAGGCGGTTCTGGGCCCCATGCCCTGGAGCAAGATCATGCCGACGGGCGGCGTCGACCCGGACGAAGCCTCCATCGCCAAATGGTTCGGGGCCGGCATCGTGGCGACCGGCATGGGCTCCAAGCTGATTACCGAGGCCGCCATTCAGGCGCGCGACTGGGCCGGCATCGAGGCCAAGGTGCGCCAGACTGTCGAGGCGATCGCGGCGTTCCGGGCGAAGGGCTGACCCTCTCCCTCCCCTTCAGAAACGGCGCTCAATGGGACGAGCGGCAACGCACAAAAAAGACCCCGCCGGCTCGCCCGACGGGGTCTTTCTCTATTCAGACAGGCTCGCCTCAGGCGGCGGCGTCGGCCTTGGCGGCCAGCTTGGCCTGGTGAGCCTTCATGCCCGCCGCGATCAGTTCTGCGGCTTCGCCGGCGTCGCCCCAGCCGTTGACCTTGACCGACTTGCCCTTCTCCAGATCCTTGTAGCGGGTGAAGAAGTGCTCGATCTGCTCGATCAGGATGGCGGGCAGCTGACGGTAGCTGGAGACCTCGGTGTAGTAGGGGTTCAGCTTGTCGACCGGCACAGCCAGAATCTTTTCGTCGCCGCCAGCTTCATCGACCATCTTCAGCACGCCGATCGGGCGCGAACGGATGACGCAGCCGGGCACCACCGGCGTCGGGTTCAGCACGATCACGTCGCAGGGATCGCCGTCGTCCGACAGGGTGTGCGGCACAAAGCCGTAGTTGCCCGGATAGTACATGGCGGTGTGCAGGAAGCGGTCGACGAACAGGGCGCCCGACTCCTTGTCCATCTCATACTTCACCGGCAGTCCGCCCTGCGGAATTTCGATGATGACGTTGATGTCCCACGGCGCGTTAGGGCCGACCGGGATGGCGTCGATGTTCATGGTACGCTCTTATTGCAGGTGCGAACGGGGAGAATTGACGCGCGTGATAAGCTTTGCGCGGCTTTACGGCAAGCGTCGCGGCGATCACGCTTGCCTTGCGGCGGCTGACGTGGCGTCAATCCAGACATGAGTCTGTTCGATTGGATCGCCCTGTTCGTCTTCGTCGTCGCCTGGCTGGGCTATGGCCCGCTGATCCGCCTGGTGGCGCGGCGCAGCGGCTCGCTCAACATGGACATGCTGTCGGTGCGCGACGCCTGGATGCGCGCCATGACCCATCGCGAGATGCGGCTGATCGACAGCCAGTTGATGGGCCATTCGATCAACTCGGCCTCCTTCTTCGCCTCGACCAATCTGCTGCTGATCGCCGCCGTGGCCGGGGTGCTGTTCGGGGGCGAGGCGGCGATGCGCGGTTTCGCCGCCGTCGGGGCCGAGCCCGTCGCTCCGCGCCTGATGGAGGCTAAGCTGGCCCTGGTTCTGGTCTGCCTGGCGCGCGGTTTCCTCGACTTCATCTGGGCCTTGCGCCAGCTGAACTACACCCTGGCCCTGATCGGCGCCGCGCCGGAAATCCACGAAGAGGCCGATCGCGTCGCCTATGGCCGCGCCGTGGGGCGGTTGCTGAACCCCGCACTGACCAATTTCAACCAGGGCGTTCGCGGCTATTATTTCGCCCTGGCCGCCGCCGCCTGGTTGTTCGGGCCGCTGTGGCTGATGCTGGGCGCGGTGTCGGTGTTCGCCCTTCTGGCCTGGCGTCAGCTGGCCTCGCCCGCCGCCAGCGCCATTCGCCAGGCCCGCCGTCTGCTTGAACGCGGATGATTATCTCGCATCTGCGAAATCGTCATCGCCGCCTCGCGCCGCCGAGAGGCGACGTCAGACTTCGTAACACCCCGTGATTGTATAAGATTGACTCGGCGCTTGTATTTTTGTGCGCTGCAAACTAACTTGTTTTTCGACGCTTTCGAGCGTCTTGCCCTTCCTGGGCGTTTCCTCCCTATAGACTTTCCAAAGCCGCGCCGTTTGGCGCGGCTCTTTTTTTGCCTCGTTCGCGGTCGTCAGGCGCTCTGGTCCGCGCACAGGCCGGCGATGACCCGCCGCAAGGCCGAGCGACATCGCGTCCAGCCCGGCGAGGGCGCCCAGGCCGCCTCATCCCAGTACAGACCCCGGCTCAGCTCCACCTGGATCGCCTGAAAGCCCTCGTCCGGCCGCCCCCAGCGCTGGGTCGCATAGCCGCCCGCATAGGGCCGGTTCAGGCCGACCGTCAGCCCCTGCGCCTCGAACAGCCGCCGCAGCCGCCGCGTCAGCAACGCCTCGCAACTGGTCCCGTGTCGATCGCCCAGCACCACGTCCACCGCCCCGTTCGTCGCCCGCGCCGGCATGGAGTGCCAGTCGATCAGCACCGCTCGCCCGAACCGCGCCCGCGCCGTCTCCATCATCTCCTGCAAGGCCGCATGATAGGGCGCATGGACCCGCGCCACCCTCGCCTCGGCCTCGCGCCACGTCAGCCGTCGATCGTAGAGCGGCGTGCCGTCCCCCGCCAATCGCGCCACCACGCCGTACCCCGCCTGGGCCTTGGCGCTGGCGCGCGGCGCGACGGCGTCCGTGATCAGCGCCGGATCCCACTCGTCCGGCGCCCGGTTCAGATCGACGTAGGCTCGACCGATCCGCGCCGCGATCAGGGCCGCGCCTTCTGCCGGCCCCCCATCGATCAACTGATCGACGGCCGCGTCCTCGGCGCTGCGGACCGCGCGCATCGAGGCCGCCGCCTCCATGTCCTCGGGATAGAGGTCGCCCGAGTGCGGCGAGGCGAACACCAGAGGCGTCGCCCGCCCGGCCTCGGCCGGAACGATCCAGAAGGGCGGCTGATGCGCATCCATGCCTTGGCCATAGCCTGCTTTGTCGCGAAAGGCGCGCCCGAAGCCGTTGCGCCCGTCGTCGTCTTCACCGCCGGTTTACTCCGCAGGGCCTAGGCTGGCCGCCAATTTCCCAACGGTTTCGATTCGATCATGGCGCGCATTCTTCTGGCCGAAGACGACAATTCTCTTCGCGGCTTCCTGACCCGCGCCCTGGAGCGGGCCGACCACGAGGTCGTGGCCTGCGAAAACGGCGACGACGCCATCGACGCCCTGGACCAGGGTCCCTATGACCTGCTGCTGACCGACATCGTCATGCCGGGCGCCGACGGCATCGAGGTCGCCCGCGTCGCCGCCGCCCGCCAGCCGGGCCTGCGCATCATGTTCATCACCGGCTTCGCGGCGGTCGCCCTCAGCGCCGCCCAGGCCTCGCCCCAGGCCAAGGTCCTGTCCAAACCCGTCCACCTGCGCGACCTGGTGAACGAGGTCGAACGCATGATCGCGGCCTAACCGAAAGAAAAGTCGAACAAAGGCGTCAAAGCCCCTTGCAGCCCCCGCAAACGGCGGGTTATAGACGCCGCCTTCCCGCCCACCGGCGCACACGCCGAGGGGCCGCAGAACAGGCGGACGCGTAGCTCAGCGGGAGAGCACTACGTTGACATCGTAGGGGTCACAGGTTCAATCCCTGTCGCGTCCACCATTCTTTTCCTTAGGCTTTTTGGAACTGCTCCCTACTCGGGAAGTCGCCCTGCCCAGGAAACGCCCATGAAACGCTCCCCGCCCAGGTCATCGCCGACCAATCGCTGAGCGCGCCTCTTCCATGTAGTTCGGGCTGTGGTGCCCATAGACCCTGGTGATCAGCCCCTCGCTGGTGCCGGTGAAGCCGGCGACCTGCCAGGTCGGCACCCCCTTCTGAAGCAGCCAGGTAATGCAGGTGTGCTTCAGCGTATGGGGCGTCACGTCCGCACCCAGGCCCGCCCGCTCCTTGGCGCTTTCAAAGCCGCTGCGCTGACGCTGGATGATTTCCCCTTCGTATTCGCACGGGCCATGGATCGTCAGCCGACGCCATCGCCGCAGGTGCGGCATCAGCCGATGCGGGATCGGACAGGGCGGCCGACGCTTCCGCGTTTCCCGTTCCGCAGAGCCCCGACGATGGATGGTTTCCGTGACCAGATCGACCGAGCCTGCCGTCGGGCTCCGCGTCCAGCGCAGAGCCAAAACGGCCGAATGGCGCGTCGCCGTATAGAGGGCGATCAGAATGAAACGGGCCACATGATAGTTGGGCTCGGCGACACGACGCCACGCCTCGACGCCGCCCTGATCGTCAACGCCGACCGCCTCATACCCCAATGCCCCGCGCAGAAGCCGCGCCGCTTCCATCCGCGTGAGCCAACGCTCATTGGGCTGCCCCGCATCCGGCTTCGCGATCGGGATCGGCCGATCCAGTTTTCCATGCCGATGGAGCAGGTTCAGCGCGGCCGCCAGGGTCTCGAGTTCACGCCGGGCGGTGGCCTCCACCACCGGCCTGCGCCCATGGGCGCCGCTGGTTCTCGCCTTCACATACGTGCGGCAGGCTTCGATGTTGATGGCGTCGCAGGTCTGGTCGCCCAAACCCTCCAGCAGACGGTCGACATGATAGGGCTCCGGACCGGAATGATCGTCCCGCAGAGATTCCAGATAATAGGTCAGCGCGTCGGCGACCGCGACCTTAGACGGGTGGCCATCGCCAAAATCAGGCCGGTGCTTGTCAGCTAGATAGCAGCCGAACGCCTCTTCAGCGCCTCGCTGGTCCGACTCGCCAAAGCCCGTGCCGATTTCACGTCCACGGTCGAGGATGACATAGCGGGCCTCTCGGCCCTTTCGTTCACGCAGATAGAGGCGCGGGGGTTGGGCGGGACGCGGCACATTTCCCTCATCGCTTCGATGGCGGCCAGAGTGGTGAAATCCTTGTTGCCGATCCGTTCGATGACCAGGCGCCCTCGGCTGGCCTCCAACCGCAGCGTGCGCACCGAGACGGAGCCGTCAGGAAAGGCGAGACGCGCCGCCACAGACAGGCGAAGCGGGGTCGAAGACGTGATGGCGTCAGACCCGCGGCCGTGAAGATAACGCTCTACATGGGACAAAACAGCGAACTCGATCGTCAGAGACGACAATCGCAAGGCGACCGGCGGGATACCGGGACAGACACCCCGACGGGCGTCATTTGTCGTCGCCGTTCATATATACCGAACAGCGTTCCGATTGCAACAAGAAAAATCACTTATCTTATTGTTTTTGTTAAGAAATGATATGCGCATATCAGCAGATCACGTTCTTAGTGCCTCCACGCGCGCTGCGATATTAGAAGCCGACCCATTTACGAGCGCGCGATCTCTTTCACATCAGGCCGTTGTAAGCGTCGGCCAAATTCCGGGAATTTGACCGTTTGTCGTTCAGACAGACTATCTAAATCTCTGCGGAGCTCATCGACCCGTACTTCGGTCACACGAAGCCGCAAATGTATCCATCGACCGAACCACACTAAGGCGGCCAGACACATAACAACCACAGCTTCCATCACGCCCTCCCAATTTAGTCACTATAATGACTGGATGAAGGTGAAGATTTCCTTGCGCTTTGGGCGATGCGAATGGCCCAGGTTCTTGGCGAAAATGTAAGGCGTATCCGGCGTGAGCGGGAAATGACTCTGGAAACGCTCGCTCATGAGGTCGGGCTGGCCTACAGCTACCTGGGGCAGCTAGAGCGCGGACAAAGGAACCCAACGCTGGGTGTCATAGAGCGAATCGCAGAGGTCCTGAAAGTTGATCCGCTTGATCTTCTCACTGGTCGGTGAATGGTTACAGGTGAGGTAACATATAGTTCCACTCTGCTAATCCACTGCTGATTGGTCTTGATCTGGACCGCACCTCTTCTATTTTTTCTGCAACCACTCTGCAGAAACAAACGTCCTGTCCAAAAAGATCGCCACCTTCTCCCATTCGGCGCCTGCACGACCGCCTTGCGCGGCCTTCCGGCGCACCTCCGCCAAAAGTTCCTCCCGTTCGATATAGGCCGCGATCTTTTCCAGATCAGGTCGACGCGGCGGCGGCGCCGACCGAGCGCGTTCTTTGGCCTGCTCCTGCGTACAGGCGCCCTTGAGGCGATTGGCGCGGTCGCTGATCACGCGAACATTCCCGCGCACATAACCTTGGGCGGGCCTGATGCGGTCCAGCGAAGGCGATCCGCTCGACCGTTCGGAACCTGCCGCCAGCGGCACGCCGAGCACGGGGCAAACCGGCGGCACCACCACGTCGCGACTGCGCAGATTGAACGGCAAGCCCAGGCGCACCGCCCTTTCTCGTGCCCGGTCCAGCAAGGCCGCAACCGGGTCGCGACGCCGCCGCTGGCGCATATAGGCGCTCATATAGAGAGCGTTGCAGCGCCGACAGTCCGCGCGCTTCAGCTGGGCTCCGTGAATGGGACAATTCAATTCGAATTGGTTCTTCATGGACAGATAAGACTCCAGGTTGATAATGAGTCCATGAATTCAAAATGAGTCTAAAGAGTCAAATTTAATTATGAAGACACCTCGAGCGCGCTCCCCCAACCACCCCACAGGCGCCCAACTGCGAGGCGCCCGAGGCCTTCTAAATCTGTCGGTCCTGGACCTGTCGGAGCGCACCGGCCTAGCCGTGAACACCATCAAGCGCGCCGAAGCGACGAACGACTTCGCCCCCATCAACCGCGCCAACGCCAACTTGTTGGTCACAGTGCTTCAGAATCTAGGCGTGGTGTTTCTGCCTGCGGACGAGGTGGTCGGGGCGGGTGTTCGGCTGGAAGCATCAGACACGCCCGCGTTTGCACGACGGCGAAGTGGGGATTGAGGCCAACCAAACGCCAGGATCGGTCGTTGTCAGTGACCGTATCGAGTCTTGTCTCCCGCTTCGCTTGACTCCCCCAGGGGGTTGGCGCGCATATAAGAACATATGCGGAACATTCATTCTCAGCCTGACGCTCTAGCGGCGCTGAAGACTCGCCTGGAGGCCCTGGATCGGGCCGGCGGTCGTCGCGTCGGCGCAGGCGTGCGCGCGGGAGGCGGCGACGCCTTTGCGCCGCTGGCTACGGGCGTTCTGCATGATCTCTACGCCGCAGCGCCTGCCGATGCAGCGGCCGTCAACGCTTTCGGCCTGGGCATGGCGCTGCGGGCGGCGGCGGGGCGGCCTATCGTCTGGGGCCTGCATGAGATGATGGCCCAGGAGGCGGGACGGCCGCATGGGCCCGGCCTGCATGAAATGGGCTTGTCGCCGCGCGACCTGCTGCTGGTGCGGACGCGCGACGTGCAGACCCTGCTGGCGGTGGGCGAAGAAGCCCTGCGCAGTCCCGCCGTGGGCGCCGTGCTGTTGAGCGCCTGGGGCGAGGCCAAGGCCTTCAACCTGACGGCCAGCCGGCGATTGGCTCTGGCGGCCGAGACGAGCGGCGCGACCCTGTTCCTGGCGCGGGCGGGCGCCTTGCCCTGCCCCAGCGCGGTCGAGACCCGCTGGTCGGTGGCGTCCTGCGCTTCAGAGCCTCTGGAAGGCGGAGCGCCGGGGCGGCCGTCTTTTTCCGCGACCCTGCTGCGGCGGCGCGGCGGCGGGGCGACCGGAACCTGGATCATGGAGTGGGATCGTGAACAGCGAACCTTCCGCCCGCCCGCGCCGCTATCTGGCGGCCTGGTTCCCCTGGCTGCCCAGCGACCGGCTGCGGCGTCAGGAGCAGCGGGACGACGCGCCGCCTGAGGATGCGTCGCCGGTCGTCCTGGCTGAGAAGATCAAGGGCGCGCTGAGGCTGGCGGCCGTCGATCCGGCGGCGGCGCGGGCGGGACTGATCCCCGGCTTGGCCCTGGCCGATGCAAGAGCGCGAACGCCCGCCTTGCGCGTCGTCGCCCATCGACCGGACCTCGACGACGCCCTGCTGGCACGGGTGCTGGAGGATTTCGGCCGCTTCACCCCCATGATTGCGCTGGACCCGCCGCACGGTCTGATGCTGGACGTGACCGGCTGCGCCCACCTGTTCGGCGGAGAGACGGGCCTGATGCAGACGGTCCAGGCGCGGGCCGAACGCGCCGGCCTTCAGACGCGATGCGCATTGGCCGGCACGCCCCAGGTCGCTCGCGCCCTGGCTCGCTTCGGCTCCGACGGCCGGTTCGAGCCCGGCCAGGACCGCGCCGCCGCGCGCCGCCTGCCGGTCGCCGCCCTGGAGCTTTCGGACAGGGAGGACGAGGCCCTGCGCCGTCTGGGCCTGAAGCGGCTGGGCGACCTGGACGACCGGCCCCGCGCGCCCCTGGCCGCCCGCTTCGGCGCCGACTTCCCGACCCGACTGGCGCGGGTTCTGGGCGACGAGGACATGCGCATCACCCCGCATCGCCCGCCTGCGCCCGTGATCGTCGACCGCGTCTTCTTCGAGCCGATCTCGGCGCCCGAGGACGTAGAGCGGGTCCTGTCCGACCTGCTGATCGAGACCATGGACCGGCTGGATCAGACCGACCTGGGCGGCCGCGCCTTCGAGGCCGGCTTCTATCGCGTGGACGGCGCGACCCGCCGCATCGT